>CAZRYD010000104.1:13738-19006 GCA_964604225.1 uncultured Caldilineaceae bacterium
GCTGTGACAGTTGTGGCAATAATATTGGGAGACGAGCAAAAATTGGCCGAAGAGGGCCATGAATTCGGTCTTCTCGGAGCCACAGAAGGCGCAGGGTGGGTGGTCGGGCACTGCGGGTGGTTTTAGGTTGAGCGAGTCTTTTAGCTTGGTCATTTTATTCCCAAAGGATGAAGGCGGAAGGATGAGGGATGAAAAAAAGAAATTTCAACCTTCATCCTTTCTCCAGTCGGCGGGTTTTGGCATCCCACTTGTCCCAGGGGAGACTGCCGCTGATTTCCCAACGGTTGGCGTCAGCCCGATAAGTGATCGGTAAATGATAGCCCATTTCTTGCAAAAGCGGCCCAACGCGGCGCAGGAACTTTTGGCGTAGGGCGTCCACATCATCACAGAGCAAGCCTTCATCAAGGGCATACTGCTGATATTTTTCGCCGGGCTGGCCCAGCCAGCAAATCACCTCCGGCCACATACGGCGCAGCGTGTCTGCCAATTGATCGCGGGCGGGGCTGTCTTTTTGGGCCAGACTGCGTACCCAGGTAGCGCCATACATAGCATGGAACTGTTCTTCCTGCAAAATTTTGGCGGCCCGCTGCTTGAGCGGTTCAAAGACGGACTCTCTGGCCGCTTCAAACACAACCGAGAGGGCCTGGTCAAACAGGAAATTGGCCGCCACAAACTCGATCCAACTGCCAAAAGATTGATCTAAAAAGGCGATATTGATCAGATTCGTCCGATCTTCCTCTTTTTTGAGTACCGGCGGCGCGGTGGGAAAGGTACGGAAGAGGGGATAGATGCTGCGGGCGTGCCCTAATTCATCCTGGGTCATCGCTGCGGCGGCCACGGCAGCTTCCAGCAGCGGGGCGCTGTTGGCCCACTCGGCGTAGCGTTTACCCAGCACATATTTGTTGTCGGCCAGTTGGAGCAGCAGATTGAGCAGCACGCCCTGGGTTTTGGGGCTAAAATCGCCGGGGTCTGAGGTCGAAGCCCTGACCGCCATATCTTCCATCGTGAAGTGATTGCGCTCGCTCATGCCGGCTGCTCCTGTTTTTCTGAAAAGACGACAATGACCTGTTGATGTGGTGCGGCCACCATCTCCAGCCAGTCGCTCTCCGGTCCAAATCTTTCCAGGCTGGCCGCTGCCACTGCTTCAGGCGTTTCTACCTCGATTGAGCCGAGGTAGACTAAAGGCTTCGGGTGCTCCTTGCGGGCGAAAATATCGTAGCTTGTGCTCATCTTGACCTCAGTAGGACAAACTTTAGTTTGTCCGGGTAAAGGGACAAGCTGACTGCTTGTCCTACCTGGTTTTGATAATCGTAATCATTTCCCGCCGGGGGATAATCACCATTTCCGTCCAGGGAAATTCGTCATACATCTTGTAAGCGTACACCTTAGCCCCTTCGACATCGGTGGCCATGACGTTGCCACAGTGGCGCAGCGGCTCGTCGGTTTTGACCTTGGCAAAAACTTCGTAGATTTGAATGTTGTCCAATAGTTTCGTCATTAAACAGTGACTCCGTTTAGCCGCATAATCTCCCGGCCCTGCTCGCTCATACGCTGCTTGGTCCATACCGGCGTCCAGACCACCTGGATCTCCACCTGGTCAATATCCGGCTCTTGCAGCAGCCGGGCGCGGGTATCCTCTATGATCATGTCCAGGCACGGACAGCCCATCGCCGTGAAGGTCAGCTTGACCTGGGCCGTGCAGCCCACTTTTTGCAGGTCAATCACCAGCCCCATATCCACAATGCTCATCGGAAATTCAGGGTCTTCTACCTCGTGCAGCGCTTGCCATAGGTGTTTGTTCTCTTCGGAAACTACTTCACTCATCAGTATAACTCCCCAGCAATAACCGAAGACCAAGGATAGGAGACCGGCCATAAACCCCGTCCACTGTCTACCGTCTACTGTTACAGGGCCACTGCCATCATCTTTTTCAACTCTTTATGTCCGCGCTGAATCTTCTCTACAAATTCATGGTTCTTGGGGCCACGGGCTTTCCAGCGTCTCATCACTTGATCCCAACCGATTTCACCATCTTCCATCAGCCAGCGTTTCTCCGACTCGTCGAACTGGCAGGGGAAAGGATAATCCAATTCATACTTCTGGTCAGTCTCGTTCTGGTGGACGGGCAGTTTCAGGCCAATGGATTGGCAGAAGGGCACGCCGGTGCTGAGCCAATTTTGGCGCAGGGTGTCGTTGGAGCTGCCCTTGAGGCCGTAGGAGAGCTGTTCGGTGTGCTTCTTTTTATCATCCGGCAAGCCGAACCACTCCATGACCATTGGGAACATCCAGTCAACGGCTTGCTGGACCTCCTCCCGCCCGGACTCGCTCTCGCAGATTTTGCGCATCCAGGTTTCGCCGTGGCGTAGGTGGAAGTTCTCTTCCCGGTCTACCTTAACCAGGCCGCGTTTCCAGGGGGCAAAGGTGGTATGCTTATACACGTCACCCAGGAGCACGTACCCGGCCCGGTCGTACAAAGCGTTGGCGCAGACCAGCTCGACCCAACTATCCAGGGGGACATCGAAGGCGTAGGGATGTTTGAACTCGTGGGGCTGGCGCTCGTAGATTAACTCCTCTTTGTCAAAGCCCAGGTCTTCCAACAGGCGATAGGCAATATTGGCGTGGCCTAACTCATCCTGAATAATGGCCATGGCCGAAACAAAGGCGTTGATCGTCGGGGCCTGGGTGGCGGCATAATAGTAAGCCGGGGCGCTCATCAGCTCCGTATCCGCCGAAACGGTCAGGATGCGCTTCAAGCCTAGCACGTACGCTTCCGACATCTGCTCCGGCGTTTCAACCAGTTCGCCGGCTTCGAGCCGGGTCTTTAAAGTTTCCTCTGAAGCAAAATGCATTTTTCCATTATTTCCAGCCATGCCAAGACTCCTTTCACTGCCCCTGGTAATTATCTTCCCTTAAACTCCGCCTGGCGTTTCTCCACAAACGCCGTCAATCCTTCGCGGGCGTCTTCGCTGGCAAAAAGTTCGGCAATCAGTTCTCGTTCCAGTTCCAGGCCATCGGCCAGGGGCTGCTCGATGCCCTCGTAAACGCAGCGTTTGATGTAAGCCAGCGCTTTGGTGGGGCCGTTGGCCAGCTTGAGGGCGTAGGCTTTGGCCTCGTCCAATACCGAATCCGCAGGGAAAATTTTGTTAGCAATCCCCAAATCAACCGCTTTACCGGGACCCACCGTCTCCCCACTCAGCATCATGTCCAGCGCCCGGTTAGCCCCCATGAGCCGTGCCAAGCGCTGGGTGCCGCCGTTGCCCGGCAGCAGCCCCAGCGTTGCTTCCGGCAGCCCCAGCCTGAAGTTGCCATCGCCCACAAAGCGCAAATCGCAAGCCAGCGCCATCTCCAGGCCGCCGCCCATAGCGTGTCCATTGATCACGGCGATAAAAACTTTGGGCATGTGGGCAATTTTAGCCAAAGCGCGATGGGCAAAATTAACCATTTCGATATTGGCCTCCGGCGTGTTGGCCAAAAACGCCTTGATGTCGGCCCCGCCGGAGAAGAACTTCTCCGAGGCGCTGACCAGCAAGACTGCCTTAATTTCATCGTCCGCTGCCGCGCCCTCAATCGCCGCATCCAAATCCTGCATAAACTTAATATCATAGCTATTCGCTGGAGGACGATTGAGGGTAATAATCCCCAAGGGCACATCTTTTTTTAAAGTTACATATAACTCGGTCATAATGTATCTCCGTTTTACTTTATAAAAAATGTCATTTCGAGCGACCAGCGGGAGCGAGAAATCCCTCCGGAGTTACTTTTAGCCAAAATTTGGGAGATTCTTCGGCTTCGCCTCAGAATGACATATCAATCTAAGCCACCAAACACTACGCTCTTTGGCTCCAAATAATAATCCAATGCCTCTGGCCCGTGCTCGCGGCCAACGCCGCTGGCTTTGACCCCGCCGAAGGGCAGTTCGTCGTAACCATAGTGAATCTGGTTGACCCACAGCATCCCGCTTTCAACTTCACGGGCGGCCTGGTTGGCCCATTTCATATTGTTGGTCCAGATAGACGCACCCAGCCCCCACGGGCTGGCATTGGCTTGGGCGATGGCCTCGTCCAAATCTCTCACCTTGAACACCGGCAGCACCGGGCCAAAGACTTCCTCCGTCACCAGGCGGCTGTTCTCGGGCACGTTGACTACTACTGCCGGGTTGAAGAAATAGCCTTTGTCCATTCCCGGCCCTTCGGGGCGCGTCCCACCAGTCAATATCTCCGCACCCTGGCCGACCGCATCGGCCAACTGCTCTTCCACCTCAACCCGCTGGCTCTCGGTGTGCAGCGGCCCCATCCGAATCATCGGCTTCTCGGCTTTGGTCAACCCATCCCCCGGCTCATAGCGTTTGACCTTCCCCACCAGCGCGTCTACAAACTGGTCATAAATCTCCTCAAACAGATACAGCCGCTTGACCGCCAGACAGGCCTGCCCGGCGTTCCAATAGCGCCCAATCATCGCCCCATTGACCGCCTTGGTCATATCGGCGTCGGGGCAAACGATCATCGGGTCGGAGCCGCCCAGTTCCAGGGTGATACGCTTGAATTTGGGGCCGGCTACCTGCATCACCCGTTCGCCGGTGGCGCTGCTGCCGGTCAGAGCCACCCGGCGCACCTGGGGATGGCTAATAAGTTCGTGCCCCAACGACCCGCCCGGCCCGGTGACACACTGCAACACGCCCGGTGGTAGTCCGGCCTCGTTCAGCAGTCCGATGATCCGCAGCGTAGTCAGCGGGGTGGTACTGGCCGGTTTGATGATGATTGGGCAGCCAGCCGCCAGCGCCGGGCCGACTTTAGTGCCCATCAGCGTAATGGGGAAATTCCAGGGCACGATCCCCACCGATACCCCCACCGGCTGGGGCATAATCAGCCCGTAGCTCTTGGGGTTCATGGCTGGGGGCAGTAGCGCCAGCGCCCCCCGAATTTTGCTGGCCAGGCTGGCGTAAAACTCCATGCCGTGCAAAAAGTGGTGCAGTTCCCCGTTGGCCTCCATGAGTGGTTTGCCCTGCTCTTTGGTCAACAAAACGGTCAATTCAGGCAGCTTCTCTTTGACTTTAACAATACCGGCCTGCATTAACTCAGCTCGTTTGTCCGGCGCGGTACCGGCCCACTCGCCGAAAGCAGCCGCAGCCGCGTCAACCGCCGCCCGTGCGTCTCCAGCGTCGCCTAGCGGCGCGGTATCAATCACCTCAGCGTTAGCCGGATTCTTCACCTCATAAGTCTGGCCGCTCAGGGCCTTGACCCATTCACCGTTAATAAACATTTGCGCCAT
>CAZRYD010000105.1:0-18952 GCA_964604225.1 uncultured Caldilineaceae bacterium
CCAATGGTTATCAGGAACAGCGCCTGCACGTTATGTCCCCGATCAAACCAAAGCGGGTGAAGACCTATCTCCTCGCCCAACGTACCTAAAAATTCGCCGAAGAGAAAACCGAAGACGATGCTCCAGAGCGAGGCCATCAGCAGGGCTTCGCTGAGCGCGCGCAGGGTTGGGCGGGTTTTGAAGCGGCGGCGGAGATAGAGCATAAGCCCCAACAAGATGAAGCCATAGGCCACATCGCCCAGAATCATCCCAAAAAAGAGGGGGAAGAAGAGGGCCATCAATGGGGACGGGTCAAAATCGCCGTAGCGGGGCAGGGCCAACAGTTGCAACAACGGTTCAAAAGGGGTCACCAGACGCGGGTTGTTAAACATAACCGGGGCGTCTTCCTGTTCCCTGGCGGATAGCGGCAGTTTAACCACCAGGACCTCTTCACCAACCTCGCCTTGCAAAGCGGCCTGTAGCTCAGCCAGCCGAAACTCGGGCACCCAACCCTCGATCACAAAAGTGTAGTCAGTCTGACCCAAATGGGTCTGCACTTCAACTTGAGCCAGATGATCGCGCAGAAAAGCCTGCCAGGTCAGCAGGCGAGCCCGCCAGGCGCGAGCCACAGCCTCTTGGTGGGTTTTAAGCTCAGTCAGCTCCTGCGGGATGGCCTGCCGCCGCTGCTGAATCTGGGTGAGAGCTTGCTCCAGGGATTGACCGGCCAGGTCCGGCGGCAGGCGAATCTGGGTGATATTCTCCTGGCCCAGTAATTCATTGACGGCATTGGCCTGGGTTTTGGGGAAAATCAAAAGCGCAACCACAATATCTTGGTTGATCTGGCGCGAGACGATCTCGCACAAACCCTGAGTCAGGTCTTGCAACTGCTGGCTCAGGGTTTCCAGAATTGGCTGATAACGCCGCTCCATCCAGACGGCGCTAACAGCGTAATGCTCTAAATCAATATAGAGCGGTGTCACCGGTAACAATTGCCGCAGGGTGGTTTCGTAACGTGCCAGTGAAGCCAATTGCTCCTCAAGCTGGTCCCGCCGGGTGGTCAAAGCTTGCACCTGGGGACCAACCTCGTTCAATCCGGTCTCGACTACCTGAAGGAGCTGCTCAAGCACGGCGCTGAACTGTGCCTCGGCCGGGCACTCAACGGCAGGCAAGGTCATCAGGATAGCTTCAACCCGGGTCGCGGCATAGGCTAATCGCTCGCGCCAGCGGATGGCCTGGCTGCTCAGGGCCATCCGCTGCTGCGACCAGGCGCGCTGCTCACTCCAGGGCTCAATCTGAACCACCCCTAATTGCTGCAGGAGTTGGATAGTTTGGTCCTGGCAGGATTTGGCCCCAATAATCTGCACCTTGACCATTGAAAACAGCATGGAAATACTCCAATACCAGTCAGGTCGATGAAGAATTTCCCGATAGCACCAGCCTGACAATCTGCTCGGCCACAGCCTTTAATCTGTTGTCCGCCGGGTTGTGCAGAGCCGCGGCCTTCTCGTGCGCAACAGCCAAAATAGCCTGGGCTTCTTGCTGAGCTGCGGCAATGCCCTGGTCAAAAAAATTCTTGGCCTCGACTCGCCCGGCTTGTTCAGCCTCGGTTACTATTTGCCTGGCCTCCTCACGGGCGGCTTGAAGCCGAACCTCGGCTTGTTGCCGGGCTGCTTCGAGCCGGTGGCGCAATTCGGCCTCTTTATGGTGGATAATCGATAAGGGCGAGGTCGGGTTTGACATCGTGGTTCCCTGATACGCTGCGGCAGTTATGCTTTCACTTCTGATTGGACAGACCGGGCCAATTGTCCCCGAGTTGCGCTCAGACGGTCGGCAATAACCTCGGTCACTCGTTCGATCATCGCGTTCTGCAAACTTTGATCCGCCTGGAACGCCGCGCGCAATTGAGCCGCCCTGATGGCAATAACCCGAGTAGGCACCACCGCCCGAGCTCGAGCCTGCTTGCGTCGGGGTGGGAATAAGGCTGACCAACCAAAAAGCTGGCCCGGTTCGACCGTGTACATCATCACCGGCTTACTACTTTCAGGGACACTCATTTCGATGATCACTTGACCCTCTTCAATAAAGTAAATCGCCTCTCCCAGGTCACCCTCGCGATAGATGATTTGATCTGTGGCAAAGGTAACCTCAGTGGCCAGGGCTGCCAGCTTTTTTACATGCACTGTCTCCATCCCATGGAGCGCCTTCATGGATCGCAGCACGGTGAGCATTCTCAACTCGGTTTGCGTTGTCATTATTACACCTCCTTTATCTTGCTTCAGATTAGACTTTACCGCTGCCAATAAACCCTGATACTATCTTCGGCTTCGGCATATTGAAAAGAAAGTTCACCTTTGTAGGCTCGTGACAGGGCTTCCCCAATGCGGCGGGCCAGGTGAAAACCGGTGGTGGTGATTAAATGATGGCCATTTTCGAAGGTGATTGACATGATTCTTTCCAGGGGATGCCCACTTTTCTCCTGCTTTTCCACGTTATGAACCAGGTTTAATATTTCAGCCTGGTGCTCAGGAAAAAATGAACCGCTAATTTCCACATACCCAGCCGGGTAGCGGTCGGCGATCCGCCGGCAAGCCGGACAGATAGTCTCATAAGTTTTCGCTGGCGCTTCTTGCCAGGTCCAGCGCCCGTTGACAAACAGGGCATTGCACTCGGTACAGCGGGTCGGTTCCGGCCATTTATTGCGTTCTTGATAAGCATCTTGCCGTTTTTCTTGGATCAAGCGATCTTTGCGATTGTACAGACTCTTTCTCATAGGCTTTCCTCCTCTGTCCGCAAGCTTCGCCAGCAACTACCGATTGGCGCAAAACCGGCCTCAAACAGCCGCTAAATCAGCCCTTTGAGACGCATATTTAGGCCCGGCATGTCGCCTTCGCCAACCAGAATGCCAACTTGCTTGCTCATTTTATCTTAGCCAGCTCGGGCCTGGCTCTGTAGCCATCTAATCAGGCTGAAGGGTTAAGTAGATGGTTAGGGAAATATTAAAAGGAGATTGTCGTAGCTGATTTCTTCAGCAAAGGTAAATTTCGCCACCCAGGGGCCGGCCTTGGGAGGAGAAAAGGTCTGATCAGGTAAAGAAACAATCCAGCAGAATCCGGGTTGCCGCATGTGCGGGAGCCAACCCGGCTGAAAAAGGGGGAAGATGGGGTTGTAGGGGGTTAGAGAGAAATCAAATAACCATTCAATTATCCGAATTAAGCACTCCTTCATTGTTCCACCCTCCTGCCCTTCGCTTCTAAGCGATAGGTGTTTTCCGCGTTCGAGGGAGATGGTGAATTAATTGGACTTGGGAGGCATCATAAAAATGCCCATGAACCCTATCATTAATATAGCCTCTTCACCAGTGAAGCGAAAGTGAAATTCGTCCTAATCGTTGGTGACAAATGTCACAAGACTAGAGAGGGCCTACATGTTGACAATATTCATGACCAAGATAAGATAAATCAATCTACTTACTATGCTTGCACTTCTGACGTTCAGCAGAAAATTTACCGCAGAGACGCAGAGAACGCCGAGAAAATTAACCAAAAATCTCTGCGAACTCGGCGTCTCTGCGGTGAAATTAGGTTGATACGGTTAAAGTGCAAAGATAGTGAATCTACTATAGGAGAGGGACTTCGTGCGTAAAAATCAACAGGCAACCCCAACTATCAGCGGTGTTTTACCCGTGTTTCAGACGCCATTTCATGAAGATGAGAGCATAGATTGGGCTACCCTGGAGCAGGAAATTCACTGGCTGTATGACCATGGCAGTGACGGAGTTGTGATGGGTATGGTCTCTGAGACCCTGCGGCTGTCGAGCGAGGAACGGAAACAATTGGCCGAGGCCGTCTGCCGCTTTGGCGCTGAACAGGGAGCCGTGGTCATCAGCGTCGGGGCCGAGTCCAGCCACACGGCTGAAGCCTACGCCCGCCATGCCGAGTCGGTGGGGGCCGATGCAGTCATGGCCATCCCGCCGGTGTCGGCGGCAGTAGCAGAAGATGAACTGAAACGTTACTACGAACGGATAATAAAAGCGATTAATATTCCGGTGATTATCCAGGATGCCAGCGGCTATGTGGGCAAACCCATGTCTATTGCCTTGCAGGCCAGCCTGTTCAACGAGTATGGCCCGCAGGTGATGTTTAAACCCGAAGCAACGCCCATTGGGCCGCGCCTCTCCGCTCTGCGCGAGGCCACCGGCGGGCAAGCCGCAATTTTTGAAGGAACCGGTGGGATTGCCCTGGTTGACAGCTATCGTCGGGGCATCGCCGGAACGATACCGGGCGCTGATTTGATTGACGGCATCGTAGCCTTGTGGCGCGCTCTTAAAGCCGACGACGAGTCACGCATCTACCAGTTGTCGCTGCCGATCTCCGCCTTGATTGCCATCCAGACGAGCCTCGATGCCTTTTTGGCGGTCGAGAAATATCTGCTGGTCAAGCAAGGGGTATTTAAAAATACGATTGTGCGCGGTCCGGTGGGCTACACCCTCGACGAAGAGACCCACCAAGAAGTGGACCGTCTGTTTGAGCGACTCGTATCCGTGTTGAATGAGTAACGGCAGATAGTACATAAGAGGGCCAGGCAAGCCTTGCCGACAAATCAATCCTGACCAAAGGAACAGACAATCATGTTCAAGAGAACCCAAACTAATGAACTGCTCGGTTATCCGCCAGACGCCCGCCTGTTGATTCTCAACAACGATGACTTTGGCATGTGCCACGCCATCAACGAGGGCGTGCTCCAGACCATTCGCCGGGGCGCGGCCAGTTCCTGCACGCTGATGGCCCCCTGCCCCTGGGCCTTGCACGCCATGCATTTGCTCAAAGAGAATCCGGATATTCCCTTTGGGGTGCACCTCACGGCGGTGAGTGAGGCCGTCTACTATCGCTGGGGGCCGCTGGCGTCCGGCGAAAAAGTACCTTCGCTGATTGACGAAGCCGGCTATTTTTACAGCGAACAGCGCATCCCTGAGTTTCTGGCCCAGGTTAACCTGGCTGAACTGGAGCTGGAGTTCAGAACCCAAATTGAAGCGGTGCTGGCCCAGGGCTTGCAGCCAACCCACCTGGATAGCCACTGTTTAATCAACACCCGCCGGGAAGATATTTTCGATATGACCGTCAGGTTGGCCTTTGATTACGGCCTGGCCATGCGGGTCACCAATAAACCCTTTATTGAGAAACTCCAGCAGCAAGGCTACCCCACCAGCGACTACGATCTGATTGATAGCTACCGCCTGGCAACCCACGAAAAACCGGAGGTGTACTTTAGGATGCTGCGCGAATTGCCGCCGGGTCTGACCGAATGGGCCATCCACCCCTCGGTGGTCACGCCTGAACTACAAGCCATCTCTGCCAGTTGGGATGTTCGCCAGGCCGATTTTGAATTTCTGATGTCTCCCCAAACTCAAGAGATATTGCAACAGGAAGGCATCATCAGCCTTGATTTCACCCAGTTGCAAAAAATGTGGCAGGTTTAGTTTCAATTTGATTAATAAATGAGGAGATGAACCGATGACAATTTCCAGCCTTTCAGCCGCACGAATCAAGCAGTTGCAAGCCAAAATGGTTCAGGCCGGGGTAGATATCATCGCCATTGCGCCCACGGCTAACATGCGTTACCTGCTGGGCTTTGCACCCCTGGCCGACGAGCGGCTGTGCGCGCTGCTGGTCACCCCTCAGGCGACCCGCCTGGTGGTGCCAGACGTAAACGCCGATCAGGTCGAAGCCCAGACGGGCATGCCGGCTATACGTTGGGACGACGCAGCCGGGCCGGACCAGGTTGTGGCCCAGACCCTCACTGATTTGGGGCTCAAACCCGGTGGGGTTCTGGCTACTGATGATACGATGCGGGCGGATGCCCTGCTGACCTTGCAAGAGATCATCGGCCCGGCCAAATCGGTTGTCGCCGGACAGTTAATGGCTTCACTGCGCATGGGCAAAGCGGAAGCAGAAATTGAAGCGCTGCAACGGGCGGCGGCGCAGGCCGATCAGGCCCTTTTGGCCGGAGCGGCGGCCTGCAAACCGGGGGTGACCGAGCGGGAGGTAGCAGCGGTAATTGCCAACTATTTCCGTGAGCACGGGGCCGAGTCGGCGGATTTTACCATTGTGGCTTCAGGGCCTAACGGCGCTTTTCCCCACCATGAGACAGGAGAGCGGCGTTTGCAGGCCGGAGACACCATCATCCTCGACATCGGCGCGACGCTGGCTGGCTATAAATCGGACATTACGCGGGTGGTACAGTTGGGTGAGCCATCCGCCCAAGTCAAAGCGGTCTATCAAGTGGTCCAGGAAGCCAACCGGCGGGGTCGCGAGGCAGCCGTGGCCGGGGTAAAAGCTTGTGAAGTTGACCGGGCCGCCCGTGGGGCGATCGAGGAGGCGGGCTACGGCGCTTTCTTTCCCCATCGCACCGGCCACGGCCTGGGCTTAGAAGCTCACGAGCCGCCCTGGATTACCGCTAAAAATGAAACTGTGCTGGAACCTGGCATGGTCTTTTCGGTTGAACCGGGCGTTTACCTGCCGCATAAATTTGGCATCCGCATCGAGGATATTGTGGTGGTTACCGAAGGAGCCTGCCGCTGTCTGACCGGACTTGATCACAATCTGATTATCAATTCGGTCTCTTGACCCGCTGGTAAACAGCCGGACAACTAATTATGCCCCGGTCTTCAGGGGGTGGCCAGGTGTAAAAGATCACCTGATAAGGCAAATCAGACCTCCGAGGTTTTAAAAACCTCGGAGGTCTGATTTTTAGGCTACCTCAAATTAAGAGCTTGCCCTTACTATTGCCGATGTCGTTTTGTGGGAAAGCTTTCGAGTGACGTTTGTCATTTCTTTTTGTGACAAATGTCACTATCACCATAATTTACAATAGAATACTATAGCATTATATAGCAATCTATAGCAAAGAGTAGGGGATTATGGCCGATTTGCTGACCACCAAAGAACTGCAAGAGTTACTCAAGGTAGACCGGACCACCGTCTACCGCATGCTCAAAGATGGGCGCTTGACCGGGATCAAAATTGGTGAGCAGTGGCGTTTCCCCCGAGAAGAGATCAATACCTTGCTTGCTGGCACACCACCGGCCGAACCCACTCAGGCCGTCCCCCATTCACTCTCTACCCATAGCCTACCGCTTCATTGTGTCCAACACATTCAAAATGTTTTCGCCGATGTGGCCGGCGTAGGCTCGGTGACAACTGCCGCCACCGGCGAGCCGCTATCCGAAATGAGCAACTCCTGCCGCTTTTGCAATCTGATTCTGGCTAGTGAGTCCGGTCGCCAGGCTTGTATCGCCTCGTGGGCTAAATTGGCCGAACAGTCCGAATATGCGCCTCGCTTTACCCCCTGTCATGCCGGTTTGCAATATGCCCGCGCCCGGATTGAGATAAACGGCCGGCTTGAAGCCATGTTAATCGCCGGGCAGTTTCATGCCGAGTCGCCTTCGGTTGATGAGGAAACGGCGCGGATTCAACGTCTGGCCGCAGCCTATGGGCTTGACCCGGAGGCTCTGGCCGAAGCCGCCCGAGAGATTGGGGTGCTTGACGAGTATAAACAGGCACGGCTAAGTACCTGGTTGCAAAGTGTCGCCCATACCTTTGAGGAAATTGGGCAAGAACGGACAGAATTGATGGGCCGGCTACGCCGCATCGCCGAGATGAGTACCCTCGAACCGGCTTAATTTTTTTATCTGACATTTAATTGGGGTGTTTTCGTAACCCAACGCCACAGGAGGAAAAAATTAATATGAGACACGCGGATAAGTGGTTTCTCTACGCCTTGATGGGCAGCTTTATTCTGCTGCTGGGGGCGATGATGTTCGTGTCGGCTCAGCCGGCAGCGGCCCAGTGCGGCACGTCGGCCTCATCCTGCAAAAACTGCCACGAAACGCAAGGCCAGATGTCGGTGGCCAACAACGGCGACTGGCATAAAGCCCACGCCTTTGGCGATTTCTGCGAATTTTGCCACGCCGGCAACGTCCAGGCAACGAGCAAAGAGGAAGCGCATGTGGGTATGGTCGCGCCTCTGGGCGACGTTAAGGCCAGTTGCCAGGGCTGCCACCCCACCGATCACAATGACTTGGCCCAGATATATGCCTCAACGCTTGGCGTCGAGTTCAACGCCGGCGGACCTGCTGGCAACAGCGGTAGCGCCAACCCTCCGAGCAGCAGCGACGACAGCAGCGGTTGCACGACCGGGGGCACTTCGGTCAGCGCGCCGTTGGGGGGCGAGGCGATTGATTTCAACCTGCTCTACGCCGAAGCAACTGCCTCGCCGCCCTTGATTTCCAACTGGGGCAACCTGATCCTGGTGCTGCTAATTCTGGGCACGGGGGCAGCCTTTTTTGTGACGGCCTGGAGTTGGGAAAATTGGGGTCAGCGAGTAGCCGCTTGGATCAGTAAAAATGTCGCCCCTGTTCCCCAAGCCCTGGCCACTGCGACGGCGCGTAGTGATAGCGGTATAACTCTGACTGATACAGCCCAAATGGAGGCTCTATTAGCGCAAAAACCCGAATTACAAAAACTGCTGCCCCGGCTGATGAAGTTGGAGCCGGAAACGCTGGCTGCCCTGGACACGATCCTGGCCAACCCGGAACGCGGCAGTGAAATCCTGGCGGCTGTCAGCCGGGTTGACGCCGAAGTGATTACGGCCCTGCGCCAGATTGGGGCTAAAGATCGAAACCTGCTGCTGGCGCTGATCAAGGGAATCTAGGGGTTGACAGGCAGCTTCAGGCCTGCTGTGGTCCAGTTAATTTAAGGAGCAAACTATGAGTACAAACAAATTTATCAGTTGGTTCACCCAAGTCGAGTGGTCGCCTTACCTGACCGGGGCCATGCTGGGGTTGCTGGCCATCTTGACCCTGCTCTTCACCGGCCTGCTCTTTGGGGCATCAGGCGCGTTTGAAAACCTGGCCGGCTCGATCATGCAGGTCATTGCTCCCAGTGTGGCCGAGAATACCTATTGGCGCTTTGTGATGACGCCCGGTATCACCTGGGGTGTGGTTATGGGAGGGGGGGTGATAATCGGTGCATTCATCGCCGCCGTCACCTCCGGCGATTTCAAGCTGCGCTGGATTTCCGACGAGCAGTGGGTGCAAGTGTTTGGCCCGGCGCACTGGAAGCGCTGGTTGGCTCTCTTTTTCGGGGCCATCCTGCTCGAATATGGGGCGGGTATCGCCGGGGGCTGCACCAGCGGCCTGGCCATCTCCGGCGGCGTTCAACTGGCTCCGGCGGCCTTCATCTTTATGGCCGGGATGTTCATCTCCGGCATCATTACCGCTAAAATTCTCTACGGAAAGAGGTATTAAACCATGAGTTTCACCGCAGCCTTGATTGTCGGCATCTTTTTTGGCTTTATTCTGCAAAAGGTGGGCTTCACCCGCTACAGCAAAATTGTCAACGTCTACCGCTTTACCGACCTGAGTGTCCTAAAATTTATGCTCACGGCTATCGTCGTCGGTTCGGTAGGTATCTATTTTTTGCGCGACCTGGACCTGGTTAACCTGACCGGCAGCACGCCGACTTACCTAGTTGGCAACTTTGTCGGCGCGCTGGTGTTTGGCGTAGGTATGGCCCTGGCCGGTTTCTGACCGGGCACCTGCCTGGCCGGTCTTGGCCGGGGTAATCTTGATTATCTGATCCCAGGGATATTGGGCTTTCTGGTTGGAGCCATCCTTTTCGGCGTGACCTATGCTCAGGTCTTTCCGATTATTTCTGGTATTGCCAATTACGGGGCCGCCTTCCTGCCAGACATGTTCAACCTCAACCACTGGCTGCTCATTGCCTTTCTGGCCATCTTCTCGGCCTACCTGTTCTATATTTTAGCCAAGAAGGGTGAGCCACGGCCAGACCACGTTGGCAGTCGCTAAAATGTGAAACGTGGAGCGTCTTGGTGTAATTCATCACGTTTCACGCCTCACGCATCAAAATGGAGTCAAGCTATGACAAGCAAGAGAAAACCTCTTCAAGCGCTCTCGCGGCGGGAATTCCTCGGGCTGGGGGCGGGTGTGGTCGCCGGGTCGGTGGCCTTGAGCGGGCTGGATGTGATCAACTTATTACCCGCCGATAACGACACGCCGGCGGCTCCCCGCACCGACTACTACCCGCCCACCCAGTTCGACCGCGAAGTTTTTACCCTGTGCGAGCAGTGTGTCTGGCGTTGCGGGGTGCGGGCCAAGGTCAAGGATGGCCAGGTCTACAAGCTGGAAGGTAATGGTTTTCACCCCCACTCGCGCGGCATGTTATGCCCGCGAGGGCAGGCCGGCACTGCCACCCTGTACGATCCTGACCGCTTGCAATATCCGCTCATTCGCAAGGGCGGGCGCGGCGAAGGCAAATGGGCCAGGGCCAGTTGGGAAGAAGCCCTGGATTACGTAGCCGCCCGCATGCTGGAAATCAAGGAGCGCTACGGTCCCGAGGCGATGATCTTCAGTTCGACCCACAATCTGGTCCAGGTGCAGTTTGAAAACCTGCTCAAGGCTTATGGCTCGCCCAACTACGGCACCCAGCGCTCGCTCTGCTTCAACGCCATGATTACGGCCAACCTGCTGACCTTTGGCCTGGAGGAGCCGGGGCGCGATTACAGCCAGACCCAATACATCATTTACACCGGCCGCAACATGCTCGACGCCATCTCCAATTCCGAGGCCCAGGATTTGGTCGCCGCCCTTCAGCGGGGAGCCAAAGTGGTGCTGCTCGACCCCCGCTTTACCAAAACCGCGGCCAAAGCCACCGAGTGGCTGCCCATCAAACCTGGCACCGACCTGGCCTTTCACCTGGCTCTGATCCAAGTCATTATCGCCGAAGAGCTGTACGATAAGGAATTTGTCGACAAGTACACGGTCGGCTTTGACCAAGTCAAAGCGGCTGCTCAGGGCTACACGCCGGAGTGGGCCGCCAGCAAGTGCGAAATCCCGGCCGAAACCATCCGCCGCATCGCCCGCGAATTTGCCCTGGCCGCGCCCCAGGCTTTTGCCCATCCAAATTGGCGCACCAGCAACTTCATCAACTCCTTCCAGACCGAGCGGGCCATCGCCGTGCTGAATGGGTTGGTCGGCAGTTGGGCCAGGCCGGGCAGCTTGCAGCCCGCCGCCGGCGAAGAAGGCGGGGTCAAGCTCGGGGCCATTCCTCAGCCAGCTTACCCACGCGTCAGCGCCTTGCGGCTGGATGGCGTGCCCTGGAAATATCCCCTGGTGCCGCTCAAGCTGGGTGTTTTTCAGGAGATCAGGGATAACATCCTGACCGGCCAGCCTTACCAGGCCCACGGCTGGTTCATCGCCCGGCAAAACCCGGTCAACTCCCTGCCGGAGCGCCACAAAACCATCGCAGCCTTCAGCAAGCTGGATTTCATTGTCACCGTTGACATCAGTATGAACGACACCGCTTGGTTCAGCGACGTGGTCCTGCCCGAAGCCAGCTACCTGGAGCGGTACGACCCGCTGGCTGTGGTGGACGGCACGGTTTTTCTCCGCCAGCCGGTGGTCGAACCGTTGGGCGAGAGCAAATCGGCCCTATGGATTTATAAAGAGTTGGGCACCCGTTTGGGTCTGGGCGATTACTTCCAGTACAAAGATGAAGAAGATTACCTGCGCCAGCAGGTGGCTCCCCTCGGCATTACCCTGGAAGAACTAAAGGAGAAGGGCTACTACCGCCCACCGACCGAGGAGAGCAGCGCAGCCAAAGAACCCAGCTTCAACACACCTAGCGGCAAACTCGAACTGGCTTCCGAGACCCTGGCCAAAAGCGGCTTTTCGCCCGTGCCGGTGTGGGAAGAGCCGGTCACCAATGAGCCGGGCACGTTTTTCCTGCTGACCGGCAAAGTGGCCCAGCACACCCAGTTTGCCACCCACAACAACAAGCTGCTCCACGAGCGCGTACCGACCAACCCGCTCTGGATCAATCCCCAACCAGCGGCGGCACTGGGCATCGCCGATGGCGACGCCATCTGGGTCGAGAGCACTGGCGGGCGGGTCAAAACGGTCGCCCATGTGACCGAGAAAATCCGGCCCGACTGCGTCTACATGATCCCCGGTTTCGGCCATGTCAGCAAAGGCTTGACCACCGCCTACGGGATGGGAGCCAGCGACAGCGATCTGCACCTGACCTTCACCGACCCGGTCAGCGGCTCGCAGGCATTATCACAGACGACGGTTAAAGTGGAGAAAGCATAAGCGAATGGCGAATGAAGAATGGCGAATAGACGAACAAAATTTACCCCTTCGCCCTTCGCAGATTCGCTCATTCGCTAACTTGGATGGAGACAACTATGAGTGATAACAACCTCACCCCCCGGAAACGCCGTTGGGTCTTTGTAATGGAGCCGGATCGCTGCATCAACTGCGAAGCCTGCATGATTTCCTGCTCAGTAGAAAACCAGGTGCCGTTGGGCATGCATCGTAACTGGATCAATAAGCTGGAGCGGGGCGTCTTCCCTGACCTTAGTAGCTCCTTTCTGCCGGAAAATTGCCAGCACTGCGCCAATCCCCCCTGCGAGCGGGTCTGCCCTACCGGCGCGACCTATCGCCGGGAAGATGGACTGGTCTTGATTGATTACGACAAGTGCATCGGCTGCAAATACTGTATGATGGCCTGCCCCTACGACGCCCGCTATGTCAATGAGGAAAAAGACGCCGTAGACAAATGCACCTTCTGTGTGCACCGCTTGGACCAGGGCTTGCCGCCGGCCTGTGTAGAAACGTGCGTGGGTAACGCCCGCCACTTTGGCGATCTCAATGATCCTGACAGCGAGGTTTCCAAACTGTTGGCTACCCACGAATACTATCGCCTATACGAAGAGGCCGGTACCGAACCGGCGATCTATTACATTCGCAGTTAAGCAGGTAGACAGTAGACAGGGTAAAAAATTCCCCACCTACCGTCTACTATCTGCCGTCTACCGGATAAGGAGCGTAAATGATGGAGCATAGTACCTTCCACTTCCACTGGAATTTACTCATCGCCTTTTATCTATTCACCGCCGGGATTAGCGCCGGGGCCTTTTTTGTGTCGGGTCTGGCCACCTACCTGGGCGGCGAACGTTACGAGCGCATCAGCCGCATTGGAGCTTTACTGGCTCCCTGGCCGTTGAGCCTGGGACTAGCCGCTTTGATCTTTGATTTGACCAAGCCCTTTCAATTCTGGTGGCTTTTTCTGACCGTCGAATACACTTCGCCGATGTCCGTCGGCAGTTGGCTGCTGACCGGCTTTTCAGTGCTGTCGTTTGTCTACTTTGCCCTGTGGCTGCCCCAGCCTTGGCGCGACCTGCTCCGCTTGCCCCATCGTCTGGTCGACTTGACCCACTTCAGCGCCTGGCGGCCGCTCGACCGCCGGGAAATCAATATGGCCCGCCGGGTGGCTGCCGCTATGGGTGCGCCATTAGCCATCGGTGTAGGCATGTACACCGGCGTGCTGTTGGGCGCTATTCCCGCCCGGCCCCTGTGGAACACGCCCATGGTGGCCCAACTCTTCCTGATGTCGGCGATGAGCAGCGGGGGAGCTACCGTTCTGCTCATTGCTTCGCTGATGCGCCCGCGGGCCGGTCACGATCACCTGCACACCGAGCGCCATTTCCTGGTCAGTTTCGACGCCATGTTGATTGTCCTGGAAATCTTTATGATTATCCCCTTTTTCCTGCACCAGTCCCTCAGCACCTGGGGTTCGTCCCAAAGCCTGAACCTGATTATGGGCGGCCCCTACACTCTGGCGTTCTGGGGAGGCGTGGTTCTGTTAGGGCTATTGATCCCATTGGCCATCGAAGGTTTTGAACTGTTTCCGGTCATCTGGCAAGAGCACGCGGTCAAATATAGCCGCCTCTGGGGTGGTTTAAGTGCGGGAATGGTCCTGATTGGCGGCTTTGCCCTACGTTATGTGTTTGTCTATGCTGGTCAAGTTTCCCACTTTTTGCCGTTGTACGTGAGATAATGCCCAGGTTTTTAGCAACCTCTGCTATAACCAGGTCAGGAGGCCTCAAATGATTATATCAAAACGACTCATGGTTATCTTGGCTTTTAGTTTCTTTATGGTTGCCTGCGCCGAGACACCGGCACTCGCACCGCCGCCGCCTACAAATACCCCGGCCCTGGTTGCCGGAATTTATATTCCCAACCTGGAAAAGGGGCAAGCTGCCTGGAACGAAGCGCAGTGTTCAGCCTGTCACGGTCCATTGGGGTTGGGTGGTATAGGTCCGCAGTTAGCTGCCACCAACCTAGCCTATGATAATTTCCTGCACGTAGTCCGAACGGCGATACCCCCTAAACCGGCTTACTCCGTGGACCAGTTGCCCGACCAGGCTGTTTATGATATTTATGCTTGGGTGCGCACTCAGGTACCACCCCAGCAAGCTCTGGCTCCTAGTGTTGGTCCAGCTACCAACGAAACACCCTCGCTTGAGGAGATGCGGAGCATGACAATCTGGACCTGTCGTGGCTGCGATACCTGCCACGGCATCTTTGCCCAGGGTGGTCCGGATGGTCCTATGCTGGCCGGTATCAACGATCCAGTGGAAGAGGAACTGGTCAAAATGCGCCAGACCGCCGATACCATTCCCGAACACAGTGCTGACCATATTTCTGATGAAATTTTCAAGAAATTGTACGAATGGTTAAAAATGGGCTGTGTTAGAGACGAGTGCTACCAATGAAGCGATCAATTATTTTGGGGCTGGTGTTACTGGCAGCAGGAATTATGCTGACCGCCTGCGCCGAAAAATTAGCTCCGGCCCCTCATCCGCCTACAGCCACACCGCCGCCCGAGTCGACGGCCAACCTGGCCGCGCCAGATGGAGTCCGAGGGCAACAAGTCTATCTGGATAAGCAATGTGCGACCTGCCACAATCCCCAGGCCGAGGGGGGCATCGGTCCCCGCTTGGCCGGTACCAGCTTGCCTTTTGACCAATTTCTGCACAAGGTCAGAACGGCCCTACCGCCCAAACCGGCTTTTAGTGAAATCGAGTTGACCACCCAGGATGCCTATAATATCTACGGCTGGCTGGAAAGCCTGGAGCAAACGACAATTGTCTCGACCGGCTCGAGGCCTGCTCTCCCGTCCGGCCAGGTGTTGGGTATGTCGGTCTGGACCGAAGGCCAGTGTGACACCTGCCACGGCGCCTTTGCCCAGGGCAGTCCTACCGCCCCCGCACTCGCTGGCCTCAGCTTTCCTTTTGAAATGGAACGGGCTAAAATGCGTCAAACTGCCGACACGATTCCCGAACACGCCGCCGAGCATATGGACGACACCTTGTTCCAACGCCTGTACAACTGGCTGCAAGCCGGGGCCAATCCGGCCGATGGCTGCTGACACCAGTAGACGGTAAACAGCAGACGGTAGAGGGGGTATGATTTTCCCTGTCTACCGTCTCCTACAAATGGGGGTACCAACTACTATCCAGCCGCGTCCACGTAAATTGCGCCTGTGGCGCAAGAACAAGAGCTTACTCTACAATCTGTTGCCAACGGAGAATCCGGCCAGCAGCGCCGGATTGAGCTATACCCTGGGCATGGGCGGCATTGCGGTGATAACCGCCGTGATCACCACCCTGACTGGGGCGCTGCTGATGTTTTACTACGAACCTACTCTGCCGGGCGCTTATGCCTCGCTGGTGCTCATCGACAGCGTGGTTTATGCCGGGCGCTTTGTCCGGGCGCTGCATTACTGGGCGGCGCAGATAATGGTCGTAGCCGTGGTGATCCACACCGCCCGCATTGTCTTTACCGGCGGCTATCGCCCCCCCCGCGACGTCAACTGGTTTATTGGCCTGGGCCTGCTGCTGGTGACCCTGGTTTGGAATTTCAGTGGTTACGCTCTGCGCTACGATGCCAGCAGCATCTGGGCCTTGCTGGTCGGGACCAACTTGCTCAAAGAGCTGCCCGGCCTCGGCTCGATCCTGTATCTATTGATTGTGGGCGATCAAGCCCTCGGCCCGGCCACCGTGCTGCGCTTTTATGCCTGGCATGTCTTTGCCTTAACTCTGCTTGGCCTGGGCGGGATCGGTTACCATCTCTGGCGGGTCAGGGTTGATGGCGGCATCTCGCGCCCGGATTGGACTGCCGGCCAGCCGCGCCGGTTTACCTCGCGCGAAACCATCCTTTTTCGAGAATTGATAACCGGCCTGGTCTTGACTGGCGGGCTGATACTGCTATCAATTTTTGTTCCCCCTCACCTTGGCCCGCCGGCTGACCTGAATCGCGTGGGCGGCGACGTGGTGCAGGCCCCCTGGTTTTTTCTGGCCATCCAATGGTTGTTACGCTACGTTCCGCCGCTGTGGGCGGGCTGGCTCATTCCCCTGGCTGGTCTGGCCTTGCTGGCCGCCTTACCCCTGCTCGACCGGCGCGGGCCGGGTCGAGGGCGCTGGTTTGCCCGCGAGCGTTGGCAACCACAAGTGGTTTTCGGAGGATTGTTGGTGTTGATTGTACTTTTAAGTTTACTGGAGTTGTTTCAAGGGCAGTAGGCAGTAGGGAGTAAGGAGTAGGGCAGAGAAAAAATGCCCTACTCCCTACTGCTTACTCCTTACTCCCGGTTTTAACGATGATCGTCACGACCCGTCAGGCTCTCATCTTTTTGCTGGCCAGCTTACTCTTGATACTGGCTCTCGCTCTGCTGCCCTGGAGTCAACCCGAACGCGAATGGCAGGCGTATCAGCGGGCTTATTTTGCCAGCGCTGGCACAGGATCGACCCATGACCTTGCCATCCGGCAGATCATGCCGCGCCTGGGGCCGGACGGCCAACCCACTGCAAACGCTACACCCGAACTCTGCCTGACCTGCCACCTTGGTCTGGAGGAGATCAGCCCTTCTCACCCGGTCGAAACCTTTGGCTGCGTCATCTGCCACGGCGGCCTGGGTCTGGCTCTGGATAAGGACCAGGCTCACACCGGCCTGCGCTCCAACCCGGCTGACCTGAGTCTGGCGGAGCAAAGCTGTGGCCAGTCGGGCTGCCATGCCGGCCACGCCGACCCCAGCCGCAATCACCTGGAGCAGGTAACCCGCAGCCTTCAGGCAACTTATGCGGGCAGTATCGCCCTGGTGCGCTTCACCTTTGGGGCGCAAGAAGATTTGACCCCCCATTTCGGCGTTTTAAACGCAATTGACCCGGAGCCGCTACCTCAGACTGTTCCTGCCCTGGCCGCTTACACCCTTAATCAAGATGCCCTACCTGCGGAAACGCAGTTTGCTCAAAACTGCCTCGCAGGCGGCTGTCACCTGACCGAAGCGCCGGCGCCCCAACCGTATCGCTATCGGGCGACCGGTTGCGCCGCCTGCCATGTCCTCTACAACAATGAGGGCCTCTACACCGGCAGCGACCCGACGCTTGCCCGAGACGAGCCGGGCCACCCGGCCCGCCACGAATTCACCACGGCCATCCCTTTCAGCCAATGCAACCACTGCCACAATCGGGGCAACTACTCGCTGCGGGGTATGACCTTTACCCCTCGGCCTGACCTGCCCCCAGCCGGCCCATCACTCCCGGCAACCATGCCGGCTGAGGGCCGCCGCCTGCGCGAATATTACCAACCCATTGGCCAGTTTACCCTGTGCGAGTGGGAACTGGATTGTATTGACTGCCACACTCAGGCCGAAGTCATGGGCGACGGCCATCTCTGGCCGGATCAAAAGAGTATGCAATACGTGCAGTGCCGCACCTGCCACGGCACCCTGACCGAAGCACCGGCTACAGCCAAAATCACCGATCCCGACGATCCAGCCCTGCGTCTGGCCCGGCTGAATGGGCATTATTCGCTCACCCTCGGCGACGAAGTCATCATCACCGAACGCGGGGAACTACTGGGCAGCGTCCGGCGTCGCAACGGGCAATTGATCCAGTTCGGCAAAGTCGATGGCCGGGAATACCCGCTGCCGCTGGTCATAGGCAGCCAGTGCCAGCAGCAGCCCGATCAGCAGGAGTCGCGCTACTGCCACCAGTGCCACGCTTATGAGCGATAGGTTGGATTGGAAGAATGGAAAAGGGGAGTAATAATAAACTTGACCGCCATCAACCTGACTCGGCTCCCTTATCTCGCCGCCAACTATTGACGGCCCTGGGGAGTCTGAGCCTGTTAACGGCGCTGGTGGGCATTGGGCGAGCCAGTGTGCGCTTTCTGACTCCGCCGGTCAGCCAGGCGCGTCCGGCCATCATCGTTGCCGGGCCGCCTAGCGACTTCCCGGCCGGCGTCCTGACTCTCTTGTCCGATAGTCCTGTGTTTATTGGCCGGGATGAGGGTGGCCTATTTGCCTTGAGCGCAGTTTGTACCCATTTGGGCTGTACAGTAGCCCGCAGCGATGAAGGGTTGGTCTGCCCCTGTCACGGCAGCCGCTTTGCCGTCGATGGGACCAACCTGGCTGGCCCGGCCTCTCGCCCCTTGCCCCATTTAGCCTTAACACTCAACGACGCCGGCCTGGTCGAAGTTAATTTGAATCAGCCGGTCGAGCCTATCTTTCGCTTGAAAGAAAAATCTTTCTGAGGAAAAGCCTATGCTTGCATTAGAAGAATTATTGCACACCTCAGCCGCACTGCATCACCATCTTTGCCCCCGCCAGGTCTTGGGGGTGCGCATGGGTTTGGCTGGCGGCCGCTGGCTGGGACTGACCATACCCCAAACGGATAAACGCATGTTGGTGGTGGTCGAAACTGACGGCTGCGTGATTGACGGCCTGGCCGTAGCAACGGGCTGCCGAGTGGGCCGGCGGACCATGCGAGTGCTGGACTTTGGCAAAGTGGCCGCTACTTTCATCGACACCCAGACCGGTCAGGCGGTTCGGGTGGTCCCGCGCGCCAGCGCCCGGCGCACAGCCAAGGATTATGCCCCCGAGGCCAAGAGTCGCTGGGAAGCCTACCTCCTGGGTTACCAGCGGATGCCGGAAGCAGAATTGCTACAGCTTGAGCCGGTCATTTTGACTGTCTCTCTGGAAAAACTTTTAAGCAAAGAGGGCCACCGGGTGAACTGCGACCATTGCGGCGAGGAAATCATCAATGAGCGCGAGCT
>CAZRYD010000106.1:0-1415 GCA_964604225.1 uncultured Caldilineaceae bacterium
TCCCCGGCGGAGCGCACGGCGGCCCTGCTGCGGCAGGTCGGCTTGAGCTACGATCACGCGGCCATCGAGGCGGCCCGAAGCCAACGCCAGCAGCGCATCGAGCAGGGGCAGTGGTCCGGCCCGCTCGCGCCGCAAACCAAGACCGGGCTGATCGTTTACTACCAGCAGCTTTTGGCCCTGCTGGGACATCCTGAGCCGTCGGCCCACCTGGGCGAGCAAATTTACCTGGCCTACGCCCACCTGCCCTTTGTTTTTTACCCGGACACGCTGCCCGCCTTGCGCGCCCTGGCCGGCCGGGGGCTGCGGCTGGGGATCATCACCAACCACTCGCCCGCCATCAGGCCGGTCATCGAAGCCAGGCTGGGCGAGTTTGTCGCCCCGGAACACCTGCTCATCAGCGGCGAACTGGACCGCTACAAACCCGAGCCGGAGATCTTCCGTGAGGCCGCGCAGCGGCTGGACCTGCCCGCCGCGCACTGTCTCTATGTCGGCGACAACCTGGAAGTGGACGCCATCGGCGCGGTCGAGGCGGGCGGCTATGCCGGCGGGCTGTGGTGCGACCGCTCCGGCCAACCCGCCCCCGCCACTTTGCCCCCGGCCGTCCAGCGCATCACCAACCTGGGCCAGGTCTTAAATTGGGTAGACGGTAGACAGTAGACCGCCGACCACCGACCGCTGATCGCCGCAAGCCAAACAGGTCTGGCAGCGGTCGGCGGTCTGCCGTCGGCGGTCATTAATGGGAACTTTGAAATGACCTCAAATGCAAAAGAGGCTTTGGCCAGAGAATTGGCCAAAGCTGACGACCAGATCAATCTCGCCCGCGCGGCGCTGTTAATTTCCGAGCATTTGAACCAGGTTGCGGGCCTGACGGCAGATTATTTACCGTTGTTGGACGATATGGCCGAGGCGCTCCGGCCGGCGGTCGAGGCGGCCGGCACAGCCGAGGCGAAGGTTGGGGCGCTCAGCCACTACCTGTTTGCAGAGCTGCAATTTCACGGCAACAGCGAAAATTACTACGACCCCAACAACTCTTTTCTCGACCAGGTCTTGGATCGGCGTACCGGCATTCCTATTTCGTTGAGTCTGATTTATCTGGAAATTGGCTGGCGGCTGGAGCTGCCGCTGGCGGGCCTGGGCCTGCCGGGGCATTTTATCTGCGGCTACGGCCTGCCGGACGCGCCCATCTACGTCGATGTCTTTAACGGGGGAACCATTTTGAGCGAAGACGACTGCCTGGCGCTGGGCCGGGCGCCGTTGGCGGAACGCCTGGCCTTTAGGCAGCAGTTTTTGGTCCCGGCTGCCAAAAAGGCCATTTTATTCCGCATGCTCCTCAATTTGAAGCAGATTTATTTACGGCAGGAGAATTGGGAGTTGGCTCATCGCACCCTTGATCTGATACTGCTCGTCCAGCCCCA
>CAZRYD010000106.1:1515-18772 GCA_964604225.1 uncultured Caldilineaceae bacterium
CAGGCCAGGCGAATATCGTGAGCCAGGCCGGCTTTGCCAAACGACATGCCGATCCCCCCATGTTCCATCAAAACGATGCGCTGCTCCTGCTCCGGCAGCGCTTCAAAGTTTTTGACCCGTCGCAAAGGATACCAGACCGCCCAGGGCCACTCCGGGTCGAGCACGCGGCGGCGGGGGCGAGTCAGCAAGGTTGACTCCAGGTCTAGCTCGTGGCCCACGGCGTAGCTGCGGCCCAGCATCGTGTATTCGGGCTTGGGAGTCAGGCCGACAAAAGGCGGCTGGCTGAGCAATTGGCGCAGCTCGGTGACAAAATAATCCGGGTTTTCGTGCATGCTCAGCAAAGCCACGCCCTGCGGGTCGTTGATATCGGCATAGAGCACGCCATCCAGATTGGCTTGGGCTAAAGCTTCGATGAGCGCGCCGGTGTTGCGACAGCCCCCAAACACCAGCAACTGCATAAACAGCCGCCGGTCGAGCGAGATAACCTGGCCGTCTTTGTCTTTGCCTTTTTCGCTCAGATCAAGTTGAAACGATTCTTGGGTCACGGTTTGTCCCTTTCTTTCTAAAAATTTATTCCGCATATTATCTCCATATCTTGAGCTAACGCCAAATCAGAGCTTGCCCCTCGGCCTTACCGCCGATGTAGGATTTAGTCAAGGCATTTAATCTTAATTTAATCTCAAATTCGTACCATGGTTAGGGTAGCGGGATGCGGCCTTACAAGCTTTATTTCTAAGGCCACGCCCGTTCTTTATTGTTTAGACCTGTTTCAGCGGGTTATCTTTGTTATCCAAACTGAGTCTGGCTACCAGAGATGACTGTTTTCAGACTGCTATGATTCAAGCCGACAACCTGACCAAATACTACGGCGACCGAGCGGCCTTGCAGAATGTCAGCTTCCACGTTGACCGGGGCGAGATCCTCGGTTTTTTAGGCCCCAACGGCGCGGGTAAAACAACCACCATGCGTATCCTGACCGCCTACATGCCCCCTTCGGACGGCACAGTGACCGTAGGCGGCTTTGATGTTTTCAGCCACAGTCTCCAGGTGCGCCGGCGAGTTGGCTATTTGCCGGAGTCCGTGCCGCTTTATAACGACATGACGGTGCGGGGCTATTTGGATTATGTGGCCGCGCTGCGCCGGGTTGACAACCGGGTCAAACGAGTCGAACACGCCCTGGAGAAAGTCAACCTGGGCGACTGGGCTAACACCGTGATCGGCAAACTTTCCAAAGGCATGCGCCAGCGAGTCGGTATTGCCCAGGCCATTGTGCACAACCCGGAAGTGCTGATTTTAGATGAACCGACCCTGGGCCTGGACCCTAAACAGATTATCGAGGTGCGCCAGTTGATCCGCGAGTTGGGCGGCGAGCATACCGTTATCCTCAGCACCCACATCCTGTCGGAGGTGGAGCAAATTTGCAGCCGGGTGTTGATTATCAACAAAGGCCAGATTGTGGCCGAAGATTCGCCCGCCGGGCTGGCTGCGCGCCTGGATGGCGGAGAACGGGTGCGGCTGGTCACAACTTCGGCTCCCGCGGACGCGGTGGAAATCCTGCTGGCGTTGGCCGGGGTGGATAAAGTGGTGCAGCCCGTGCCCAATACCTTTGAGCTTGCGTGTGGCTGGGGTGTGGATTGTCGGCCCATGCTTGCCCAGGTGGTCGTGGAAAAGGGCTGGGGACTGCTGGAACTACGGGCCGTTGAGTCCAGCCTGGAAGATATTTTTCTGGAATTAACGGCCGAGCGAGCAGCCAAGGCATGAAGACCTGGATTATTACTAAACGCGAGCTGGCAGCTCTGTTTGTGTCGCCCCTGGCTTATGTGGTTGGGGCGGCATTTCTATTTATTACCGGATTGTTTTTCTTTTTCACGGTTGCGCTGGCCGGTCTGGCCTCCCTGGCCGAAGTGTTAAACGTTATCGGCGTAGTGCTGCTGTTTGTGGCTCCAATTTTGACCATGCGGCTGCTGGCCGAAGAAGCCCGCTCCGGCACGCTGGAACTCCTGCTCACCTCACCCATCCGCGATGGAGAAGTGGTGCTGGGTAAATTTCTGGCAGTTTTTATCTTCTTACTTGCGCTGCTGCTGCCCACCCTGTACTACCTTTTTTGGCTGACTCACCTGGGCAACCCCGACATCCCGGTGACGCTATCCGGCTATCTGGGAGTGATTTTGCTGGGCGCGATGCTGTTAAGCTGCGGTCTGCTCACCTCGGCCATGACGGCTAACCAGATGATTGCCGCAGTTTTGGCGGTGGCCTTCTCGCTCTTCTTTTGGCTGGCCGGGGCGCTGGGGGCGGCCTTGGGCGAAGGGCCGCTGGGCGACATTTTTACCTATTTATCGGTGCAGGAACATTTCACCGACTTTCTGTTGGGGTTGATCACCACCAACAACATCGTTTATTTTCTCAGCGTTACGGCGGCGGCGCTCTTTTTAACCACCCGCATCCTCGAAGTCAGAAGGTGGCGCTAATGGCCGAAGAAACGCGAACGGTCTCCGGCCAGGTGCCCCCAGGCCCTTACGCTTGGCTGAGTGCGCTTGTCGGCCTGGTACTGGTGCTGGGCAGCGGGACAGCTTACCTGCTAAAGCGGGATTGGGCTTTGGTCGCCCAACTTGGCGTCGGTCTGGGGGTAATTTTGCTGTTGGCGGCCATCCTCCTCCAGCCTAATACAGTCCGCGCCGCTTTGACCGGCCGTCCGGCCCGTTACGGCTCTAATGCCGTGCTGCTGAGCCTGGCTTTTCTCGGCATCCTGGCCTTGCTCAACTATCTCAGCTACAAACACGATCGCGATTACGACCTCACTGACACGGGTAACTTTACCTTATCCAAGCAAACGATCCAGGTGTTAAAAAACCTGGCCCAGCCGGTGGAGATCATCGGCTTCTTCGAGGCCGCCGATCCCCGGCTGGCCCTGGCCAGGAAATATCTCAAACGTTACGCCCACCACACCAGCCACTTGACCTACGAGTTTCACGACCCCAAGGTCGAACCGACCCTGGCCCAAAGCTTTGAGCTGAACAGCTACGGCCTGGTCTTTGTCAGCGGCGACAGGCATTACCAAAGCGCCATCGTCGATGAGCAGACTCTGACCAGCGGCCTGGTTCGGGTGACCAGCCAGACCAACCAGGTGGTTTATTTCATCACCGGCCACGGCGAGCGCAACATCGACGACGCGACTCCAGAAGGCTACAGCGCCATCAAACAGGCCTTAGAGCGAGAGCACTACGGGGTCCAGCCTCTTAACCTGGCGGCTGTTACCACCACTGTGCCCGCCGACGCGGCGGTGCTGGTTCTGGCCGGGCCGAGCCAAGCTTTGTTTGCCAGCGAAATCCAACTCTTGCAAACCTGGCTGGCCGGCGGCGGCAAGCTGCTGGTCATGGTCGATCCACTCCAGCCCGCGCCGCTTCTTGAAATTCTGCAAGAGTATGGCCTGGCTTTTAACAATGATTTCGCCGTCGATGTCGCCAACTCGGCTGTTACGCTGGCTCCCCAGGGTCTGGCCCAGCAGCTCACCACCCCGCTGCTGAGCCAATATCCCTTCCATGAAATCACCCACGAATTGAACGGTTATCAATCCTTCTTTCCCTTTGCCCGCTCGGTGACTATCACGTCCTCCACTATACTATCCGTGTCCATCGTGCCGCTGCTGACCACCAGCGCCAACAGTTGGGCCGAAACCGATTTGACTTCCACCCCTTTCAAATATAATGAAGGCGCTGACCGGCCTGGTCCCATCAATCTTGGCGCGGCGGTTGAAGATAGCGCCAGCGGGATGCGCCTGGTGGTGATTGGCAACTCCAGCTTTGCCGCCAACCAAAGCATCTCCTCCCAGAGCGCCAACCTGGATTTATTTGTGAACGCCGTCAACTGGCTGGCCGAGGAGGAAGAACTGATTTCAATTCGCCCCAAAGCGCCCGCTGACCGCCACATTTTCCTGACGCCCATGCAAACTAACCTGACCCTTTTGACCACCCTCATCGTGATGCCGCTGTCGGTTTTGGCTGCCGGAATCGTCGTCTGGTGGCGCCGGCGCTAAGCCCGCCTCACGTTTTCTTGCTCCCCCCACCTTTTGACTATTGCTTTTAACCTTATAATTGTGCTAATCTTAAGCTAATCTACGCTTATTTTGCTCTTTAACAAGCGCCGCAACCTTACCCGGTCAACCTTGACCACCCTGGGGTCAATCGCGGAGATTTAGGATACTACTGCCATGGACAACGATGTACGCCAGGCTCATCAAGAAGCCTTTGATTATATCATTTTAGCGCTGGGCCTAATCGGTCTGGCCGGAGGGGCGGTCGCCTTCCTGATGGCTGGACCGGCTTCGCTGTGGTTTCTCCGCTCCATTGCCCTGGTTGCGGTGGTTTTGATTGCTTTTGTGCTGCGCCGGGCCGGTCAATTTGTGGTAGCAGCGTATGTGTTGGTGCTGGAATTGATCGGCCTGGTGGCCGGAGCATTTTTGCAAGCCAACACCTTCACTGGTTTTGTGCCCTATCTTTTTATTCCCGTTATTATTATTGCCAGTTTACTCTTAAGCTCACCGGCGACGGTCGCAATGACCGTTCTGGCCATTGCCGTAGTTCTGGTGATCGTCAGCGTAACCGGCCAGCTCACCCTGACCAATTTTGTGGCGCTTGTGCCGCCCTTTATCTTGCTACTGCTCACTACCCTGTTGGCTACGTTGGGCGAACGCTACGTGGCCAAGGTAGACAAACACCTGCTCGACAGCAAAAAACTCCTGCGCGAGCGCACCCTGGAACTCCTCCACGTCCTGGAAGATGCGCAAGAACTGCAAACCCAGGTCGAAAATCTCAAAGAGGAAATCGTCAAAGCCCGGAGCGAAACCCATCGCGCTCACCAGGTAGCCGTCCTTAAAGATACTCAACTCTCCGGTTTAATCGAAGGGACTATTCGGGAATTGAAGGCTTCGGTTAAAAAATTGGAGCATGCGGTTGAGGGGGTGGTTGAGACCGCCAACGGGGCAGCCCCGCCTCAGCTACTCCCCGAGGCCTGGCAGCAAATCGACCGTCTGAGCGGCTTAGTCATCGGCCTGGAAGAGATGGTTCAACTGGAACATGATGACTTTCACTTAGAGCTGCAACCCGTTGACCTGGCTCAGTTATTGCGCGAACTGATCCAGACCGGCCGCGGCCTGGCCCGTCACAAGAATTTAGAACTGCGCTGCACCGTTTCTGAAGATTTGCCGCCGCTGCTAGCCGACCCGGCCAGATTGCGACAAGCCTTATTGCACCTCTTGAGCAATGCCATCAAATTTACCGACCAGGGCGTAATTGAAGTTCAAAGCGAATTGACCGGCTCAGAGTTGACCATCTTCATCTCGGATACCGGCATGGGCATGTCCAATGAAGAGTTAGGGAAAATTTTTCAGAGCTTTAGCCGAGGCCAAAACACTACCCTCAAACCATACGCCGGTTCAGGGCTGGGCCTGCCTCTCAGCAAACGCATCATCGAATTGCATCGCGGGCGCTTGTGGGCGACCAGCGTTCTCGGCGTCGGTTCAACGTTTTGTGTGGCCTTGCCGTTTGAGGCAGACCTTGAAAAGACGCAGCTCAGCCTGCCAGCCGTCAGCCTACCCCAACACGAGCCGCAAACCGCCCCGGCTACCCAGCCCGTCGGCCCGAGTCAACCGGCTCAGCCAGCCGCCCCGCTCATAAAAGTATCGCAGCGAGACATCGCCGAGCCGGTGCTCAGCCAAACGTCAGTTAATTTCGGTCCGGTGGCTCGCTTTAGCCCGATTTACATTAGTCGCTTCGGCTTGACCCTGTTGAGCCTGCTGCTGCTCATCACCGGCCTGGTTTTGGCCTTGGCGCTGATCAATGGCCTCAACCTCAGCGAGGCGCAAGTAGCTCAAGCCACGCCGGTCAATGCCATTGTCCCTAAAATATCAACACCCGCAGCTATTGTTCTGCCCACTTCGACCACACCCGCCTCAGCTACCCCAACCCGAACCGAGCCAACCTCAACCGCCACAGCGACCGATACGCCTGTGGAGTCGACGAAGGTTTTAGCGGAAGCTTTACCCAGCTCAACTCCCACCCCCAAAGCGACCGACACACCTACCACTACGCCAACACCGCCGCCAAGCGCCACACCCACAGCTACGGCCACGCCCTCGCCGACGGTCACACCCAAAATTACGCCTACTATGCCTGCGGGCCAAGCTGTTGCTACGAGCACACTCACCGTTGTCCCAGCCGCCGCCGGGCTATCGAGCCAGCCCACCAGACCTATGGCTATTAATCTGCAAGACTACCCCCTGCTGGCCGGCCTGGGTTTCCGGGCTATTCCCAATTCTACGCTCACCACAGCCACCAGTCCTGCCGCGACCAGCGGTTTAAGTTGGCTCCGCAGCGGTTCAGGCTATCAGGTCCTTTTTTCCAGCGACCAAACCGGCGGCGACCGCGACCTTTACCTGGCCGCCAGCGACGGCGGTCAGCCGGTCAATCTGACCCACGCCGCCGGGGATGATGTGCAACCCGCCGTCTCGCCCGATGGTCGCCGCGTCGCTTTTAGTTCCGGGCGAAGCGGCAACCTGGATATTTACGTGATGAATGTAGACGGGAGCAATCCAGTCCAACTAACCAGCAGCCGGGGTTTCGACGAGTGGCCGGCCTGGTCGCCCGATGGCCGCCAGATTGCCTTTGTGTCTGAGCGCGATGGAAATGTAGAAATCTACACCATGAACGGCGACGGAACCAATCAACAACGCCTGACCCATAACCCTGCCGATGATTGGCCGGCGGTCTGGTCGCCCGATGGCCGCTATCTCCTCTTGGCCAGCAATCGCGAGGGCCACTGGAATTTATATCTGCTGGAAATTCAAAGCGGGAATTTGACCCGGCTGACCAACGCCCCCGGTGACGAGCGCGAGCCGGCCTGGTCGCCCGATGGCCGCCAGATTGCCTTTACCTATAACAACGGTAGCAACTGGGACATTTACACCCTGCCCGCGCCCGGCGGCGCGCCCGCCGAAGTTTCCGCCAGCCAATGGGCGCAAGTGACCGCCACTTCCAAAGATGAGCGGTATCCGGCCTGGCTGCCATGACCCGGCGGTGGGGCCATCTTGCTGCCATCAAGTTCCCAAACTGACGCAAAGCGTGAGAATAAGATGGGAGCAGGACTTTCGCTCGTATGTCATTTTGAGCGACCGCAGGGAGCGAAAAATCCCTAAAACGTCGGCTTGCAATCGAATATTTGAGGGATTCTTCACTTCGCTCCGCTCCGTTCAGAATGACAAGCGAAAGTCCTAGGGAGATATGGCTGGAACTTTTATCCTCAGTGGATCCGAATTTGCTTTGGCTGGATTATAATCCAGCGGCCAAAACGCGGACTATGGTCCGCTGGGAGCTTGAAATATGGATCTACTGATCCTTATTCTTCAGGTGCAAAAGCCTTTTCGAAAAACATAACCACGCGTTCTCGGTACTCCGCTTCATGATCGGTCACAAGATTAGCATGTCCTGAACCCTCAATCAGCCACAATGTCTTTGGCTCTTTGGCCGCAGCGTACATTTTGAGCGCATGGTCGGGTGAAAATAAGTGATCGGCAGCGCCATGAATGATCAAGACCGGACGCGGCGAAAGCATTGCCAAATCTCGCGTCGAGTCAACCTGGCTAACTTTCAAACCCAGCCGCTGTTCGGCCAAAGCCACCAGCAACGAGGCAAAGGGCCACTTGGGAAAAATGGAGCGGTCCTCAAAGGCGTCCTCCACGGCGTCAGTTAAGCTGCTGAAACTGCTCTCAACTACAATAGCCCTCAGGCGTGGGTCGACCGCCGCCGCCCGAACTACTACAGCTCCACCCAGCGACGTCCCCAAAGCCCCCACCTGTTTAATTTTCGGCAGAGCCAGCAGATAATCTACAATCGCCTGTACATCCAAGGCCTCGCGGTAGCCATAAGTTATTTCCGTTCCCTCGCTTTGGCCGTGTCCCCGCAAATCAAGCATCAGCAAGGGATACCCGGCTCCGGCCAAAATAACTGCATGCGGCAGCAGTCCCGCGCGGTTGGCATGCCTTAACAATATAATCACAACTCATAGCCAAACAAGGAGACATATTCAGAAAATGGCTAAATTCTTAGCGGCCCACCGAGCCTTCGGACCTCAACTAAAACTGAATCACACCATCCAACTCGACCAGTTCGCCGCTTGGATCTCCATGCGCACCAATCTCAACAAAGGTTCTGTGATGATGATGCTCCAGGAAATGAACGAGGCTATCCTGTACTTCAACAGTCAGGGTACGCCGGTCAAATTGGACGGCATCGGCACCTTTGCCCCCAAAATTGACCGCGACGGCCAATTCAATATCTATCTGCGGCCAGACACGCGTTTGCGCCGGAACATCAACATGCCCCACGCCTACACCGGCCCAATTCGCAACAAGGGCAACATCGGCCTGGATAACGAGACCTACAAAGCCCTGTGGGACCTGGCTCATCCCGACGATCCGCTGGAAATCTAATGAATTTTGACAACCTAATTCGGTAGTGGTAGTGGCGACCCTTGTGGTCGCCCTGGGCGGGGCTTATCCCCGCCCGCCCCTACCGCCGCCAAACCAAAAGCCCCGCCTGCAGGCGGGGCTTTTTTGTTAGCCTTCCTCACTCCGCCGTACCACGCCCTCGCGCCAGGCGTAGACGGCGGCCTGGGTGCGGTCGGCCAGGTGGAGCTTGTTGAGGATATTGCTGACGTGGCTTTTAACCGTTTTATCGCTGATAATCAGCCGCTCGGCAATCTCAGCATTGCTCAGGCCGTCGGCGATGAGACGTAAGACATCTAACTCGCGCTCGCTTAACTCGGTGAAGGGATTGGCCCCCTCCCGCCGCGCTCCGTGCAGTTCCTGAACCACGCGGGAGGCTACGCGGGGATGCAGCACCGCTTCACCGCGGGCCGCCTTGCGGACGGCGTCGGCCAATTCCCTCGGTTCGACATCCTTCAAAAGATAAGAGAGCGCCCCAGCCCGAATGGCCGGGAAGATGTGCTCATCCTGATGATAAGAGGTCAAGACAATAACGTGGCTGCGGGGGCTGACTTGCTTGACCAGCCGGGTGGCCTCGACGCCGTCCATGCCCGGCATCACTAAATCCATCAGCACCACGTCGGGGGCGTGTTCGGCGGCCAGGCGGGTAGCCTCTGCCCCCGATTCGGCTTCGGCTACGACGGTAATGTCCGGCTGGGTTTCGATGAAGGCGCGCACGCCCTGGCGCACCACGTTGTGATCGTCAACAATTAAAACAGTGATTGCTTCGGTCATTTGTCTCTCTCTTTTGCCTGGCTATCCACTTTTAGCTTACGCCGTCGTCAAGTGCGCCGCTATGCGCGTCCCCTGGGTCGGCTCGCTCTCAATCGTAAAATTACCCCCCAGCGACTCCACCCGCTCGCGCATGTTGCGTAAACCCAGCCCCTTGCCATTGCTGGCGCCCACCTGAAAACCGTGCCCGTTATCGGAGATGGTCAGAGTGACCTGCTGCGCGGCACAGACCAGGTGCACCTCGGCTGTGGTGGCCGCGCTGTGGCGGCTGACGTTGGCCAGGGCCTCTTGCGCCACCCGAAATAGCGTTTGCTCGATCACCAGCGGCAGGGGACGTTCGCCCTGAACCCGTACCTCGGCGGAAATTTGATTCTGGCGCGACCAGTCGGCCACGTAGTCGCGCAGGGCAGCGGCCAGACCCTTGCCTTCCAGCGCGGCCGGGCGCAGCTCACGGATGAGGGTGGTCAGCTCTTGTTGGGCCTCATGCACCAGGCGCTCCGCTTCCAGCAGGTGAGTTTGGGCATTTGCCGGCTGTTCCGGTAGCAGGGCGCGGGCCGCCCCGACCTGCATGGCCGTGGCAAAAACCTGCTGCTTAACCGAGTCGTGCAGGTCGCGGGCCAGGCGGTGGCGCTCCTCCAGGGTGGCCAGTTCCTGGCGGGTCTGCAATAGGTTTTGTAATTGCATGGCCATATAGTTGAGCTGCCGGGCTAGTTGGCCCACTTCATCGCCGGAGGCATCGCGGGCCAGCGCTTCAAAGTTACCCCGGCTCCACTCGTCAGCCACCTTATCTAAGACCCGTAGTCGGCGGGTCAAGCCGCGGGCAATAAAGTAGCCAAAGAAGAGCGCGGCGATCAGCCCCACCAGCAGCATAGCCCCGGCCACCGGCAGGATGGTCTGTTGCAGCATCCCCCTTAGAAATTCGCCTTCTTCAATGGGAAAAGTGGCTTCAAGAAAGATGGCGCCCAGCAGTTGCTTATTGGCGCCAAAAACGGGGGCCGTGGCCACCATGTGCCTGGCCGCATTACGGGTCGATAAAAGCGCCGGTTCGGTTTCGCCCTGCAGAGCCGCCTCAAAGCCGGGCACCGCTTCGGCTGAAAGCTGCCCTGCCAGGGCCGTTCCCGCTGTGATTTTCTGGGCAGGATAACCGGCCAGTATCTGGCCCTGGGGGTTGACAATGGCCAGCAGCACCACCTGGCCAAACTGGGCCGGCAATCTCCGGGTCGAGTCTTTTTCATCAGGCGGAATATTGATGACCAGATTATCGCCGACCATAACCTTGCTCAGCCAATTGTTCAGTCCCGCTCGGTCGGGCGGCGTTTGCTCCAGGTAGGGCGACACCAAAGGCCCGGTTTTAAGCAGGCCATCGGCAATCAGGTGGGGTACCCAATCTGACCAGAAGTAGAGATACCACATCAAGCCCAGGCCAATAACGCCCAGGATGAGGACCGTCAACACAATGGACAGAGTGTAGGCTAGGGTCAGTTTCCATTGCAGCCGTTGAAAAAAAGATAACAGCCGTTGGAAAGGCCGCCAGCGTAGCTTAAGGAACAGGGATTTTGCCCGAGTTGTTGCCATAACTTTCATTGTAATCAAATTTTGTCTTTACCCAAGTCCAGACCCTAAGCGCAGCGGTGGGGCTTGTCTCCGCCTGGGGCGACCACAAGAGTCGCTGCTACTTATCAAAATTCATTAAGGTCTATTAGCCAAAGTATAGCTGGGATCAACCAGAATGTCATGAGACCAACGATGGGTTGAGGGTCAGTCTCTGGGTGGATTGGCTGGCTGGGGTTACGAAATCTTAATCAAACCATAACCGCTGCTTAACCTGCGGCGGTTAAACTGTGCGGCGGTGAAACATTTGACCATTTTGAACGTAATAATCATGATGACACAGTCAAAACCTGGCGCATCCGCCCACAGACCGATAGTGAGTCCATCTTTTGTCTGATGACAAATCCGCCCGTCCCAGTCATAATAGAAAATTGTAGACAAATACCAAGCGGAGAAAAACCAATGACAATTACAGCTCAACCCGTTATCAATGGGCAAACGCGCCCGCTGTGGCAGTTATTCTTTGGCATTATTGACCGGCCTGTAGCCACGTTTCAGGCTGTGGTAGCCCAGGCCAGGTGGTTTATATGGGCCGCCCCGTTGATCTTTTTTATCGTCTGCCTGGCCGTTTTCCTTATCTTGCAGACCCCCTACAGCATCGAACTGGCCCGCCAGCAAGCCGAAAGCCAACTGGCTTCGCTGCCGGCAGACCAGGCCGAGGCCGCCCGAGCCGGCATGGAGACGACTCTGTCGCTGCCTTTTATGCTGGCCTCGGGCTTGGGCTTTGGGACCATGGCCATGGTAGCGGTGATACTGGCCCAGGCCACCTTCCTCTATTTTACGGCCCTGGTCAGTGGGGGCGAAACAAGCTTCGGGGCGATGTTTCGCATGAGCGTCTGGAGTCGGATGCCCATGGCGATTGGCGCGTTAACCCAGGCTGGCTTTATGGCCGTGGCCGGGCGCATGATCCAATATCCGGGCTTATCCTTCCTGGTTTCCAGCGGTGATTTGCTGCAAGATGCACGCAACCCACTTTTTGTTTTATTGAGCGGGCTTGACCTCTTTTGGTTATGGCATTTGATCCTGGTGGTGTTGGGTGTTGCCGTGGCCGCCCGGTTTGGCCGGGGCAAAGCCCTGCTGCTGACCCTGCTTTATGCGGTTTTATCGCTGGGAATTTCAGTGCTGCCGACGTTGTTGTTCGGCGGGATGATGGCCGGGTAGGCTACAACAAATGTTGTAGGCCGAATCGGTCTCCAATCGGTTTATCAATCCCTTGCCTTCTGTTAGACTTAGAGTAGTATTTCGTCAATGTTAAATTGACAAGTTGTAGTATAGCCCCTCGTGGGCGACTAAAGCGGGCGCAAGGCCCGATGCTACTAATCATTTTAACATTGGCAGACTGGTCGTCTAAACTCCGGCAGTCTCGTCCACAGGAGATTTTGAAATGAAACGTGTCATGGTCATATTGTTGATTTTAATGGTGGTGGTTGGCGGCAGTGCGGCTGGCTATCAATATCTTACGCCTGCTGTACCCCAAAAATTAAGTGAGGACCCTGCGGTTGAAATTGTGCAGATTGGGCGAGATACCCTGGTTGATACGGTCAACGCCACCGGCAGTATTGAACCCAAGGCTGAAGTGGAGATGAAGTTTGAGATTGGCGGGGTGGTCAAAGAGTTGCTGGTTAAGCGCGGTCAATATGTTACAGCCGGGACGGTGTTGGCCCGGCTGGCCACCGCTGATTTGGAATTGGAGATTCGGCGGGCCGAGATAGACCTGGCGCAACAGAAAGCGGAACTGGCCAAACTTTTTGAGCCGGAATTGGCCGAGAAGATCGCCGCCGCCAGGGTCAAGGTCGAAAGCGCCCGGCTCAAGCTGACCGACCTCCAGGATGGGCCTGACCCCGACGACGTGACCAAAGCCGAAGCTGAACTACGCCGCAAAGAAATTGCCCTCAAGACAGCTCAATGGGAGTACGATCAGGTGGCTTACCGGGGCGATGTTGGAGCTATGTCCCAGGCGGACAAGCTGCAAGAAGCCACCCTGGATTATGAAGCAGCCCAGGCCGACTACAATATCGCCATTAAGGAGCCGACCCTGGCAGAGATTGCTGAGGCCCGTTCAACTCTGGCCGACGCCCAATCGAGCCTGGCCGAACTGCTCAAAGAACCCAGCGCCGCCGAAATTGCCTCCAACCAGGCCACCGTGGACAAAGCGCAACTAACTTTAGAGGAGAAGCAGCGCGATCTGGAGCAGGCAGAGTTAACCGCTCCCACCGACGGGGTTGTGTTAGAGGTCAATATTGAACCGGGTGAGCGTGTTTTGGATGATGCCGGAGACGCCGCCCTCATCATTGCCGATACCTCAGCCTATCTGCTCAAAATGGAAGTGGATGAAATTGATATTGGCCGGATTCGCCAGGGGCAGCCGGCTGAAGTGTCGCTGGACGCTTTTGCCGAACAGCGCTTTAAAGGCACGGTTACCGACATCGCGCCCCGTCCGGTGGAGCAAGAAGGGGATAGCATTGTCACCTACGAAGTAACCATTACGCTCGACCCTTCCGGCCAGCCTCTGGGCTTGTTAACCGGGATGACGGCCACCGCTGCCATCGAAACCCGGCAGATGAAAGATGTAGTGGTGGTGCCCAATCGCGCCATCCAGATTGATCGGGCCGGCCAGCAGCCGGTAGTCTATGTGGAAAAGTTAGACGGCCAGGGCCAGGCTATACGGGTAGAGGTTGAACTCGGCTCACGCAACGGTTCCGTTACCGAAGTGGTGGCCGGGTTGAATGAAGGCGATCAGGTTGTCATCAGGCAGCAACCCAGCAGCGCCTCAGCCCCTAGCCTGTAAAAATGCGCCTCAGAGGTCTGGTTTGTAGGATTAATCATGAACGATAATCATGTGATCAAAGCCGAAAACATCACCAAAACCTACCAAATGGGTGAGGTTGAGGTTCAAGCCCTATGTGGCGCTTCGCTGCAAGTCCAGCCGGGTGAATTTATCGCCATTATGGGGCCGTCCGGCTCCGGCAAGTCAACCCTGATGAATATACTGGGCTGTCTGGACCAACCTACTTCTGGCCAGTATTATTTGGAAGGGGTGGATGTGGCTCAACTGGACGACAACAAGTTGGCTGAAATTCGGGGCAAGCGGATTGGTTTTGTGTTTCAAAGTTTTAATTTGCTGCCGCGCACCAGTGCTCTGGCTAATGTTGAACTGCCGCTGATTTACGGTGGGGTGGGACGCGGCGAGCGCCATCGCCGGGCCAGGGCGGCGCTGGAAATGGTCGGCTTGGGCGACCGGCTCCACCACAAGCCCAACGAACTATCGGGCGGGCAGCAGCAGCGGGTAGCCATCGCCCGGGCCCTGGTCACCAGTCCGGCCATTATCATGGCCGACGAGCCGACCGGCAACCTGGACTCCAAGTCCAGTGAGGAACTTATGGCCATTTTTCAAAATTTGAATGAAGCGCACGGTATCACGATTATTTTTGTGACTCACGAACACGACATCGCCGAACATACCCGGCGGGTGGTGCGTCTGGCCGATGGCCTGATCGTCGAGGATTATATAATACCCAACCCGCGCCAGGCCGGCACAGGCCTTGAAACGGCCACCGAGATGGCGGGGGATCGGTCAGCCCTGGCAGGAGCTTCATAATGCAACTTTGGGAAAGTATTGTAATTGCCTTGCGGGCGCTGACGGTCAATAAGCTGCGCACGGTGTTGACCATGCTGGGCATCATTATTGGGGTGGCGGCGGTGATTGCCCTCATCTCCATTGGTAATGGCTTTCGCCAGCAAATTAACGAAGATTTGGGCAGTCTGGGCACCAATGTATTGACCATCTTTTCTGGCCGATTTTCGATTTTTGGCCCTGATGGCGAGGAGAGCGAGTCGCGAACGGAGCAAAAGAAGAAACCCGCCGAACCCCTGACGATGGGCGATGCCGAAGCTTTGAGCGACCCTTTGCGCGTGTCGAATGTGGTAGCGGTGGCCCCCGAATACAATGTCAACTCTGCCCGCTCCGTGGTGCGGGGTCAGCAGGAAGCCGAAGAAGTTTCTATCAGTGGCGTTACCCCGGAATATGCCGGTGTCCGCAATACCCCCCCAGAATTCGGCGAATTTATCACCCCAGAGCAGGTGGACCGGCGGGCGCGGGTGGCTGTGTTGGGAGCCAAAGTGGTCGAGAAGTTGTTTGACGTCTACGAGTACCCCATCGGCGAAACAATTAGAATTAATGGAGTTTCTTTTGAAGTGATTGGGGTGTTGGAGGAAAAAGGTCAGGCCGGCTTTGGCGGCGACCAGGATAATGTAGTGCTGATCCCCATCAGTACGGCCCAGACCCGCCTGGATAGCGCCGGCGCTTTTCGCGGCAGTTTAATTATCTCCTCTATCTACATGCAGGTAGATACCCAGGAGAACATGAACGCCGTGTCTGACCAGGTGACAGAAGTCATGCGGGAGCACCACCGTCTGGGCGACGAGTATCAGAACGACTTTACCATTATTAACCAGGCCCAACTGCTTGAGTTTGGCAATAATATTGCCGCCGGCTTGACTGCTTTTTTAGGCTCTATCGCCGGGGTTTCGCTGCTGGTAGGCGGCATCGGGATTATGAATATTATGCTGGTGTCCGTCACCGAGCGGACCCGCGAAATCGGTATCCGCAAGGCGGTTGGGGCCAAACGGAGTGACATCCTGGTGCAATTCCTGGTCGAGGCGATTGTTATCTCGCTATTTGGCGGCTTTATGGGTATTGGGCTGGGGTATGGCATTGCCTTTGCCCTGCCCAATATGATCCCTAATTTGGGCGGCACCGTCGTCACTCCCGGCTCAATCCTGCTGGCCACCGGCTTTGCCGCCGCGATTGGCCTTTTCTTCGGCGTCTACCCGGCCACTCGCGCCGCCCGGCTGCGGCCTATCGAAGCGTTGCGGTATGAATAATGTCTGGAGGGCTAAGAGAGTGAGAACTCTCCAATCTGCCCTGCTTCCGTGAGGATCAAAAATGAGAATTTGGACCGCTTTAATTTTGCTGACCCTGCTGCTTTTGACCGCCTGCGCGGCCGGCAATGTCACCCCCACGCCGACCATTGTGCCCTTGGATCGCTCGGCCCTGAGCCCGACCGCTGAATTGCGGGTGAGTGATGCGCCACCCACAGCCACCCCCATTCCCTTGCCCAGTCCCACCCCCACACCGACGCCTTTCAGCGCCGCCGTTCTGGCCACGCCGATGCCTGAAGCTGAGTTGTTTCAAGCATCGCCCGACCCCATAGCGACCGTGTCGGCGGTTCAGGCGGAAATTATCACCCCTGGACTCAACGTGCGGCAGGGACCGGGAGTCAATTATCCCGCCGTTGGTACGGTGGCGCAAGGAGAGGTTGTGGCGATTACCGGCATTAGCGCCGCTGGCAATTGGCTGCAGATTACCACCCAAAATGGCCGCTCTGGCTGGATTTCAGCCCAGCCGGTCTATGTTCGCCTCAGCGGTTCGTTGGCCGAGGTGCCGGTAGCCACAGCGCCGGCGGGGAGTCAACCGGCGGCAGGCGTTAGTCAATCTTCACCAACCAGCACCGCCTCCGGCGGCCAAATCGTCTTCATGACCGGCAGCGGCGGCGACCTGTATGTCATCAATATCGATGGCACGGGTCTGCGCCATCTGGCCAACGGGGTGATTGATCCGGTGGTTTCGCCGGATGGCCGCCAGGTCGCCTTTACCCGCTGGGATGGGGCCGAGTTTGGCACCCTCTATATAACCAATCTCGACGGCAGCGGTGAACGAGCCGTTCTGGCTGAAACTCGCCAGGCCAAATCTCCGGCCTGGTCACCTGATGGTCAAGAAATCATTGTCTCGTTCCAACGGGGTGGTCTGCGTGAACCCAGCCCGGAATGTCGCACGTTTGATTTTGACGATGGCTTCCAATTGCCGCACAATGTGAGAATTACCAAAACACATGTCGGCGCTAATGGTGTGACCGTTTGCTTTGTTCGTTTGGAAGATTTGCAGTGGGGGCTACGCCGGGTCAACCTGTCTAGCGGCAAATTTGAGGATTTACCGGCGGACCTCTACAGCTACAACCCGGCCTGGGACCCGGACAAGCCCTGGCGCGTTATCTATGACGGCGATAAAGGGTTGATCCAGCTTGATGTGACCAACGGCAACCGTTCCTCGATCACCACTGACCTGCGCGATACCGGGCCGGTTTTCTCACCTGATGGTCAAAAATTGGCCTTAACTTACCGGCAGCACGATCATTGGGAAGTTTACACCTATGATTTAGCCAGCGGAGCGCGCCAGCGGCTGACCAAACCGCCGCTATTGGCCGATCCACAATACAACAGCGCCGCCCCGGCCTGGTCGCCGGATGGCTCTCAAATTGCTTTTGTAACGGATCGTACCGGCAAGTGGGAAATCTGGGTGATGAACGCCGACGGCAGCAA
>CAZRYD010000107.1:0-18610 GCA_964604225.1 uncultured Caldilineaceae bacterium
AGGTTGAGGGCCTGTGTCCGTACGGACGTGAGAGTTCGAGTCTCTCCCGAGGCATGGTTGTCACGCCCCAAGATCAGAAAAAAGGTCTGGCCCAGGGGCTGGGGGTCAGGTGAATTATCTCGCCACCTCCCACATCAAGACGTTGGATCACACTGTTGATCAACGTCTTTTTGGTTTCAAAGGAGGCTGCGACCAAGCGGGATAGGGTGGCTGTTATCCGGTCCAAAATCGGGGTGAAATTTACCGTCTGGGTCGCCGTGTAGAGCTTAGCTTCCAGTTCATTAATCCTCTGCGTGATTTCAGCCTGGAGTACCCGGTAGCGATCTGATTCAAAATCGCCATCCAGATACTTATATTCTAATTGGATCAAGCGATTCTGGTGCCGGTCGAGTTCAACCAGGAGGGAACGACTGCCGTCATCCTGGGCGAACACCTCTCGCGCCAGCCGTTTAGCCTCGGCCTCAACCGCCTCTAGGAGGGTGCTATCGTTCAAGTTAGTTAACATATCGAGAACATCCGCCTCAATTTCGTCGGCCAGGGTCCATTTCTCCCGACATCCCTTTTTGCCGCCATAGTGCCGGTAAATTCGTCGTCCATCCTGAAACTGCCCCTTAAGCGGTTTACCACAGACCGCACAGAACAGCACATTACCGAGCAAGTATACATGCTGCGGTTGACCGGGAGAAGGACTGCCTGAGCCGAGACCACGTTGGGCTTTAACCGCACCGACCTGATTACATAATTCGACTGGCAGAATAGGCTCGTGTCCCCCTGGCAAAACTGTTGGGTTCCGGGTATTGGTAATGTTCCCCAACGGCAGATCACCGCGATAAAGCTGCCAAAATGACACAATCCGTCGGATTGCATCCGCTGTGAATAGACAAGGTTCAGCTTTGCTATCGGCATAGTAGCGCCAACCGACTGTGTTGACCATCTCGGCGGTCGCCTCATAGCTATAATGACCCTGGCAATAAATTTGATAGACTTCAACTAACCCATCGTAAAAACGACGAAGTTCCCAATCGTCCTTGAGAACATCACTTTCAACACACGCCTCACCCGTCAAAGGATTGTACCCATACTGCTTGATGGTGGGGATGAGATGTCCCTCGGCATTGCGGTCACAGCCAAATGGCGTCGGTCCCCAATGCCGGCCCAAGACCTCCCGTTTATACTTCACATTAGCGGCCATGCGCTCGGAGGTCTGGTCGCTCTCCAATTGGTAGATCACCATCAGGATGGTGACAATCGCTCGACCCATCGGGGAGCTGGTATCAAGGCTCTGCTTGATGGACACCAGTGTTTTATTGAGCCGCTCCAGCAGGTTGAGAAATTGGAGGAATTCATGCACGTTGCGATAAGCCCGGTCAATGGAGTCGACAATCACCCCCGCCACCTCAGGCCGCTCCAATTGCTTCAGCAACTCTTGCCAGCCGGGTCGCCCTTCTTCATGCCGGCCGCTTTTGTGACCCTCGACATCCTCGAACCACTCGATAGTATAGTCACTTCCGTGCATCTCCAGCCATAACTTGCAGGCGTGGGTCTGCCGTTCTGGGCTAACCAGATCAGCCTGATGACGCACCATTGATTTACGTCGGTATCCCAGCAATACCTGTGGCTGACTCCGGTAGCCAAGACAGGTTGCTGGTTTGTCAATCATCTGGATCAATTTCGGCCTCGACTAAGGCTAAAATGAATAAGCGGATCATTTGCTTATAATGGTCGCTGGTGGTCAATGCGGACTGTCGGACATAGTCAGCATAGTGTACCAGCAGCTCCCGCTCAGTGGACCTCATTCCCCCTGGCTGCATTATCTCAAAATTCGGCGGACTACCCGCCTCGTCTGGGGTTGAATTTGTTGTTTTTGGTGAGGTCTGGGCGGCATTGTTTGGGTCAGTATCAATCGTCATTTGGCCAATGGTTCCGTTTTTCCATACCCGAAAAATCAGACCGACAAATCTAATTTTTCGCCCTCCCTTATCCCGGGTGATCTCTGCCCTCTCAGGATTGAAGATATGCCTCATAATACCGGCATATTTTTCAGGAGTGATTAATTGTTATGAACGGCCAGTGCATCCTCTGAGCGATTTGATACTATCATACTCCTTGCAATATTTATACCAGCAACTGCATGCAGTTTTGTCCCAAAAAGTGCATCTTCTTAAAGAAGTGCGGCGTCGGGAAATCTCAAGGCAGGGGTTGTCAGCCCCTGGCGAGTCGCGATCCCATTAAGGATAATAAGTCCAAGAAGTCCTTATGCCCATCATCCCACCCGATGACCCTGATCTGCCTCAGTCATCTTCTTTTTGCGGGCTTGGGTTTTGATTTTAGCTATCGGATCGAACTATTTCTTTGTTCAGTTTTGTCTCAATTCTTTATTCTTACCCCCCCCCATTGGCGGCATGAACTTAAGCTGTGGCTCGATTGCCAACAGGGCTGCCATCAAATATCAATGATAGGGCGACTGAGTCCCGACCCTTAGGGTCATGGCGGCCGCCCATGACTCCGTTAAAGACGCAAAAATTTTAGCCATCTGGCTAAGACAAGCGGATGGGAATCACATGATTCCAATTCGCCGGATTGATCCTTCTGGGCCTTCCCAGATTTGCAATCACATGATTCCAATCCGTCCGGTTCATCTGTGCTCGCCCCTACTCTCTCATTCAAACAAATCACGGCTGGGCTGATAAACGCCCCACAACTGGCGGCTGTGGTGACATCGGCACGAGCAGCCAGTTGCGCAGTCATGTCGGCAGGTCGGACAGTTGCTGGGCTGCAAGTCATAATCGGGCAGCAGCCGAACCAGGCTGCGGGCATCGGCGAGCTGTTCCCAGCGGGCCGGGTCAATGTTCTGGTAGTGGCCGTACCGCTCCAGCCATTGGGCATGCCGCACTTGATCGATTTCGTTCAGTTGATTAACCTGGAAAGGGGTCAGCAGGGGAATGTTCCGCCAGACCTGGAGCCAGATTTCGTGGGAGCGGGGTTTGCTTGGCGGCGGCTTGATAATGTCGAGGGCGATCAGCCCTTCTTGATATAACACCTCCAGCAAACCGGTCTGCCAGTGGAGGCAACGGATGGTCTCATTGGTGGTTTGATGCCATTTGGCCGGTTGGTAACGGCCACAACAGGCGGGCAGCGGGACGCCGGTGACCTTCTTGGCCTGTTCGTTGAACCAGCAGGAGCGCGGGCCACCGCTGACGGTGATGACCGAGGTCGTGCCGACGACCCGGGCCAAAGCGCGCAGGCTGTACTTCTTGGGTGGGGTCCAGTAGGTAAAATAAGGGTCGTGGATATTGCGTTTATCATCGCTGAGGATGCGGCACCAGAGATCAAAGGCTTTGGGCTTGATCTGGTTGAGGTAGAGCATCCAAAATTGAAAGGCATAATCAGGGATTTGGGTATAGCCGGAGGAGCGGCCTTTTTCAAACCAGAGGCTCTGAAAATCGACTTCCTGAGCAAATCGAGCGCAAGCAGACGGTGTTGGCAGAATTGCAGCAGGAGTTGTAAGCGCTTCGGGCAGAGGTGAGGGAGAATATGAATCACGATCAACGGTGGGGGTTGGTTCAGCAGCCAGGACGAACTCAAGCTCAACATCGTGACCCACTACACCGGCTAAGGCCTTCATTATCATCGTCTTGAGCCGATGCTCTAACCAGTCCCGGCTCGTGGGGGTGGGTACTTGAATGCAGTAAGTGCCCTTGAGCAGGGGTAATAACTTCGTGCCTTGAATCAGGGTTTCATACGTCGCTCGAGTCAGTTGGCGTTGGAGCACGAGCTGAGTTTGGGCCCAGATTTGGGCGGTGGCGCGGTCATCCATTGGCTCGGTCATCCTTCTGTCCGCCTTAGTAAAGCTGCCAGGAGATGATCCATTTACTTTGAATTGGCTGCTCATTTTGCCTCCGTAGCCCGTAAAATGTCTCTATTTCGGGCCTTTACGAGCCGATGCTTACGGTTTACGGGATTACGGCCCCAAATTTCTCTAAAATGGCGCCGACGCGCTTGAGTTGATTGCCCCCGTCGTCCTTAAAGACCTCGCGGGCGATGGCGCTGCGGCTAAACCCTTGCCGGGCCAATGCCAGCACCTGGCGCTCCTGGTTATCCGGCTCGGGCGCGGGGACCGGAGGCCCTGGCGGCGGTACTGTGGCCGGTCGCAGCAGGGAACGTACTTCCCGCTTGTCAATATACGGCGTCTGGACAACCGCTGGTGCTTGCTTGGGTAGCTCGATCACAGCCCGACCGGGCGGGAAGGTAATCGCCTCGATGGCATCCATCAACAACCGAGCCTGGTACTTATCGTTGGCGTGGAGCTGCACCTTGCTGCTGAACTGCTGGCGGTGGTCGGTGTCAATGGTCGTCCCCTTGGCCGAGGTCAGGCACAGCATCTGGTAGATCCCAAATTTGCGCAGCTCCCAAGCCTGGCGCTTGAGTTCAGCGCTGATCTCTTTGTCGCCAGTCAAGAGGGCTGAAGCCTCGTCGACGGCGACGATCACCGGCGGCAGCGGCTCATCCGCCAGCCGGTTATACTCCGCCAGATTGTCGGCATCGCAAAGAGCAAATAGTTCGGAGCGGTAACGGGTAGCCTCGTCATAGATCTCTCGCAAAGCGCTTAGAATCTCGCCCGGCTGTCGCAAGAGAGGGTAGCGCAGGCGGTCGCACTGCTTGAAGGCGGCCAGGCCGTGGTCTTGCTGATCAATCAAAATAAACTCGACCGGGTCGGCGCAGGTCGCCAGCTGGGTCAGAATCGAGGCCACAAAGACCGATTTCCCCCAACCGCTCGAAGCCGCGACGAGGGTGTGAAACAGGTCGTGGAGCGAGATGGTCAGCCGCTGCGGTTGGCCGGCCTCGTTGATCCGGACGCCAAGCACCAGGTTAGCCATATCGCCACGCAGGCCTGCCGGCAGCAGATCAACCAGGCGGACCATCTTGGGAAGTTCCACCTGGCTCGGTCCCAATGCCGGCATACCAGGTGCAGCCAGCTCCGGCGGGGCTTGACGCTTGCTGCTATGGAGGAGATGATAGGCGGCCCAGCGCTGAGTCTCTTCGGGGGTTGGTTCAGCCTCGACTCCGTTCACCCGGCCCGGCGACAAGTGCAGTGGCCGCGTGACCGAGGTAGGTTCGACCTCGGTCAGGTAAACCTGGTCGCTCACGTTGGCTATCGTGATGATAGTATTGGCCTCACGTTCGGCCTTTCTGTTCTCGATTCTGCGGCCCTCGGTCAACAGTTGCTCCTGCTGCAACTGCTGATCGGCCAGACGAAGTCGAACCAGGGCCAGCTTCACACTGACCACCAAAGTGAGGATGAGCCGGATGAGCAAAAACCCCACCGTTGACCACAAGACCACACGCACCGCCAGGGCCACCTGTTCCGGCATTATCCAGAGCGCGTACCAGGCCACCAGGCCGAGGATGACAATGGCGATGATAATCTGGCCAAGCTGCCGCTGCCCTGAATGAAGGCGAGCGTCCAAGTCTGGTGCTACATTGATCGCTCCTGGCAGCTGATTGTCGACTTTTCTAGCCATAGCCATAAACCTCCATCGGCCAGAGTTGTCGCCTCAACCTCTTCCAAAACAAGTCGAATCTCGCCTGTCCCCACTCGCAGAACCAATAGCGAAGAGTATCTGCCCAGAAACGAAAGACACTCAGCCAGATGGCGCCCAGGATAGCGGCGACCAGCAGCCAGTCTCGTTTCACTGACAATGAGGCCAGGGGATAGGCGGCGGCAACGCTCGCCCCGGAGCGCGGCTCAACCATCAGCAGTAGGACTTTCGCTTGTATGTCATTTTGAGCGACCGTAGGGAGCGAAAAATCCCTAGAACATTGGCTTGCAATCGAATATCTGAGGGATTCTTCACTCCGCTTCGCTCCGTTCAGAATGACAAGCGAAAGTCCTGAGCAGAATAAATTCAATCTCTTGCCGTAACGACCTGCGCCGTCGTATTATTCCACAGTTCCTCATTCGCTTGGGCTGTTTCACTTTAACTCAATCACCCGGCCACTCTTGACGTAGCGAACCGCTCGTGTCGAGCGATTCCAGCCAAAGATGTCCCCTAATTCCTTGACCTCTTTTCGCCTGGCCAAGATGTGGCCGTAATCCCAGGAAGTAGACCCAGCGTTTCCACAATGGGCGATAGTCGCTGTACCATATCCAACGGGCCATCGCCTGACCCATCAGCCAGCCAATAGGACTCGACCAAAAGATGCGGTTAGCCCTATCGGAGAGGATATCCAATAGCAACACGATCGGGATGATCAGCGACCATGTGCAAGCCTTTAGCCCATCTATCATAGGACCGTCTCCTCTGGACCATGACCGTTGCGATTGGTAGCGATTAGGGAGTTAAGCTGCTGCTTGAGCCGCCGGCCCAGACTCTCGGACCGACCCAGCAGTCGGCCCAGTTCTGAGCCGGAAATATCGGACCGTTGCGCCAACATTTGCCTGGCTCGTTCGATGATCGCTTCGGAGGGCTGCGCCGGGGCGTCAGGATCAATTAAAGCTTCGCGCCGCTTTTCCCGCCGTAGTTCCGCCAGTTCGGTTTGGAGCGCATTGCGCCTGGCGGTCAGATCAGTAGTTTGGCGCTCCAACTCGGCCAAGGCAGCAGTAGCCTCGGCTTTGACCCGGGTCAGGTCGGCCGATACCTGGCTCATCTGATTGCGCAGTTCAATCAAGCCGGTAATGACGCTGATCCGCTCCAAGATCCGGCGCAGTAGCCTCACCAGCAGGTGCAGCGCGAAGGCGGCCGCAACAGGCGGCAGGACGCCGACCACACCGGCGACCCCCGCTGGCGCGAGCGAGTGGAGGGTCAGCAGGTTGGTGAGACTGGCATGGACCGCATTGAAAATGACCGAGAGCAGGGTGAAGACGATGACAAGTCCCCAGGCATAGCTGTCACGCTCCTTACGGATCTCTGCCCAGAGGACGTTGAGGCTGGCCACCACGGCCAGGGCGTCGAGGGTCAGGGGCCAGAGCCAGGTCAAGCCGGGGTTGATGGATCCTGCCCTGCTCGCAAGATCAAGCAGGGCCTCATAAGAAAGGACGATGCCAGCCAGGGTGACGAATAGTACCCCGGCAGCAGCGGCCACAGTGGTCACGGCATCAATGATGTTGTCAGGGGTGGCCCAGCGGGCCAAGCTCGAACCTTTAGTTGTTTGGATACTCATAATTCATTCTCCAAGATCTAGCATTAGTCGTCCCAATCTACTCGCCGGACTGGATGGCCGCTCGAATCAAGCAGCCATTTTTATTTGTGGAGGGCCTTCGTGACTGACTGATTCTAAGTCTCGGATTGGCTCTGTAAGCGCTCTAACCCTCTTTAATCCGCTTGCAAATGAGGAAGGACACACTGTGCTCATGCTGAGGGGCCACTTGCTCAATAATCTGTTTTAGATTCCCATCTAAATAAACTGGGATTTGAGCCATAACACCTCTGAACCTTCAATGTCTTATATTATTTTTTCATTACAACGAGAAATTTACTATATCATGTTGTATTTGTCAATTATTTATATCATTTTCTCATTACAATGACAAGATTAAATAGTATAATCTTCATCGTGAAAAAAGATTTTGTCAGTTGGTTGAATGATGAAATGAATAAGAGAGGATGGTCAAATAGCGAGCTTCACCGACGCTCAGGTATGGCCACATCCACAATTTCTATGATTTTGGGTGGTCAGAACAAACCTGGCTGGGATTTCTGTCTAGCCATTGCCCAAGCCCTTGGCGAGCCACCCGAAAAAGTATTTAGACTTGCCGGCCTTCTACCTGCGCTGCCCAGTAGTGAAGATGAAACTCTTAGAGAGTCTATAGACATTCTAAAGAATCTGTCTCCTCAACAGCGCAAAGAGGTATTGCCTTATCTACGCTTTTTGCACCAAAGCGGGAAAGAAGAATAGCCTCTGTTAGAAATTTTATGACCCTGGTCAGATGGTAACTATTGCTTTTACGTAGTTCAGTAAAGACAATCCGAACTTAGACATCTGGTTGACGTAAGGTAACTTCATGGCTATACTTGAACCATAAGGAGTCTAGCCTTGTCAAGCCCGCAGCAGCGCTTTCTCCAAACCCATCATAATCATTACCTCTTTGCCGATTATTACTTGGACCACCGGGTGAGCGACCTGCCGGAGTGGCGCGCAGCCGACGTTGCACCGGTCTTTGCTGAACTTCGCCAGCGCTGGGCGGCCTTTACCCCCCACCACGACAACGAAGCCCAAACCGAAGAGGAGTGGATCCGGCCTGTCCTCAAAGTCCTGGGCCATATCTTTAACGTGCAAACGCCGCTCAAAACTCCCTTTGGCACCCGCAAGCCCGACTACCTCCTGTACCCGGATGAGACCAGCCGCCAGGTCGCCAAGGCCAAAAGCGGCGCGTTCGACAGCGAGGTGTTGCGCGCCACCGCTCTGGCCGTGGCCGACGCTAAAGCCTGGGACCGCCCGCTCGATCAGGCCGTAGCTCCGGTTACGCCCAAAAAAGGCCAGGTTCTCAGCGAGAACCCCAGCTTGCAAATTTATATCTATATACAGCACAGCGGCCTGCTGTGGGGCATCCTGACCAATGGCCATCAATGGCGGCTGGTTCACCGCGATACCGCCGAGAAGTTGGATGTTTATTACGAGGTGGATCTACCGGCCTTGCTCGACCAGGGCGACCTCGAAGCCTTCAAGTATTTCTACCTCTTCTTTCGGCGTGAAGCCTTCATTGACCAACCCGACACTCCAGCCTGGCTGACCCAGGCCCTGGAGCAGAGCCGGGTTTACGCCCGCGGGGTCAGCGACAGCCTGCGGGATCAGGTTTACGAGGCGCTGCGCCATCTGGCTCAAGGCTTTCTCGATTTCCCAGCGAACAAGCTCACGCCCGACCCGGCCGCCCTCAAAGCCGTTTACGATCACAGCCTGATTGTGCTGTACCGCCTACTCTTTATCCTCTATGCCGAAAGCCGGGGCTTGCTGCCCGTGCCGGACAATGCTCTCTATAGCCGCAGCTACAGCCTCGACGCGATGAAGAAGCGGCTGGCCCGCGAGCTGGACCACGGCCAGCCCGCTGCCCCTTCGATGACGACCTTCTGGCAGCAGTTGCGCCAACTGTGGCAAGTCATTGATGTTGGCAACCCCGATTTGGACGTACCCGCCTACAACGGCGGCCTGTTCAAAAGCAGGGGCGACTCCTTTTTAGACACTTATCAGGTCGGCGATGTCCACCTGCGCCAGGCCATTGACCTATTGGCCCGCATTGTTGACCCGCACACCCGGCAGCGGGTCTTTGTGGATTATCGCGATCTCGAAATCCGCCATCTGGGCAGCATTTACGAAGGCCTGCTGGAATACCGGGTCCAGGTAGCCGACCGGCCACTGACCGTCCGGGTTGAAAAGGGCCGGGAGATTTACGAACCTGTCGGGGCGGATGACCATTCAGCCGTGCGGGTCCACCCTGGTCAGGTCTACCTGACCACCGACAAAGGCGAGCGCAAGGCCACCGGCTCGTACTACACCCCCGACACCATCGTCAAATACATCGTCGAGCAGACGGTACGGCCGGTGCTGGACAACGCGCGCGCTCCTGGCGGGTCTGAGACCCGCCAGGAACTTGATGCCCTGGCTCAAGCCATCCTCTCGCTCAATGTCCTCGATCCCAGCATGGGGTCGGGCCATTTCCTGGTCGAAGCGACCGATTTTATCGCCCGTGGTATGGTCGAGTTAGGCTTGCACCCACCCGCCGACGCTGCTGGAGAAAGCGACCTGGCCTACTGGCGGCGGCGCGTGGCCCAGAGCTGCATCTACGGGGTGGATGTCAACCCGCTGGCCGTGGAGCTGGCCAAACTGAGCCTATGGCTAACCACTGTCGCCAAAGGCAAGCCACTCAGCTTTCTGGATCACCACCTGCGCTGTGGCAACAGCCTCATCGGCAGCCGGGTAGCCGACCTGCTGTTGGAAGGTGGGGCGGGCCGGCCAGCCGCCACGAAGCCCAAGCGCAAAAACCAGCAACGGGTCGAGCAGCGGGCTATCGCCGCCGGGCAGCTCTCGATGCTCGACGACAGCGCTTTTGCCGGTTCGATGCGCACCGCGACCGGCTTTATGAACCAGATCGAGTTGCTGCGTAGCGACACTCTGGCCGAAGTGCAGGAGGCCGAGCAGTTGTACCGCCAGGTGATCGAGGAGGTGACGGCCAGGGCCAGGCAGTTGGCCGATGTCTGGACCGCCCGCCTCTTTGGTCTACCGGAGTTGGACGAGACGGTCTGGAACGGCCTGGCCCGCTTTGTCCTGCACGGCGGCTTTGAGATGCCTCAATACGGGCGGATTTTGACCCAGGCCCGCGACCTGGCGGCTCAATATCGCTTTTTCCACTGGGAGTTAGACTTCCCCGAAGTCTTTTTCGACCGGAACGGCCAGTTCCTTCCCGGCGCGGGTTTCGACGCTGTCATTGGCAACCCACCCTACGTGCGGCAGGAACAGGTCTCGGCCATCAAGCCTTACCTGGCTCAGGCACATAACGCTGTTTATGACGGTGTGGCTGACATTTACGTTTACTTCTACCATCAGGGCTTGGAATTATTGCGACCGAACGGGAGACTGTCGTATATCGTCACGAACAAGTGGCTGCGGGCGGGTTACGGTGAGCCGCTACGGGGTTACTTTGCCAGTGCAGCCCTTGTCGAGCAGATCGTAGATTTTGGCCACGCCCCTATTTTTGCCGATGCTGACACTTTCCCTTGTATTATTTTGCTCCGCAAACCAGAGGCAGAGCAGCAAGACGACGCGGCAGATCAAACCGAAATTTGTCCTTTTCCTCGTGAAGTCCTGGGGCAAGTCGAGCTGGCAACCTATGTTCGGGAGCACAGTTATTACGTCTCGGCCAAGCGTTTCAGCGCCCAACCGTGGAGTTTAGAGCGGGGTGACGTTGATGAGTTAATGGAGAAGCTTCGCCGTACCGGTCTCCCTTTAACAGAATTTATAGATTCTAGCACGGCCTATGGGATTAAGACAGGTCTTAATACAGCTTTTCTGATTGATACCCCAATAAAAAATCAACTGGTATCTGAACACCCAAGTTCTGCCGAAATTATCAAACCTTACCTACGGGGTCAAGATATTGATCGTTGGCTTCCAGACTGGTCAGGGCTGTGGATGATTTTTTCTCGACGGGGTATTCGTATTGATGATTATCCGGCCATCAAGCGGCACCTCAGCCAATTTCGCGAACAACTTGAACCAAAGCCTCCAGATTGGAAGGGTTCAAACTGGAAGGGTAGGAAACCCGGCACTTATCAATGGTACGAAATTCAGGACTCAATTGATTATTGGGAGTTATTTACAAAGCCCAAGATTCTATATCAGGAGATCCAATTTCATTCACGCTTCGCCCTCGACACTCAGGGATATTTCTCCAACAACAAAGTGTTTCTCATTCCAAAAGCGGACTTATACTTGTTAGCCGTCCTCAATTCACCAGTAATATGGTGGTACAACTGGCGCTATCTACCTCACATGAAAGACGAAGCCTTAACCCCGGTGGGCGCGCTGATGGAGCATCTCCCCATTGCTCCACCCACTGAGGCCATTCGCGCCGAGGTAGAGCCAGCCGTGGAACGGTTAATTACCCTGACCCAAGAACAACGCCAAAATGTTAGAGATGTCCTTGATTGGCTGGGGCTGCAATTCGGAATTGATAAGCCGGGCCAACAACTCACTGCCTTTGACGCGCTGAGTGAAGAGAGTTTCCTCAAAGAAATTGAGCGCCGCCGCCCCCGTTCGGCCGGTCGTCTCACTCCCGCCGATTTGCGCGCCTTGCGCGATACCTATCAAAAATACACTCCCCCTCTGCGCCAGCTTCAGCATGAAATGAAGCAACTTGAGCAGCGGTTGGCCATGCTGGTCAATGCAGCTTACCATCTGACTCCCGAAGAGATAGATTTGCTCTGGCGTACTGCTCCACCCCGCACCCCCGTTGGCCCGCCCAACGATCAGGCATAGCCCAGTTTAACCCCATCGAAGCCAGCGCCAAGTAAAAAATTTAGTAAGCCAACTCCAAATAGCCGCCGCTGTATAAATACAAATTTTTATCATGTCCTGACATCATCATCATCATGATTCATCATGGCGGACATGCCTGTCCGCTCCACAGGAGACATTGCGGACAAAACTTAACAAAAAACCTGACAAATTTATGCCCTTCGACCGGTCAAATTACGGATAGCAGGACACCACCTCATAAAAGACGGTAGAATTGACGTTTGTAGCAGAGGCAGCTTGATCTCATAAAGGCAGGATATTCCCCTTACTCTCTCAATAGAATTTTTGGCTGGCGACCCATAGGATTAATAATCAGCGGACGCTGCGGCCTGGGTTCATAGCTCAGAATTTGCGCCACCGAGAGATCAAGCGACTGTAAGACTAAATCGAGTTGGATATAATCTTCCAGGGAGAGCAGCACGCCGGCAGCCGTCGCTTTGTAGCCGGCGAAGTCGGCTAACCGTCCCAGATACCGGGACAGCTTCACCAATAAGTCGGCCACATCTGCTTCGGTGAAAGCATGTCCCTCCTGGGCCCCTTGGCCAATCTCGGCGCTGAGGGCATTAAGTTTTGCCCCGGTCGAAATGATGGCCTTTTCCAGGCTGGCCTGATCTTTCGCCCCGGCCGGAAAGAGCTGGCTTACCTGCCTGAAGGCCTCGCTCTGTGAGGGCTTGCCATAGACCTGTAACAGGACCTGGGCGCTGGTGTGCTGGCTGATAGCCTGCACGATGGGAATTGGCAGACGGTATTTATTCACCAGGCGATCAATGCCGGTATGCCGTAACACGTGGGGCCGGGTGAACTTGCAGCCGGCCACTTTCAGCCAATGGCGGATCACCTCTTTCTGCCGGTTATAGGACAAAGGACACCCGCTGCCGGCTAACCACACTGGTCCCTGAGACTGCCAGGTTCGGCCCATGGCCTGTAAATAGTGGCCAATAGCCGCCATCGCTCGGGGGGACATATACCAATCCCGCCACTCGGCCTGACCGTCCGCCAGCCGATCCATGCTAGCCCCATTTTTGACTCCACTCCGTTTAGCGCGCACCCGACAGATCCACAGGCCCGGTGCTAATTGGGCAAAATTTTCGAGGCGCATGCTGTTCAAGCCATCGCCCCGCAGAGTCGTTTCCAGGGCAGTGATAAACAGGGCCGTATCGCGCAACTGCAAAACGGGATTGGAGCTCAGGTAGGTAATACAGTGAAGCACTGTCTCTTCCTCCACCTCGGATAAGGCTTCAATCACCTGCGCCTTCCGGCTCGACAGCCAGAGCGGGTCTTGTTCCAGGCGCAGCATCTCCTTGAGGTCGGTATAGTAATCCGAGGAAACCCGCCTTTGTGCCTTCAAGAACAGCCAGACGTGCCGGACACTAAAGAGGTAGGCTTTCAGACTATTGTTCAGCAGAACCTCGCTGGGTGTACAAATCGAGCGGTTTTTAAGATTCTGTAGCCAGGCGACAATCCAGCACGGCTCGGCGAAAACATCGTCCAACTCTGTCGGCCACTGTGGATTCGCGGCATGCAGAACCTCGGCATCGTGCAATAAGGTGCAAAGATGGCGATAAAGCCGGTCGGCGGTGCCGGGACTGAGGAGATTGCTCTCCACGCGCTGTTGGAGATAGATTTTGAAAGCCACACAATCCGCCTGGATTTGGGCGGAGGGCGTGCGTGGTTCCAGCCGGGTTGGCTTTTTCAGCAGGAAGGTGATCGGATTTTGCCGGAGTACCTGGGCCTGTTCAGCCCGGTTGAAAAACGCTTCGAGTTCGTTTTTATAAAGACGGATTCGACCCCGTTGATTGCGTTGAATTATGACCTGAATCGCCTGATTTTCTACGGTAAGTGAGCATTCAGCTTGAAGGAAATTCTCGATAAGCTGCGGCGTAATCGCGGCCAGGGCGGTGGAGCGGCCCTGTTCAGCCAGGTAAAAGAAGAAATTCTCGATCACGTAGTAACGGGCTATCCGCCTGTGGAGACTCGCCAGCCGGCTTTTATCCTGGCTTTGCCTGGCTTCGGCCAGCTCAGCCCGGAGACGCTGCTGATCAAGTTGGAGATAAGTCCAGGTCTGCTCGTCCAAGAGACGACCATCTTTGTGGTTGGGTCGGAATGAGTGGCGCTGGCGCAGCCGTTTGAGAAAAGCGCTGATGTTTTCCCCATTGGGCGCGGGGGTCGCGTTGACGGTCATTGTTTGATCCTTTCTGTTGACCCTGTTTTTTTTGGCTCTGGCTGGCCGGGATCATGGCCCAGAATCTTCTGATACGACAGGCCGAAGTCCCCCAAGGTCTCACCCAGCCGTTGGTAATCTTCAGGTGAGAGTGGAATGACTTGAGTGGCGGGGGCGCAGCCCAGCAATCGGCCCAAGCGATCAGTTTCCCGGCTCAAGGCTGCCACCAATTCGAGCAGGTGCTGCCGGGTAAAGGTTCGTTTTTCTAGCTGGCGGCGGCTGATCTGAGCACTCAGCCCATTCAAGGCAGCCCCGACGGCCAGGACCACCTCCTGGCTGTTCAGGTCATGGGGAGTGGCTCCGGGGAGAACTTGATTGACCCGGCGAAAAGCGTCCTCTGTGGCCCCCTGGGCATAGACATCCAGCAGAATTTTGGTATTGGCGTGTTGGCTGATCTGTTGCACAATGGGGATGGGCAGTTGATACTTATTGATCATCCGTTCCACCGCGGTATGGCGTAAAACGTGGGGCCGGGTTATTTTGCAGCCCGCCATTTTCAGCCACTCGCGGATCACCCCCTTTTGCGTGGATAACGACAGGGGTTGCCCTTCATGGGTCAACCAGATCGGTCCCTGACCGGTCCAGTCCCGCCCCGTGGCCTGGAGATATTCCCCAATCACTTCGATCGCCCGGGGCGACATGAACCAATCGCGCCATTCCATCTGATCGCCGGCCAGTTGAGCCGAACTGTGCCCACTTCTACGGGCGCTGCGCTTGACCCTGGAGTAGCAGACAAAGACCCCCGGCTCGGTTTCTTTCATATTTTCGATGCGCATCTGGTTCAGGCCATCAACCCGAATGGCCGTTTCAAGGGCGGTCACGAACATGGCCCGGTCGCGCCGCATCAGGATCGGGGTAGAACTGTAATGCTCGATACAGTCCAGGACCGCTTTCTCTTCGGCTTCGGAGAGGGCCTTGATGATCCGCGCCCGCCGCCCCGGCAAGAGCAGCACCCGCTCATCCACCAGAAATAAGGCTTTGAGTTCATCATAAAAGGGGTTCGCGGCTCGCCCGCGTAACTTCAGAAAGAGCCACAGGTAGCGCAGGGTGTTGAGATAGAGTTTGAGGGTCGAGCGGGCCATTTCCTGGCTCTTGGTGACATTGGAACGATTTTTAAGCTGCTTCAGCCAGGTGGCCAGCCATTTGGGATCGGCGAAGAGATCGTCCAATTCCATTGGCCAGTCGGGGTCCGCCGCATGCTGCCTTTCGACATCGTGTAACAGGATCATGAAATTGCGATAGTGCAGTTTGGCGGTGTGGGGACTGAGGAGATTGCGTTCGACCCGCTCCTGGAGAAAACTTTCAAAAGCCAGACAATCGGCCATGGTCCGGAAGGAGAGCTGGTCCGGCCTGAGCTTCTGCAACGTTTTGTCGAACTCTATCATCGGGTTGGTCCCAATGAGCTGTGCTTGCACGGCTCGCTCAAAGAAAGTCTTCAGTTCCGCTTTTTCCCGGTTCTGGGCTCTTTGGTCCGTCAGACCGGGAATGAGGGCTTGTTTCAGGGGTTTATACTGCGTGGTTGGTCGCTGACGATGCAGAAACGAATCGATCAGAACGGTCGAAATGTCGTCCAGAGCGGTCGAATCGCCTTGCTCGGCCAGATACAGGAAGAAATCTTCGACCAGGTAGTAGTATTCTAGCCGGCGGCTCGCCTGCCTGGCTAACGTGGTATCATTAGCCTGGGCGGCCTGGTCTCTTTCAGCCCCGAGTTTCTGTTTGTCGGCACATAAATAATCGTAAGTGTGCGGATGAAGGCCACTGAAATCTCGGTCCCGCCGGCGGGTCTGGCGAGGAAAGTTTCGAATAAATGCAGCGGCCTCCTCAAAACTGAGGGGCTGTTCAGTTTCTTTTCGCATTGCCTGGTCCCTTTCTGCTGGCCTGATCTGCGGCTTGATTTTCATTTCGAGCTGCGAGACTGGCAACCAACTGATTTAAGAAGGCGGTGGCATCCTGTTCGGAGATGCGGTAGCGGGCCGTAGGACCTTCACCCAGCCGCATCGCCCTGAGTTTGCCGTCTCTGATCCACCGTCGAATGGTTTCTCGATGGACCTTAATGTGCAGGGCTAATTCTTCGACCGTGAAGAAACCATCGTTTTGAATAGTCATTTTTACCTCCTGGGCAAGATTAAAAATCATAGTGGTTAAGTGGCTGTGACTGGATACTGGATTACTCCACTGTACTGGGCACAACTGCGCTGCACTCGATTTAATTCTGCCTGACCTGGCGCTACAACCGCGCCAACCGTAGAACATCGCTTCTATCTACAAAGTTGTGCTATGTCTGTCCATTTACAGCCACCTACGATCTGTAAAGGTCATTGACATCCTATATTATTTCTTAGCGACCACACTACTCGTACACATCCTGGGCAAGACTAAAATCATACTCGTTAAGTTGGTGTGACTGGATGTCGGAATAACTCCAATATACTGGGCATAACTGCGCGGCACTGAATTTAATTCTGCCTAACCTGGCGCTACAACCGCGCCGACCGTACAAATAGGTTTCTATCTACAAAGTTGTGTCATGTCCATCCACTTGCAGCCACATGCGACTGTTAAAGGTCATTGAAGTCCTGTATTGTTTCTTGGCGGCGAATCTATTATCTTCAAGAATTGCGCTTTATTGATATACCAGCGCTGATTGATTTGTTGGGCTGGCAGAAGACCCTGGCGGCACCATTTGGTGATTGTTCTTTTGGTTACAGTCCCAATGATGGCGGCGGCTTCAGCCGGGGTAATCAATTCGCCCGCTGTTACCTCTTGTTTCTGATTCATAGGTGTACCTTCTTGATAGTTTTTTGGGCAGTTCCACAAAGGCGCTTATACCTTAAAGATCGGCAAGTAAACTACATCCGGCATCGTTATCGCAAAAAGGATCTTTGATATACCAGATCAGAGAGCCAAATCAGAAATCAGCAAATCTTATTGGCTCGACCGGGCAAAAAAGCAAAACCAGGCCGCATTTCCCTGAAAAAAAATTCTCTTGCAGCTAACGATGACTCGCTTGACCTTGCACGAACAACAAATTGTCGTTACACTTATTGACACTATCACCAATCTACGGAACTCATCATTGCCAAGACGACATCCTGAGGTGCTCGCTAAACTTGATCCGGTGGCCGTAGCACGCTATCAGATTACCGAAAAAGATATTCGGACCATCGAGCGCTATTTGGAGATTATCCAAGCTGATCTGGAAGGGTCATGGCCCGGCCGAAGGAGGAAATACCATGAAAGTCCGCAGATTACAACGGTTGAATCAGGCTCGGCAGTGGGAGGACCACGGCTATGCGTTTGAACGAGAAGACGGCCATTGCCTTTTTCGCTTCAATACCTTAGTCTGGGGCCGGATCGGGGCGGAATATAACGCTAAATTAGAAGAATTTGGTACCATACTGGAAGATGTACCTCTCGTGATTCCGACCGGTCACCGGCTCCGCTGGCTTGATATTGAAGAGATCAACGGCGACCCGGAAGAGATCAAAACTTCTCTTGATGAAGCCTGTAAAATTCCCCGACCGCTATCAATTGCTAAATCTATGACCGTATAAAGGTTGATTGTCCATCCATATAACGGCCGCTACAGAAGTTCAATTTGTGGACAGTCGAACCCCAAGAGGTTAAGTTGTTGTGCTTACCTTAACACGTTTTACAAACACGATAAAGACATGACTGCATGCAGTTGCCTATAAAAAGCTGCACCTTGTAACATTCACGAAATTTCTCCACTAACTTTAAGGAAGAGCATTTGAGTCCTCAATCACTCAACCATACAGCAATACTCCTTGCCGCGTTGAGTAAAGCATTGAATCATCTTAAAGAACCGGAAATCCTAAAGGAGAGCCCATTACTCGGCTTGCCTGCGGTCGCCGCAAAAGAATATTGCAAGTTCCAGGGCTGTATTCATGACTATCCATATGACTGTTTAGCTAAAGCGATCAGGTATTTGATTGAAACACGGGTTAAAAATTGGCAAAATCAAGATCAAATTTGGCGGGGCTGCCTGTTGTTAGAGCTGCATCGAATCTATCCCTCATTTGTCAATAAGCAGGTAAAGATTGAGATAAAGCATCTCAGTGGACTGAAAGAAGGTCCCCACTTGGACTTGGACGTTGCGAGCGCTATAGATTACGTTGAACAAGAACTTCTGAATAAGCAATCCGTCTGGCTTCTCTTTGGCGAGTTCCCCCGCGAACGAGCCATCTTTAATCTTCTTAAGTTGGCCCGCACGTGGCTGTTGGATCAATTACAAAATGACCCTGCGGCTATCATTTTGACCACTCGCCAGCTATTCAGGCATCAATACCGTAACTTTACAATCCTGGGCGGCGAAACGATTGATTTTGATGAACGATCCGTGATGCCGCAATTAAAACC
>CAZRYD010000108.1:0-12824 GCA_964604225.1 uncultured Caldilineaceae bacterium
GAGGGATTCTTCACTTCGCTCCGCTCCGTTCAGAATGACAAGCGAAAGTCCTAGTAATTATTAAAGAGCGCTTGAATAAGCGGATAAAACAAAAAGGCCCATTTTTCCAACCGGTGGAAAATGGGCCTTGATATTTACCTAAACTGACCGGTAATGATCGTTTAAGCAGTTAACTTTACCCGACAGATTATTCGATTTAAAAGGCATCAAACACGGCCCCATTCTAACATAGGAGCCGGGTCAAGACAATAGTCACCTGGTACCAGGTAGACCAAGCGTATGATGGTCGTAGGGTCGGCTGCGGGTTAGCGAATCACCTCCAGCCCGCCCAGATACGGCCTTAACACCTCCGGCACGACGATACTCCCATCGGCCTGCTGGTAATTCTCCAGCACGGCGATCATCAAACGCCCCGGCGGCAGACCGCTGCCGTTGAGGGTGTGGAGGTATTCCGGCCTGGCTCCGCGCTCGCGGCGGAAGCGCAGGTTGGCCCGCCGGGCCTGAAAATCCAGCACATTACTGCAACTGCTGATCTCCAGCCACTCGCCCTGGCCATTTTCGCCGGGCACCCAGGCTTCGATATCGTACTTTTTGGCGGCGGCAAAACCCAGGTCGCCCGTACACATCTGCACCACCCGATAGGGCAGTTTCAGCCGCCGGCACAAATCCTCGGCGTTGGCCACGATCTCATCCAGGTGATGGTAGCTCTCCTCCGGCAGAGTGTAGTGATACATCTCGACCTTTTCAAATTGATGCACCCGCTTGATGCCGCGCACATCCCGCCCGGCGCTCATCTTCTCCCGCCGAAAGCAAGGAGTGTGGCTCAGGTAGCGGATGGGTAATTGCTCGGCTTCCAAAATCTCGTCGGTGAAGATATTGGTCAAGGGCACTTCGGCGGTGCCGATAAACCAGTAATCCTCCTCGGCATCGTGGTACATATTCTCGCGGAACTTGGGCAGGTGGGCCGCGCCGATCATAGCCTGCTCACGGACCATAAAAGGCGGGTAAATCTCGGTGTAGCCGTGCTCGCGCACGCCCACGTCAATAAAAAAGTTGGTCAGAGCGCGATGCAGCGCCGCCCCGGCCCCTTTGAAAAGATAAAAACGAGTGCCGCTGATTTTGACCCCCCGCTCAAAATCGATGATGCCCAACGCCTCGCCCAGGTCCCAATGAGGTTTTGGCGCAAAATCAAACTGCGGCGGCTCACCCCACCTGCGGACTTCTACATTGTGATGTTCGTCCGGGCCGACCGGCACGCCGGGACCGGGCATGTTCGGCACGTAAAGCTGCTTGTCGTACAGGTCAGCTTCGACCTGGCGCAATTGCTCGTCAATCTGGCTGATTTTGTCGCCCAACCCGGCGATTTCTGCTTTCTTCGCCTCAGCCTCGGCCTTTTTGCCCTGACCCATCAACTGGCCAATGGCTTTGCTGCCGGCGTTACGCTCCTGGCGCAGAGCTTCGACCTCCTTAAGTAACTCGCGCCGCTGCCGGTCGAGTTCTAAAATTTCGTCAATCGGCGCGTCGGTATTGAGGTCAGCCAGCGCCGCTTTGACCTGGTCCGGGTGCTCCCGGATAAAATTTAAATCAAGCATGGTTTCCTCCCTTAGTTAAAAATATTCTATCAAGTAGCAGGGTAGCAAGGTAGCACGTCGCAGAGAAATGCTACCCTGCGACTCTGCTACTTTGAAACAAAAAACCCCGCCCGTAAAAGGGCGAGGTCATTTACACTCGCGGTGCCACCTTTTTTGGCCAGACTAGACCCCGGCCATCTCCATTGCGCGTTAACGGGCGCACCCGGAGCGACTCATCGCCGCCGGCTTAGGAGTGGAATTCAGCCGTCCCGTCGCGCGCCTCGCACCAACCGGCGCGTCTCTGAAGCCAGGGAATAGACTTACTTTTCTCCGTCACTGCCTTTGACGAGGGATTATAGCACAGGGTGGAGGATAAGCAAAGAAGAATGGAAGGCTAGAAGGATGGAAGTATAGAGGGTTGGAGAGTTTGGCTTGCGCCGGTTTGTTTCTGGTTGCGGTTGGCGGTCACCGGTCAGCGGTCTTGACTGATTTCGCAATCAGCCTGGCGCGTGTTATAATCACCTGACACTTTCCAGGGAAGAAATCATTTATGCGACCACAATATTATTATGAGCCTCCCCGTTCCAACTGGGCTGATCGCCTGCGACCCTTGTTTGCGCCGCCCCTGGCCTATCTGGTTTTTGCAGGCGGAGTAATCCTGGCCATTTATCTATCAACCTTATCCAATCCCCAGGTTAGCCAATATGGACCACGGCTGTTGGTTTTGCTGCTTGCCTTCCCCATTCACGAGCTGGCCCACGCCTTTGTGGCCGACCGCCTGGGTGACTCTACGCCCCGCTCCCATGGCCGCATCACCCTCAATCCCTTTGCCCAGTTAAACCTGTTGGGCTCAATCCTGATGATCGGCTTTGGCCTGGGTTGGGCCTATGTGCCCATTAATCCCAGTGCCCTACGGCCCAACCCGCGCACCGGCCACATGCTCGTGGCGGCTGCCGGCCCTCTGGCGAACTTGATCCTGGCTATTTTGGCGGCGATGTTGTGGCACGCGCTTACTCCGGCGCTACAGTTATTAGATTATCCGGCCCTGGCGGATCACACCTTTGATATTCTAACCCAATTTGCCTGGATAAACGTGGCCCTCCTGTTTTTTAACCTGATTCCAATCCCGCCACTGGACGGTTTTCCTGTGTTGAAAGGGCTTCTGCCTTATCAACTGGCCTATCAACTGGAGCGTATCCAACCCTACGGTTTTTTAATCTTTTTTGCCCTGTTCTTTTTTGGCGGCCGCTTTGTCGGCATGTTGATTTTTCAGCCGGCTATTGTCGTCACCCGCTTCTTATTTGGCTTGTGAGCAGCGATGGCCCTGGCAGAGACAATTCAGGCTGCGCTCTACCGCACACTTCAATTTTTTGCCGCCCTAAAAGCCAGCCTGCCCTCGTGGGCCGGGGGCGGTCTGACCGGCAGCGACGAGGCACTGGTTAAGGCCATCTTGACCAACGCCGCCCAGCAGCGCCTCTTCGCCCAGATGTCGCCCAACGACCAGCGCCACGCCGTGGCCGTAGTACGCACTTTGCAACAGGCCGGGTACAAGCAGCCAGCCTTGCTGCAAGCCGGGCTGCTGCACGATGTCGCCAAAAGTATGGACCAACCGCTCATCCATCGGGTATTGATTGTGCTGCTCAAAGCTTTCTGGCCGGCGGCGCTAGAGCGAATCAGTGAATGGCGAATACCACAAGGGTACAATGTGGCGAATAGCGAACAGCACGTTACCATTGAACATTCACTCATTCGCTCATTCGCTTACTCGTCCATTCCTTGGTGGCGCAGGCCGTTTGTCATCCACGCCTACCATCCGGCCATCGGCGCGGCCTGGGCAGCGGAAGCTGACTGCGAACCCCTCGCGGTGCGGCTCATTGCCCGGCATCAAGAGCTACTCAATAGCAGCCCTATGGGCGAAGAAGAAAAATTATTGGCCGCCTTGCAATGGGCCGATGATTTGAACTGAGGGAACAAGAAGTTGGTAGTAGGCAGTAAAGAGTAGGGAAGATAAGCCCCTACTACCTACTACCTACTACCTATTTCTTACTACGAGGTTTTTATGAGTGACTTCACGATAACTATTGTTGGCGCGGGGGTCATTGGCGCTTCGCTGGGTCTGGCTTTGAAGCAGGAGAAAGACCCGCCGCGGCTGTTGGTGCATGATAAAGATGTTGCCCAGGCCCAGGCGGCGGTTAAACAAGGCGCTTTTGATAAAGCGGAGTGGAATTTGATCAATGCCTGCGAGCCAGCCGATTTGATTATGCTGGCTCTTCCGCTGAGCGGCATCCGCTCTACCCTGGCCGCCATTGCGCCCTATCTCAAACCAGGCGCAGTCATCAGCGATACCGCTCGCAACAAAGCGGCGGTGCTCACCTGGGCCGAGGAGTTGCTGCCCGCCCAGAGTCACTTTGTGGGCGGCGACCCTTTGGTATATCCCTCCGGCTCCACGCAAGCCCACGCCTCGGCTAATTTGTTTCGCAACCGACTCTATTGCCTCACCCCAGCCTCCTCGGCCAACGAAAAGGCGGTGGAACTTATGGTCGCCATCGTCGGCATGCTGGGGGCCAAGCCCTTCTTTTCAGACGCGCAGGAGCACGATGGTCTTATTGCTGCGGTAGATACGCTGCCGAGTGTTCTGAGCGTCGCCTTGCTGCAAACCGTATCCGGCCAGTCTTCCTGGCGAGAGATGCGCAAGCTGGCCGGCAGCCTGTTTGAGCAGACCTCCAGCGGCGCTAGCGGCGACCCGGACTCGTTGAAAGATAGCTTGCTGGCCCAGCGAGAAAATGTGGTCCACTGGCTGGATCGTTACCTGGCCCAATTGCAGCAAGTGCGGGCGCTGCTGGTCGCAGAAGAAAGTTCGGCTGAAGCCCTGGTCCAGCTTTTGGATCAGGCTATCGTCGAGCGCCACAACTGGCTGATGGATTATCAGCAGGGCGGTTTTGACGAGCCGGAGCTGACTCTCCCTGCCCTGGAGCGGCCAAGTTTGATGAGGCAATTAATGGGCTTTGGGCCGGGCAAAAAGCGGGGGAGTGAGGGGAAATAATTGTCAACAGTCAATAGTCAATGGTCAATTATTAATGAGCAACAGCCAGCGGTCAGTGATCAGCGGTCGGCGGTCTTTGTTTATATGGTGGAGTGCGCCGATCAGACTCTCTACACTGGTTGGACCACCGACATTGAGCGGCGGCTCAAAACGCACAACGCCGGTCGTGGGGCCAGGTATACCCAACAGCGCGGCCCGGTGCGCTTGGTTTATGTCGAAGCGCTGCCGGATCGGCGTACCGCTTTGCAACGCGAGCGGCAAATCAAACGCATGTCGCGGGCAGAAAAATTAAAGCTGGCTAGCCATATGTTGAAGGTTGAACCTTAATCATTTCAACGTTTAGCCTTTCTTGCCTTTCCTGCTGGCCGGGAGTAAAATCGGGACAGAAGAGGCAAGTGATACTTTGCACGAACAAAACTCCTCGCCCAGAAGTCTGCATATCCTCATGCTGTCCCCGACCATGTTCTTTGCCGATTATGGGGCGCATGTGCGCATTCTGGAAGAAACGTTAACTCTACAAGCCCTGGGACATCGGGTCACTATCTTGGCCTACCCCAATGGCCGGGATATTGAGGGCATCAGCGTGCACCGCTGCTGGGGCGTCCCCTTTAATTATCGGGTTATTGTCGGCTCCTCCCGTCATAAAATTTATTTGGATGTGCTGCTGTCAGTCATGTCGCTGTGGCATGTGCTGCGACACAAGCCGGATATTATCCATGCCCACCTGCATGAAGGCGGCTTGATTGGCTGGGTTTTAAGCAAGCTCACCGGCGCGCCGCTGGTGTTCGACTTTCAAGGCAGCCTGACGGCCGAGATGATTGACCACAATTTTTTAGCAGCCAACAGCCTTTTTCATAAATTTTTATCCTGGCTAGAACGACGCATTGACCATGCCGCCGACGTTATTCTGACCAGTACCACCCATGCCGCTAACTTGCTGGCCGAAACATTTAGTGTTCCGGCAGACAAAATTAATCCCACGCCGGATTGTGTCAATGCCGACACGTTTTGTCCCGACCGCTTCTCCACCGAGGAGAAACAGCAGTTAAAGGAGCAGCTTGGCATTCCGGCCGGTAAAAAAGTAATTGTCTATTTGGGTGTTTTGGCCCCGTATCAGGGCATTGACAAGCTGTTAGAGGCGCTGGTGCTGCTCAATAAAACCCGCGACGATTATCATCTCTTGTTGATGGGTTATCCAGGGGTTGAACGCTACCAGACCAAAGCCGATAGTTTGGGCCTGGCCCAGTGTGTAACCTTCACCAACAAAATCATCTATGCTGAAGCCCCCCGTTATCTAGCCCTGGGCGATATTGCCACAGCGCCAAAAATCTCCGCTACCGAAGGCAGCGGCAAAATTCTCAATTACATGGCGATGGCCCTGCCAACCATCACGTTCAATTTGCCGGTTAGCCGCGAGTTTCTGGGCGATGGAGGCATTTACGCCGCCGACCTCAATAGCGAAGCGCTGGCAGCGGCGCTCAACCGGGCGCTCGATTTATCTCCAGTTGAGCGGGCGCGGCTGGGCCATTACCTGCGCCAGCGAGTGATCCGCCACTTTTCCTGGCAACGGGCCGGAGAGCAAATTGAGGCGGTCTATCGCGCCCTGCTGGCCGGCGAACCTATACCGGCTTCCAGCTTGAAACCGGCTATCCGCCGTTTGCCGGAAAATCCGTAATCAAATTGGGACGTTAATATTATCTCCGGTACTCGCTTATTGCGGCGCTGGGGATTTTTTGTTTAGTTCAACCAAACTATTAAGGTTAGCCCCCAGGTCGAGCTAACCTTAAAAATCAGATCGTTTTAAGTTGAATCCGCAACTTTTTCCCCCACCCAAAGACTCAATTTATAGAGTTCGTGGCATAATTAAATCACAGCGTGGTTTGAAGCAAGTTGTTTATCATAACACCTGGCCTCTTTGTCCCGTTGCTTCGTTCCTGGTAGTCGTGCTAAAATTAAAAGTAGAGACGGTAAAATGATAATGCCTCTAGAAAAATGGCAGAAAAGAGATGGGGCGAAAGAATGAAACGGTTTTTTTATCAAATTAGTTCATTTAAGCTGATGCGCGCCTTCACGCTGGCCGTGGCAATGCTTGGTTTGAGCGTGAGTCAGGTGGCGCTGGCGGCTGATCCATCGGCGAACGTGGTGGCGCCTTCCAATGAGTTTGGCGATGTTGGCGCAGCCCTGGGCAATGTTTGGGATATGAACAGTTTGAGTGATATAGCCTGGACCCAAACAGACTCCAAAAATCGAAAGGTGCAGTATACTCTCTTGTCGGCTGGGAATCCGGGCGTGCCGGCTGGGGGTTCCGGTTGGGTACTACAAGGCGTCACCCCTAAAGGCAGTGACCTGGCTACAGCATTTTACACCAATTCCCAGGTTTCCCTCCCCAGCAATATTTACCATTATTTGATTTACCGCCTCTATCTTGCCCCTCATCAACCCGACGAAGCCGGGATCCAACTCACCAACGCCCGTTTGCTTTATTCTTCGCAATGGGGCTCTAACTGGCAGGTAGAGGCGTTTCCTTATCGCCGTTATTCACGCCCCCAACGGTTAGAATGTCCCCCTCCCTTTACGGCTTACGGGGGGTGGTGCACGTTTTTTAGAGATTTGGCCCAACCAGACCTTATCGGCCCAGGCTCGCCTAACCCGTGGGACTGGGGGCAGCCAGGGGCCAGGGTGGAAGCATTTGGTTTATGGCCGCACGAGAATTGGTGCGACAGCAAGTGTGACCCTTCAGGCGACTCCCCTAATTATTTTTATTTGGATTATGTCTATCTACTGGGTGAAATTGTAGCCAAAGAGCCGGATTACACTTACACAGTTAAATGGAATGTGGGTGATCCCGATGGCGGCCAACTTATTTCAACCCTATATTATCAGCGGCAAGACGAGATTCTAACCCCGGCTCAATCGCCTACCTGTAATGCCGGAAATCTGGCCTCAGCCTGGACGCCTATTCTCGGCGGCGCCACAAGCATTGATCTTGGTACAGCGCCTTCACAGTACAAATTATATTTGCCGCTGATCTCAAAAAGCACGACCGCCAATACTTTTGGTTCCGGCGTCGTTGGTCCCTTCAATCAATCTTATAGCTGGAATTTATCAGATAACAACACTTACCCTAGAAGTAAAGCCTATTATGTATGTGTAGTTGTCGAGGATAGCGATAGTAACAAAACCTATCAAGTCAGTTCAGCACCGGTCTTCAAAGCGCCAGCCGAGACTGTATTCAATATAAAAAACTTCGAGTTGGCTTCGCCCAGGTAGTAACCAGCGGGCAGCACCGCTCAAGTTGAGTATATTTATGGACATCACAACATCTCCACATAAAACTATCCTGATAATAAGCCTCTCGTTGGTAGTGGCTTTGTTGGCTATAACCCCAGGGTTAGCCCAAACCCCGCCGACTCAGCCTCCTCCTCCGGCCGCAACCCCAGTGATCATTCCGGGCGAAATTGTGGTTAAATTTCAAGCCAATGTTGACCGGCTGGGGGCGCAAAATTCACTCCGGGCCGAAGGGCTGCGCCCATTGGAGGTTTCGTCGGAAAACGAGGCGGTCCGGGTCGCCGTCAAGCCGGGCCAGGAGGCCCAGGCTATTGCCGAGCTGTTGGCGCGCGGTGATGTCGTCTACGCGACCTATAACTATGAAATCAAGGCCCTGGTTGACCCCAATGACCCCTACTACAGCAACAGCAGCCAATGGGCGCTTAAGAACCCCACCGATCACGATATTGATGCCCCGGAAGGATGGAACATCCACACGGGGACCAACAATACCATCATTGCCGTAGTTGATACCGGGGTTGACCTGGATCATCCCGACTTGGCCGCCAAAATCACTACAGGTGCTCAAGCGGGTTACAATTACATCAGTCCCGGTTCCCAGCCCAATGACGACAACGGCCACGGCACCCATGTGGCCGGCATAGCCGCAGCTATTAGCAACAACGGCAAAGGTATTGCCGGGGTCAGTTGGGGGGCCAAGATTATGCCGCTCAAAATCCTCGATGCCGCTGGCAATGGGGGTACTCACAACTTATCATTGGCTATTAAATATGCCGCCGATCATAGTGCCCGCGTTATTAATATGAGTTTAGGTGGATCGTGTGGTACTGGCTGGCCGGAGGTAGAGGATGCGGTCAATTATGCGCTCAGCAAAGGCGTGGTTTTAGTCGCAGCCTCTGGTAATAGTGGCATCGGCTCTGTTTTCTGTCCAGCAGCCATCGCTGGGGTGATCGCCGTGGGCGCAACCGATTCTAATGACAGCCGCGCCTACTATTCAAATTACGGCACAGGTCTGGACGTGGTCGCCCCCGGCAGCAACATTTACAGCACAATTATTGACTCTAATCCGGCCGGCCCGGGCACTTATGACTCCTATACCGGCACCTCGATGGCCACGCCGCATGTGGCTGGCTTGACCGCTCTGCTCTTGTCCTATGCCCCTTCTCTAACCAATAGCCAGGTGCAGAACATCATTCAAAATAGCGCCGATGATTTAATTCCCCCACCGGTCTCTACTTTTGACTCCTGCTCACAAACCTATCCTGGATATGTTGGAGGGACCGGCTGGGATCCCTGCTTTGGCTATGGCCGCATCAATGTCCGGCGCGCGCTGGAGCAGGTTGCGTTGCAGACCGCTCCAGCCCAACCTCTCTTATTTATTGACGACAATATGCCCTTGGTCTCGAGTAATATCCTTGTGATTACCAACAGCTCGGAAATGATTAGTTGGAGTGCTGTTATCTCGCCAACCGTGCCGTGGCTTAGCTTAAGCCCCCCGGCCTCCGGGGCCGTTTCGGCCTCCACTACCGATCAATTTATAACCGTAAATGCCACCAATCCCTCGCCCGGTAACTATGGCCTCTACACTGCCGATTTGGTTCTGACCGGCACAACGGCGACGGGACCAATTAGCCCTATCACCGTCCAGGTTCAGCTATATTATGTGCCTGAGGTTAAGACTAATTATTTCCCATTCATCTTCAAGAATTAGGCAGAAGCTGCCCGGCCTGGGTCAAGTTAACCAGACCTAAAGAGGTCAAAAACCCTCAGAGCTGCTCCGGCAGGCTTCTGCGAGTCTTAAATTGGGATGAATCTCCCCCTTGATAATCTGGGTAATGTTATGATATAATACACGTATAATACTTGTACCTTAAACACCTCTCTATAGCGTGGTGCAATGGCGCAGCCACGGAGGACCATTATGACACCGCGTCGATTCTTTCAGACAGCGACGGAAACAGCAGGCATCGCGGGCTTAAGCTTAAGCTTGGTCTACGGCCTGCTTTTTTATTTGGTGGCCTGGTCAATGGTTGTGCCCATTTTTGTTGGCAAGAAGTATTTCTAGAAAGGACAAGGCCATGGACCGTTTACTTACCCCCGTTGCGTTGCTCAAAAGAGTAATGTTAGGGTTGATGATCATGCTCGCTGCTGGGATATTATGGGGTGCTGTCTTTATCCCGGTTGCGCGGGCTGATTCGCCGGTGTTTGTTAGGCCCGGCGGGGATGACTTTTTTTGCACTGGCGCGGCCAATGTGGATTACAACCCGGCCATCGCTCCGGCTTGTGCGGTTAAAACAATACAGCGAGCGATTGAATTAGCTGCTCCTGATGGACAGGTAAGCCTCTTTACCGGTAGTGAAACCGCCGTTTTTCCCCCTGGCGGTTTGACGCCCGCCGAAGGCGTTATCTCAGCTATGGCTGTAGCCACACTCACAGTGAGCAAAACCGACGCACCCGATCCGGCGCAGGCTACCCAACCCTTAACCTATACCATTCTTATTACTAACCCACCCGGTTCTGTAACCGATAATTCGATCAGCTTGATTGATACTCTCGGCTGGCAGGCCAATGCCGTCTCTTTTAAATCGGTTACCTCTACCCACGGCAGTTGCGCCGGGACACTTCTGAGCAATGTCTGGATTATTAATTGCAACTCGATAAATCTAGCGGCCAATCAGACTGCTACCGTAACAGTGGTAGTGACCCCTACAGCCGCCGGGATATTATCAAATGGGGTTGATGTGATCCCTTCTAACACCAATCTGGCCGGCAGTAGCGATGCCGAATTAACCGAAATTATTGGCCAGACCAACCTGGCGGTAAACAAGTTAGACTCGCCCGACCCGGTGGTGGTGAATACGCCCCTCACCTATACCCTGATTGTCACCAATTTCGGTCCCAATGCCGTGGCCTCAGGCTCGGCCATCCTTACCGATACCTTACCGGCTGAGGTAACGCTTGGGCCGGTTCCTCCTGGCTGCGCTTACATCACTCCCACCCTTACCTGTCCCCTGGGTTTTTTAGACGTAAATTCCAGCACGACCATCAGTTTGGTGGTCACACCAACGGCTGTGGGAATCATCACCAATACTGCCGGGATTACGGTTACCGGCGGGGCCATAGATCCCACTCCGGGCAACAATATAGCTACCCAAACTACTACCGTCATTTCTTCGCCCAATTCGCCGCAGGTGAGCAAGGATGACAACGTTATTTGTGCTATCCCCGGTCAGTTGATTGATTACACCATCACGGTCACTAACCCGGCCACTACCACGATCAATAATCTGCTGCTGACCGAATTTTTGCCCGCAAATACGACCTTTCAGGGGCCGCTGGGTATCTGGCCGCCTGCGCCTCCCTTCACCCGCACCTTGAGCACGTTGAATGCTGGCGCAGTCACCCAGACGCTTTTCTCGGTGCTGGTCAACCCGGCGATTCCCACCACTACCACCTTCATTATCAATCAAGTCAACCTCAGCCCGCCCGGCCTCAACTTTATCCTGACCACGCCTATCAGCCATACTGCGCCTGATTTGTATGTGGTTAAAAATGATAATATTGAGCTCCTCAACGCTGCGGCGGCTGAAACCATCGCCCGAATAGAACAAAAACTCGGCCCGCTGCCCTGGTTGGAAGCGCTCAAAGACGAGACGATTGGCCCGCAGGCCGCCTTCGTTGCCCCCGGAGATGTTATTTCTTACACGCTGGCTTTTGGCAATGCCGGTACCAGCCCGGCCACCAACGTAGTCATCACCGAAACCTTGCCGGCCAACACAACCTTTGTTGGGCCTACCTATTGGACTGCGCTGAATGCCAGTACGTATGTCTACACTATTTCTACGCTATCGCCTGGCAGCGGCGGCAATTTAGAGTTTAGGGTTCGGGTGGTTAATCCCTTCCCCAGCAGTACCAACGGGGTGACAAATACAGTTCAAATCGCTGGCTTGGCCGCCTCAGAGTGTGATGTTAGCAATAATATCTCTATTGAGTTTACCCCGGTTCAGTCTCAAACCGGCTCAACTTCCGTCTATTTGCCCATCATTCTCAAGAATTACCCCCAATCAACGCCGCCAACCCCGGCCCCTACGCCAACGCCTACGCCATTAGCCTATGTCTCCGATGTCAAAGCCGACCCGGATACCAATCAGGTTTTTGTGGCCAGCCCGCGCCACGATGGGGTGTATGTCATCAACGGCAGCAGCGACGCCATTGCCCGGGGTGTCCCCGTCGGTAACGGCCCAACCGGCTTAACCGTATTGAAGGGCAGCGCTCCGGCCAATAATAAGGTGTTTGTGGCGCATCAATACGGAGCCAATAATTGGCTGCCAGGATTTATGGCTTTTGGGGTGAATGACTCCGCCGCCCACAATACCTCTGATGGAGGTTATGCTGGGGCTGCGCCAATCAAGACAGCCGCCAATGCTACTAATAACGGCCGGGTTTATGTGTCAAATTACTTTGACAAGTTGGCCGTGTATCAGGGCAATTCTGGACCGCCGGAAACGCGCTTGGGCTGGGTGGTACAAAAGGCCTTCCAGGGCGCTTATGGTATTGACACCAGTTCCGCTACCAACCGGGTTTACCTGGCCACCCGCGATACGGGCGAGTTAGTCGTTTTTGATGGCAATAATGACCGACTACTCCAGTCAAATTACATTCCCACTCATGTTAAGCCACCGCAGGCGTGCAGCCTGTGGAGTGTAGCCGTTAACGAGACAACTGGACATGTGTTTGTGCCGTGCCCACAACTGGGCAAGGTGTACGTGCTGCAGGAAAGCCAGATTTCAATTTTGGATTTGGAAACCCTGGGCGTGCTGGAGGAGCGAGATGGCTACCTAGCTTTGGTGGTTTCCCCGCAGGCGGCCCCCTGGATTGCGGAGATCAGCATCCCTGGCGGCGCCGGCTTGGGTGAGGAGGGG
>CAZRYD010000108.1:12924-18588 GCA_964604225.1 uncultured Caldilineaceae bacterium
CCCCTGGATTGCGGAGATCAGCATCCCTGGCGGCGCCGGCTTGGGTGAGGAGGGGATTGCCGTAAATACGACAACCGGGCGCGTGTTTATTACCAACGCGCACAATAATTCTGTGCTCGTTTTGCAAGATGGCAGCACCCCTGTCTATGTCACAACTGTTGCTGTGGGGACAAACCCGCAAGGGGTTGATGTCAACCCGGCCACCCAAAAAGTGTACGTGGGCAATACCGGCAGTAACGCGGTGACCGTGCTTAATGCGACTTCGCCATTTGGTGTCGTCAAAACCATCTCTCTGACCCCATAAATTATTTGATCTTTAGGAGCAATACCTTTCAAATAACGTAGTTTAGCCCTTGGGGGCGAACAGAGCCGAAGGCCCCCTAGCGGCAAGGCCCTATGCTACAGCCTTATTTGAAAAGTGTTATCTTTAGGAGCATAAAGAAATAAGACAGTAGACCTCCGGGGTTTGGCAAACCTTGGAGGTCTACCGAAAATAAGGTACTGGGCTATCCCTTGATAGCCCACTTTTATTTTGGCGAGAGACGAGAACGTGTTACAATCTGGCAGAGGAATCACTACAGATGCTCTGGGAAATCATCAAAAACTCGGCAGCGGATATTTGGGATGAGATGTTGTACCTGATGATTTTTAATATCATCTGGTTGATCGGGCTGATCCTGGTCATACCCTGGCCGCTGGTTACATTTGGCCTCTTTTTTACGGTCTATGATATTGGCGAGGCCAAGGGCATTGGGTTTGGAACTTTTTGGGGACACGCGCGCCGGATGTGGCGTCAGGCTTATCTCTGGGGTGTGATTAACCTGGCAATTTTGATTATCGCCTGGGTTAACTTGAATTTCTATGCGCGGGTAGAGGCAGAATGGGCAGGATTTGCCCAAATGTTTATGTTAGCCCTGATTTTGTTCTGGCTCATTTTACAGTTGATCGCTCTGCCATTTTATCCCCGGCTGGAACAGCCAAGCTTTAAGTTGGCGCTGCGTAATGCCGGAGTCACGATAGGCCGGCAGCCGCTGGCTATTTTTCTGCTGGTCATTGTGGTGGGCTTGATTTTAGCCATAGCCTCTTTCTTTTCGGCAGTTCTATTCCTGGGTGCATTTTCGATTATTGCAGTTGTGGCGAACCGGGTGGTAGCCGCCGTGGTGGCCAAAGAAAAACGGCTTAAACAAGAGCGTGGGGCATAAGGCATAGAGCGTAGAGTTTAGAGGTGAATTGTGAAATATGAGCTGTTTTCATCTTGAAACTCTGCTACTTTGCGACTTGTTACCTATCTCGCCCACACAACTCCCGAAATTGGCAGCGACGACACACCCTCAAATCAGTAATCATCGGAAAACGCCGCAGTTCAGCCAGATTGGCCTCAGGCTCCAGTAGCAAGCCCCGTAACTCCATAATGCTGGCCTCAATTTGAGCCTGGGTTTCCTGGAGCAGGGCTTCGTCTAAAGGAAACGTCAGCAGTTCATCCTCGGCTAGCAGATAAACAATCGCCTGCATGGGCGTCTGCGCCGAACGCAATTGCGGCCACGTCTGGCGCAGATACAGGCCGTAAACCCCCAACTGTTGGCGCAGTTCAGCCGGCTCGACCGATCCCGTTTTCCAGTCGTACACATAGATGGTCTCATCTTCCCGCCGGGCCAAGTCCATTTGCACCCAAATTTTGGTCCCGCCGATGGAAAAGGATTGCAGCTCTTCCACGTTTAGAAAAGTGACCGCCGTTTGCTGCTGCAAGTGAGCATAGAGGGTTGAATTGAGGAAGGTGCGCAAATAATGCTCAGCCCGGGTCTGGGCAGCTTGCCAGGCTGAGGCAGTCAGTCCGGTTTGATAATAATGCTCCTGGAAACCGGTCAATTGATTGGGTTTTTGCTGATAACGCCCGCTCAAAGAGTCCTCAAAATCAGCCTGGGCGCGAGTGTGCATTTGGTTGATCAACTCAGCCTCGGCTATGGGTTGACCCGCCTTGAGCCGGGCCAGCGCAAATTTGATGGCATCGTGAACCAGCGTCCCCACCCACAGCGATAGATCGGTCAGATTTTTCAGCAGATAGGCTCGCTGCACTGGCGCGGGGGCCTCTTTTTGCCAGCCTGGCCAGGCGGCATAGTAGTGGTAATAGTAGGCGCGCGGACAGCGCCGGTATTTAGCCGCCCGTGAGTAGGACCAGCTCAGCTCGTTTTTGATGTCGCCAAGAGGAGGGTGGCGGGTATGGCTAGCCAGCAGGTCGAGCCAGGTGGCTGGCTGGCAGTTAAGGGCCGGACCACGCTCGGTTTCCACCCAATCCGTTTGAAGCTGGCCGTGCCAATAATCAAGCTGGCGCTGCTGGATGAACAGATCATCGCCGTACAGAATGGCCTTCATCTGGCGGGTCAGGCCCAAAGCGGCCTCCGATACCCCAACGGCCTCAAGTTCCCAATTACGCCCTTGCAGCGGCTGCACCTGGCGTAGCTGCCACAAGCGTTTATTCAACAGCAGATTTTGTCCGGCTTTGAGCACAGTTATTTTTGCGTTAAGGGGATGTCGAAACCCTCAATTGTTGGCGTGCTCGTGCTCGCCGTGTCCCATGTCATGATCGCCATGTTCCACGGTGTGCTCCGATGCGCCAGGCGCACTGTTGTCGCCCTGATCCTGGTTGTGCTCCGCGGCGTGCTCATGTTCCCCGTGTTCGGCGGCGTGCTCCACCCCGTGCTGCCACTGCGGGAACAAAGGTTCCGCGAACTTACCCAGACCAAAAAACACCACCCCGGCCAGCATAGACACAATGAGCGCCTCACTGGCCAAGCGGGGCATAGATAATTTGCCTATAGCAGCCAATTGTCCCCCCTGCACAGCCAGTGCCAGCAGCGAGACCAGTCCGGCTAATTCGCTAATTTTGCAGACGATGGCGTTGGCATCAACATTGCTCAGCTCATGACCACCAAACGGAGCTCCCAACACCAGGGTCAGGAGCCATAAGACCACCAGCCCGCCTGACAGCGTCAGACCAAGGCGATAGAGGATCGGCCCAGGCTTGCGCCAGAAGGCCACCGCCCAAGCGCATTGCACCAGGCCCGCCACAGCAAAGAAAATACCGTGAGCCGGGGCATGGGCGTAATGCAGCGGTGCGATAAGCAGGTGCACCAACCCCGCCAGAGCAATCGTGATGACGCAAATAGAACGAATGATTTGGTTTTTGTTTTCAGACATCGTAGCCCCCCTTGTTTATAGTTATAATTTCTCTTGCTGCAAGATATATTCCAGGTCGCTGCGCAAATCGTCCACTTCAAAGCCGTAGGGATAGGTCAACAGCAACTGGCCCTGCGGATCGACCAGGAACAGCCGGGCGCTGTGGCTGACCAAATAGCCGGCCGCCGAGTCAGGAGCGCTTTCTTTTTCGGCAAAAGCGCCATAGGGCTTCATCACTTCTTTGACCTTCTCAAAATCATCGCTCAAACCAATGAAGGTTGGGTCAAAAGCAGCTAGGTAGCGACTCAAAACCTCCGGCGTGTCGCGTTCCGGATCAACCGAAACAAAGATAACGTGGACCCGTTCCCGGCCCGTCTTCAAACCGGTCAGAGCCTGCCTAACCTCGGCCAAGGTCAGCGGGCAGACATCCGGGCAGAAAGTATAACCAAAATACACCAGGGCAATATCGCCCTTAACCTGACTTAGATGAAATAATTGGCCGTGGACATCCTTCAAGGCAAAATCTGGCAAAGGAGCCGGCGGCTCAAGAACCCCACCTTTGTATTCGTGCGCCGAAGCCCCCAGGCAGCTCACACTCAGCAAACTTAGAGTCGTGAGCAGGGCGACCAGCCAAAACACCTTGATTTTATTTTTAAGCATGGCTCTCCTCTTTATCGTTTCCAGGGAATAGACAGAAGCAGCACGGACAAGTCGGTCGAAAGATGATCCGAGTTGGTCCAGGCAGCGTTTTGCGGCCGGCTACGCTCAGGAGCCATTAACTCCAGTTTAACCGCTAAGCATCTCCTGATCGTTACCAGAAGCGTTACCATCCGGCAGCCGCTGCTGAAATGGTATCTAAAATTGTTTAAATAGGGGAAAAAGACGGGGGTTTTTCGGGTGGGGCCAGACAGGCCGACCGCCCGATGAGCGCGGCGAGAGAAATCCGGCTGACCGGCAAGCTGCCGGCGGAAATAGTGAAGCGGGCCGTGTTTAAGAGGTAGCCCTGACTCAGGTCTGACTCAAAGAAACGGGCCAGGCCGGCGGCGGCTTTTGGCGGTGTGCTCAGCCAGTCGGTCTGCCCGGAGATTTGGGCCAGCCAGCGTTGGTACAGTAATAACCCCCGCAGTGTCGCGGGCAAGGCAGACGGTTGGCGCGCCCGCCCCGACTCAAAAATAGCGATATGGTAAGTTCGCACACCCAGGTGGGGAGAGAGGGCGTCAATGTAGATCAGCGGCCCCACGCCGCCGACACAGACCAACAGCAAAGCATAGAGAATTTTTTTTAGCCAGACAATGAACGCTTGGTTTGTCAGCATGTCCTCTTACACAAATTTTTGCACAACCCGAATGACCTGCTCCACATCAAACGGTTTGACGATGTAGGCATCGGCTTGGGGCAGGTCGGCGATGATCGTTCGCTCGTGTTCGGAGAGACGGGCGCTAATTACAATGATGGGCATATCGGCCAAATTCTCATCCTTTTTTACGGCCCGGTAGACATCCCAACCATTGATGTCGGGCATCATTAAATCTAGCAGCAGCAAGTCCGGCTTCTGCTTTTTCAGCATCGTCAAACCCTGCTGGCCGGAGGTAGCTCTGACCACTCGATAACCCAACGGTTTGAGAGCCTGGCTGACCAGATCAAAGGCAGCCCGTTCGTCTTCAATGTAAAGGATGTGAGGTTCTTGAGCCATATCTCTTCCCCTGGCAAATTTATCAACAAAGCGTCATACTGACCAGAACTATTTTAATGTGAGCGGCGAGGGATGTCAAAAGTTTAAGCAGCCAGGGATCCATCCCTAGGGTAGCAGACCCTAAAGGTTTTGAAAACCTTTAGGGTCTCCCCAAAAATTGGGACAGACCCGCGGCCGGTCAAGCCGCCGGCGGCAAAAGTTGCTGCACTGACCGGATCAATTGTTTTACGTCGAAGGGCTTGGTAATGTAATCGTCTACGGGCGGCAGCCCTTCGACTAGAATACGGTCGCGCGAGAGCACTCTGGCGGTGATGATAATCACCGGAATATCCGCCAAAGCCGGCTCGGTTTTCATAGCCCGGTATACATCCCAACCGCTGAACTGGGGCATCATCAAATCAAGCAGCACCAGGTCAGGCTTGCGCTCGCGCATCAAGGCCAGCCCCTGCTCGCCCGAAATGACGCCGGTAATGTTATAGCCCGCTAATTTGAGCGCCTGGCCAATCAGGTCAAGCGTGGGCCGTTCATCGTCGATGTAAAGAATAAAAGCTTCGTTGCTCATACTTGGCAAAAATGACAAGAGGTCTCGATTTTATTCACTGCTCTCATTTTAGCGGGTGACGGGGGGGATGTCAACGTTCCAGGCCCCCATTTCATAAAAAATCGCCGCACAGACAGCCACAGCGGCGGTTTCGGCCCGCAGAATGCGCGGCCCCAAAGTGACCAGCCGGACTCCGGCCTCGCGGGCCAAATCTGCCTCCGCCGCAGTGAAGCCGCCCTCCGGCCCAATGAAGACC
>CAZRYD010000109.1:0-8595 GCA_964604225.1 uncultured Caldilineaceae bacterium
TGGGGCTGGCCATTGCCAAGCAATTGGTTGAGGCCCAAGGCGGCCACATCGGCGTGGAGAGCGAGGGCGTGCCGGGTCGAGGCAGCCGCTTTTGGTTTACGCTGCCGGTGGTTGTCTCCATTTCCCACATGTAAAAAATCTCCAAATTCCCCAAAACTATAGCACATCGTCGCTATTTGTTGTATAATTGGCTATTCCCGCTTCACTATAACTAAATTGATTGAGATAGGGTATTTGGCGATGATCACACTCAAGCAGCTACTTAAGAGAACCGACGAAAATCTGCGCGAGCTGCAAGAAAGAGAGGCCAAACATGGCGGCAATGCACCCGTGGACTTGCTCAATGAAATTAAGGATCATGTCGAGGCCATTGAACTAATCAAGCAAGCCTTTTCAACGGAACTGACCGAAACCGGATTGCAGGAGCTAAAAGCAGCTTTGCGCTCCTATTTGCTCAATCCCCGCTATGTTGAGCAACTTGATCTGGATAAGGTCAAATTAGAAACACCACGTTTGCCTTTTGAGCCGGAAACGGTCCTCATTCCGGCCGGTCCGTTTTTAATGGGTAGCCAGCCGAGTGAAAATATCCCTGCCTACGAAACACCCCAAGGTGAAGTTAAGCTGCCAGAGTACTATATTGGCAAATATCCCATTACCAACGAGCAATATGCCGAATTTATTCAGCAAACAGGGCGACTGGTTGCCCCTGAGTCGGGTTGGGAGGGGCAAAAGCCCCCGGCCGACAAACTCAATCATCCAATGATGGGCGTCACCTGGTATGAGGCATTGGCCTATTGCCAATGGTTAAGTGAGCAAACCGGCAAGATTTATACTTTGCCCTCGGAGGCGCAGTGGGAAAAAGCGGCCAGGGGAAGCGATGGGCGGGTCTATCCCTGGGGTAATGAGTGGGAGATGGGTCGTTGTAATTACGATAGCAATAAAATTACGCCAGTTGACGCTTATCCAGCACAGAGCGAGTTTGGTTGTTACGATCTGGTCGGTAATGTGCGGGAGTGGACCAGTACGCTCTGGGGCGAGAAGCGTTCTGAACCCGATCCAAAACTGCGTTACCCCTGGGCCAACGACGGGCGAGAGAATTTGAAGGCCAAGAGTCATATCTTCCGGGTGTATCGTGGCGGAGCTGCGGCTGATAAAATTATTCAATTAAGATGCAGCGCCCGCTATAGTTACGCTCCCGACAAGCCGGGGCCACCCTATATGCGACATGGCTTCCGGGTCGTGTTGATAATTTAGCCCCGTCTAAACAATTGCCAACCGAATAATATTGGCATCAAATTGAAATGTTTGCCGGTCTCTTTTTGTGATATACTAGACCTAAATTTCCAAGGCGGAGGCAGAATAGACCGCGATGACCGAACCAAAAAGAAAAAAGTCACTCTCTGATACAATTGATCTGACGAAACTGTCAACGAAACCGGCAAATGACCTTTGGGAAGACCTTAACCAACAGATTGAGAAGGGGAAAATTATTCCGATTATTGGTAATTCGGTCAGAAATGAGCGTATTTTTGATATTAACGACGATTATGTGCTGGGCGTAGTTCAAAAAGACACCACAGATCCACTCGTGCCTAAGACCGTTGACGAAGAATTGTCCATTCTGTGGGCCAGAATACTTGAATACCCCTTTCTTGACAAAAATAGATTAGCCCGGGTGGCGGTCTATAATCTGATTAAGAATGACGGCCACAAAGAAAAAGCTAAGATTCAGCACCTCGATTTCTTAAAGAAGTGTCTATTACAACTGACCGAAGATGATGAGGATGTATCGGCAGACCTGATTGAGGAACTAAGAAGTCGGTTACCCAAAGCAAGTTTTGCCGAGATTGCTTGCGAGTTAGGTTATCCCAAATTCAAAGTCGGGCAAACCGATCCACTTCGTTTGTTGGCCAAGCTGCCTTTACCCATTTATGTCACCACCAGTTACTACAATTTCATGGAGCGCGCCTTGGAAGGCGAGAACAAGTCTCCCCGTACAGAGATTTGCTGTTGGTTTGATCTCATCAAACCCATTTTATCCGAACTCCCCCAGAATTTGGGATTCACCCCAACACCCAGGGAACCATTAGTCTATCATTTACACGGCCTGGAGGAGCAACCCGCCACATTAGTTTTAAGTGAAGATGATTACATGAATTTTTTGGTTAACCTCGCTAAGGATCCTGACTTGATCCCATACAGTTTGCGGCAAGCCTTGACCCAGTCATCCTTGCTTTTGTTGGGTTATCGCCTCCAAGATTGGGATCTGAGGGTTCTTTTTGGCAGTGTTATCAAACCTAGCTCCCTGCGGCCGATCAATGTGGCTATTCAACTCGACCCGGCCGAGCAGGGCGGCATTACCGATCGTGAGAAGGCGCAGGCATATTTACAGCAATACTTCGAGAAAAAAGAGGGCAGTTTTAAAGTTGAATGGGGCAGCACGGATACCTTTATCAATGTGCTGTGGCAAAAATGGAATGAATGGAGTCGAACCGCATGAATGACATCCGTATTAATCCTTATGTTGGCCCCTACACCTTTACCCGAGAACAACGTGACCTCTTCTTTGGTCGTAAGCTCGAGGCCAGAAACCTGTTGGCCCTGGTGATCGCTGAACGGCTAGTTTTATTTTATGCCCAGTCTGGCGCGGGTAAAAGCTCCCTGATTAACACCTGCTTGATTCCAGATCTGGAGGAGGAGGGATTTAAAGTCCTGCCTATTGGCCGAGTCGGTATTACTCCGCCATCGGACGGCAAAGTTGACAATATCTTTATCCACAATCTCCAGAGCAGTTTAAGCCAACAGAACCTGAATGCCAATCCCTTGCCCAACCCCAATGTTACTCTCAAAGATTTCCTACATAGCCTTGCGTTTACTAGGCCAACTGATAACTACAATCAGCCTACCGATTTTGATGGTGGTGAACCCCCACCTCGTGTTCTCATTATTGATCAGTTTGAGGAGATTTTTACTACCCATCTAGAGGCATGGGGCAGACGAGAGGGATTCTTTAAACAACTTCGGGAGGTTCTGGAGGATGATGATCGCTTGTGGATTGTACTGGTAATGCGCGAGGATTATGTAGCTGCCCTGACCCCCTATGTCCATTTGCTCCCAGACAAACTACGCGCTCGCCTTTACCTGGAGCGTTTAGAGTATAAAGCGGCTCTGGAAGCTGTCAAAAAACCGGCCGCGTTATATGGCCGCACCTTTGCCAAAGATGTGGCTACGATTCTAATTAATGATCTGCGCCGTCTCCAACTTGGCCATTCCTCCCCCCTATTCGGACAATACGTCGAGCCGGTTCACCTACAGATTGTCTGCCGGCGGCTGTGGGATCGCCTGCCGTCTGATCGGAAAATTATTCTAGAAGAAGATCTAGGAGAAGCGGGCAATGTCAATCAGGCTCTGACTGATTTCTACGAGGATTGCCTAAAAAAAGTCCTGCCTACATATCCTACCCTGAGCGAGCGTCACCTGCGTGCCTGGGTTGACACTTACCTTATCACTCCGTCGCGAACCCGAGGTCTGGTTCAACAGAAAGAAAATGAAACAGGGGGGCTACCTAATACCGCTGTAGATATCCTGTGCGAAGCCCGTCTCATCCGGACCGAACGGCGTGGGCAGAATACCTGGTATGAGTTGACCCACGACCGCCTAATTGAGCCGATCCAAACCAGAAATACTAAATGGTTTGAACAAAACTTGAGCACTCTCCAGCGGCAGGCTGACTTATGGGATAAGAGAAAGCGGCCAGGTGATCTACTCCTACGTGATTATAGCTTGAAGGAGGCTGAGCAGTGGGCCAAAGACCATCCAGATGTATTAACTGACACGGAGAAGGAGTTCTTGATTGCCTCCCAAGAGGCTAGAGAGGTCATCAAACAGAAGCGCAGACAGGTTCGTCGACTTCGTATTATTTTTAGCCTTCTTTTCTGTGTCATCCTTTGCACCCTTTGTGAGGCGATTAGGGAACGTGGTGTTGCTCAGAATGCCAAAACCATCGCTGAAACTGAACGTAACCGTGCTGAAGACCTAACTAAAATCACCCAGGCCAATCAACTTGCGGCGCAAACTTTGAATCATCTGGACAACCTTGACCAAGCCTTACTATTGAGTGTAGAAGCCAGCAAAGAAATGACTGGGGCGCAGGTGATGGGCAGTTTGACCGCCGCCTTGGAAGCCAGTCCCCACCTTGTTGCTTATCTGCAAGGACATCGTCAGGGAGTCAATGGAGTAGCCTTTAGCCCTGACGGTGGAACCTTAGCTTCAGTCAGTTCAGATGATACCCTCAGATTGTGGCATGTGCCCCCCCTAGCGGAGTTGCTCAATGGCCAGGCTGTTGCCCAGCCCAACGGATCTCCTCTTGCTGGTCGTTTCGGCGACAATATTTTGAGTGTTGCCTTTAGCCCTAAGGCTCAAATCTTGGCCTCCGGTGGTTGTAATACTATTATCCTCTGGGATGCAGACACCCATAAACGACTCTACCAGTTGGCCGGGCATGCCGATTGTATTGATGCTCTAGCCTTTAGCCCCGACGGGACAATTCTGGCTTCAGGCAGCCGGGATAAAACGATCCGGCTTTGGAAGGTGGCGACGGGCCAACCTATTGGCCAGCCTCTTCTCGGCCATACTGATGATGTAAGGGGTTTGGCCTTCAGCCCCAAAGGGGAAATCCTGGTCTCCGGCGGGGAAGACCAAACCATTCTCTTATGGGATCTGAGCAGGTCCCAACCAATTAGTCACACCCTCGGCGTGGTTGATAACTGGGTGACCAGCTTAGCTTTCAGGCCACCTAAGGGCGAGATTCTGGCTGCTGCTAGTTATGATAAAATTACTCTATGGGATGTTTCCTCAGGTCAACAGAAAGACACAGTAATTGCACATGCAGCGACTATCTTTAGTTTGGCCTTCAGCCTAGATGGCCACTGGTTGGCCTCTGGCAGCGCGGATAAGACTATCTCTTTATGGGATTTAACTACTGGCCAGAGCGACCGACTCGCCGGTCACCACAGTTGGGTGCGGAGCGTCGCCTTCAGCCCGGATGGACAAACCCTGGCCTCCGGAGGCGATGATGGCGCCGTCATTTTGTGGGATGTGACGTCTCGCCAGCGTTTAGCCCAGACCCTGACCACTCATCCCCAACAAATAACCAGCATAGCTGCCAGCCCAAATGGCAATGCCTGGGCTTATGGCGGCGACGGAGGTGTTATAGTTTTAAGTAGTGCGGTCAACAACTGGCAACCTTTGTCCCTGACTGGTCACACTAACCGGGTCAATAGTCTAGCCTTTAACCCGAAGGGCCAGCTATTGGCTTCAGCCGGTGATGATCAGCAGGTTCTTTTGTGGGATGCCGCCACTGGTCAGCAATGGAACCAGCCCCTTGCTGGACACACCGAGGGTGTCTGGAGCGTTGCCTTCAATCCACAAGATGATCGCCTTCTAGCCTCTGGTGGGCTTGATGGTCGGGTCATTTTGTGGAATGTTACTGGCACCCACCCCCTTAGTACTACCCTCTCTGGCCATACTGGCTCGGTCTGGAGTGTGGCTTTTAGTCCTAACGGCCAAACCCTAGCTTCCGCCGGTGAAGATGGTACCATCGTGTTGTGGAACCTAGCCACTGCCCAGATTATTCGCCAGCTTGAAGGGCAGCATGAGAAAGGAGTAATTAGCGTGGTCTTCAGCCCAGATGGCCAGACGCTAGCTTCCGGTAGCCAGGATACCACGATTATTTTATGGGATGTAGCCACCGGCCGGTTGCTCCACCAACTCAAGGGTCATAAAGATTCTGTGATGCAAGTGGCCTTTAGCCAAGATGGAGGTACCCTGGCGTCGGGTAGTTTAGACAAAACCATTCGATTATGGGATGTAACCAGCGGTACAGCCAAAGGTCCCCCTCTTAAGGGTCACAACTTAGCTATATATAATGTACTTTTCGTTCCAGGCGAAGATCAAATCTTGTTGTCAGGTAGCCGGGATGGAACGATTAGGTGGTGGAATGTACAGACGGACCAACCCTTGCGTGATCAGCCCCTCACTGGCCCTGCTAGCCAAATCAACAGTCTGGCTTTTAGCCCCAATGGCAAAGTCTTAGCCTCGGCTGGCGGCAAAGCAGATAGTACCATCGTTTTATGGAACGTGAGCAGCAATACACATAAGACCACTCTCGATAGCGAGCACCAGGTGACCAGCCTTGTTTTCGCTTCGAATGGCCAAACACTGGTTGGGGGCAGTGATAATGGTGAGATATTGTCGTGGAATGTAGCGACTGGTGAAGTCTATGCTCCCCTCGTTGGTCATACTGACCAAGTGAACAGCGTAGCCTTTAGTGATGTGTCAGGTAAAGTCATGTTGGCGTCCGGTAGTGATGACCGAGCCGTGATTTTGTGGAACTTCGCCGTCAGCCCGATGATTAGTCAAACCCTCACCGCTCACACTGATGCGGTAAACAGCGTCGTCTTCAGTCCTGATGGTAAAACCTTGGCCTCTGGTAGCGCTGATGATACCATCATTTTGTGGGATACGGCTACCGGCAAACCCATTGGCCGCCCTCTGGAAGGTCACGAGTTTGGCGTAACCAGCCTGGCTTTCAGTCCCGACGGTCAGACCCTAGCCTCCGGTAGTGAGGATGATACAATTATTCTGTGGGATGTTGCCACCAAGCAGCCTAAGTTTCCTCCGCTAACGGATCACTTTGGGACAGTAACCAGCCTAGCTTTTATCAGCGATGGCCACATCCTGGCCTCTGGCAGCGAAGATGACAAAATTATTCTCTGGGATGTGACCACTGGCCAGCGAGTCGCTCCACCCCTGGGAGCGCATAAGGATGATGTGACAAGTATAGCTTTTAGCCCGGATGACCAAACACTGGCTTCCGCCGGCCTCGATGGAGTCACTAACCTCTGGGATGTTAATCTTAAGTCATGGCAAACCCGTGCCTGCCGGCTGGCTGCTCGAAATCTCACCTGGCTGGAGTGGAACCAATTTTTCCCCAATGCTGCCTATCACAAAACCTGTGAAGATTGGCCTATCCATCCCACCGTCCTTAAAGCCGCTCAAGACCTGGCTCGCGCAGGTCAGAAAGAATCGGCTGTCGTTCAATTCGAATATCTACGAAAATTAGATTCCACCCTTGACTTAAATCCGACAACAGCCGCTCTTGACACGGACATGACGAAAGAGGCAGACCGACTGGCTATCGAAGGGCAGGCTCGTCGTGATTATGACCAGGGGTTGACCTTCTATGATCAAAAAGAATATGACCAAGCTATCGAGAAATTCAATCAAGCCATTGGACAAGACCCAAACCAGGCCGAATATTATAAAAGCCGGGGACATGCTTATGCCCAAACGGGCAATTATAAAAGTACTATAGCCGATTTCGACCAAGCCGGTGAACTTGACCCTGATAATGCCGCCAACTACGCTAATTCCGCATGTTGGTTTGGTAGTTTGTTGGATCACGCTGCCGACGTGATGGACGCTTGCGATCGGGCCGTTAAGTTAGCTTCGGACGATGGTCAAATCTACGACAGCCGAGGGTTAGCGCGGGCTTTGACAGGGAATACTGCGGGAGCCATAAAGGATTTTGAATTCTTTGTAGAGTGGTCAAAACAAACCAATAGCCGAGAAGATCTTCGATCTGAACGAGAGGCTTGGATTGCCGCACTGAAAAAGAAGCAGAATCCTTTTGATGCGCAGACGTTGAAGAGCTTGTGGGATGAGTAAGACTGAATGAATTGCGATAACCTGATTGACTGATTTAATGTAGTTATAGTAAACTGAAGTTATACCAATTTTTCAAGCAAAGGGGCAGCAGGTTATGTACAGTCTCAACATTGATCCCAACAACCCCAAAGGCAACCCGGACCCAACCGAGCTACAACAACTCGGCGTGGAGATGGTCCGCTTCACCTTTTACGACTCCAGCGGCGGGGATCAGGTTGACCCAGACAAAGCCTCCTTTTACAGTCAAAAGGCCAGGGCTTATCGCAACGCCGGTATGGGGTCGCTGGTCATCCTGACTTACGACACTTACCCCAACAAACCTGCCCCCGATGCAGCCGATGGGGATTGGGACAATTATATCAATCGCTTTGCCAATCGCGCCGCCCAAATTGCACAACTCCTCCAGCCCGTTCGTCCTGCTTTTCAGGTTTGGAATGAGCCGGATCACCCGGTGCATCCCGGTTATTCGCCCACGTTGCGGGAGGCGGTTTTTGGCCGGATGCTGCGCCGCACCCGCGATGCCATCAAGGCCGTCGATCCGCAGGCTTTGATTGTCACCGCCGGCCTGGCCTCCGGCAACCCCAGTTGGTTAACCACAGTGATCCAGTCTCAGGGGGGCAGCCTGCCCGCCGACATTGTCGCCTTTCACCCCTACGGCCAGCGTCCCGAACCGGATTGGCCCAACCCTAATTGGGCCTTTGGCTATTTTGGCAATTTGTTCAATAACTATTATAAAGCTGGCCAGGGCAAACCGGTCTGGATTACCGAAATGGGGGTCAAAGAGGAAGACCTGGGTAATAACCGCGAGCAGGTGGCCGAATTTTTGCGGCGTTACTATCGCACGATCCTTAGCAAATTTAGCGACAA
>CAZRYD010000109.1:8695-18488 GCA_964604225.1 uncultured Caldilineaceae bacterium
CCGCCCCCACCAGACCAGCCGGTGACTCCTACCCCCGCGCCGGCTGGTCAGGATTTAACCCAACTCCTGGCTCAAATCGCCAGCCTGCAAAGTTCGGTGCAGCAGCTCCAAACTCAAATGGCTCAATTACAGGCGCAAGTGCAGCAGTGGTCCGGCCAGCAAGCTCAACTCCAGGCGCAAGTGCAGCAATTGTTGGCTCAGACGGCTACCGGCTCCCAGACCCCGACACCCGGTGGGCCGGTCGCTCCGCCTCCGCCTGTCGCCAAACCCGCGCCGCCTATTCAAAATATCACCGATCAATTGAAACGGGATCCCAACAAACAATTTGCGACGCGTCCCTTGAGCGAGATTCAAATGATTGTGGTCCATCATACTGCCGTGGCCCCTACCGTTGACGCAGATCGCATTGCTGCCCATCGGGTGGACAAACAGGGTTGGCCGGGTATTGGCTATCATTACTTTATCACGGGCGACGGGCAGCTTCAACAGACAAATGAACAGACCACAGTCGCTACGCACGCCGGCGATTATAACCCCATCTCCCTCGGCGTATGTTTCGCCGGAGATTTCACTCAAACCAGCCCCAGCCCGGCCCAAATTGAGGCCGGCGCTCAGTTGATTGCCTGGCTGCTGCGTCAATTTAACCTGTCCTTGCAAGCCGTTTTTGGCTACAAGGAATTGGTCAACACCCAGAGTCCCGGCTTGCAGTGGGATGCCGGTACGCGCTGGGGAGATCAACTCAAGGATAGAATCCAGGCTTATTTATAAGCAGCGGCCGGGTCTCCGATTTTTCGTAGCCAGGTTACGATTATTTGGCGCAATAGTACCCTATGAGCGCCTTGAATGATGTTAGAGCGGCTTGAGGCTATTTTAGAGGAATTACGCCGGCAGCGGGCGACTGTGGCTAAATAACAAACGCCAACCCAACCATCACCGCAAACATGATGGCGGTGATGATCAGAATAGTGGTCAGTTCGTGGTAAACGTAAAAGTATTCGTGGGCAAAGTTAATAACAGCAGCTTTGCGATTGTTCAGCGCGCCGGCTTGAACTGGCTTGGTCACTTCAGGGCTGAACACCTCCGTTTTCAGGGGGGCTTCCATCTCAGCGGCAGGTGACCCAACCGGTGCAGCTTTGGGGGTAATCTGCTTTTGTTTCTCTACATCTAAGCGTCGTTCGCGACGGGATCTTTTAGCCATAGTTAACCTTTTTAATCATCAGTAGGGGCAGGTCGTAAACCTGCCCCTACTCAATTTATCACACAAAACTGGATTATAGCACCTGGCTGTTTATTCGGCTAATTCGCCGATGATGACGAGGCGGTGCGTATCAATCAGATAGGGATAGCAGGTTTGAAGCGTAGCCACCGGCTCGGTGGTGGGCAGCATCACTTCAATATCAGTGGGGTTAATGATACGCTTTTCTTTGACCACGTAGCGGAATTTTTGCTCCCCGGCATAGATGAAATATTCATCGTCCACCTCTAATTTTTCCAGGTAACGGAAAATCTCGCCAAAAATGTCGTTGTGGGCGGCCAAATATAGGTTACCCCGCTCGCCGGGGTTGGCGCTGCCGGGCAGGTGGCCGACGCCCTGCTTCAAATCTTCCCAGGTAACGCCGTTGATGATGGGCGCATCTACGTTGATTTTGGGGATGACAATTCGGGTGGGGCTGTTGGCCGACGGCTTGACCTCGATTGGCACGGCTGACGCGCCTGAAGCGGACGCCTGTACCCACTGCTGCAAGTGCAGCGGCACATCGGGGGCGGCCCCGCCGGGGGAGGTGGGTGGGGTGTGGCCGCCAGGCAGACGGTTCAAGGCAATGGGGGGCGGGGCGAGCGTGGGCGTGGGGAGTTCCTGCTTGAGGGCGCTCTGCTGAGCCTGCGACACTTCGGCGTTTAATTCTTTGAGATTCAGATATGAGGTGACCAGTACCGCCACCAAACCTAGCAGCGCCACTACCTCCAAACCCAACAGCAACCCATCTCTAATTTTTTTGGAACGGCTGCGTTCTTGCGGCCGGCTGGGGTTGGTTTTACGTTGGCCAAAGACGCCTCGCAAGGGTTGAACCGTGGCAGTTTGGAAGCCGGAAGCAGCAATCGGGGCGGGACCGGTCCAGGGGGCGGGGGGCTGGGCTGATGCAGCGGGACCGGCCGGCGGCGCATCCTGGCCTATCAAAGCTTCATTCGTCGAGTGGCCTGCGCTGGACAGGCGTTGAAAGCGTTCCAGGCGGGACTGTCGCCGTTTAATCAGCAGCGCTTTTTCTAACTCTTCAACGCTCAAATCTTCCAGCTTGCGTTTGCCAAACATAGCCACCTCAAAAACCGCTGACCGCAGACCAACGACCGTTATCATTAGTTTGTCAAGCATATCTGTGGCGGTCAGCCGTCATCAGTTAGCGGTCGGATATTATGTCACGTGTTTATTGTAAAGTGTGGGGTCGTTTTTGTCAAACGAGGTATTTGAGAGGAATCGTTGTAGAGAGAGGTCCGAGACCGGACCCAACAAGCAAAATATAAGGCGCGGTTGGGTAGAAAACTCTTGAGGAAAGTATTCAACAACGATAATTCCTGGGCCCGCAGCAGGTACAAAACCAGCAGGTAGACTCCGCCACCCAGGGCGCTCAATAGGCTGACCAGCGTCACCTCGGCCATCAAGCTGTCGGCCGGCAGCCAGGTTTGCATCCAGGGCAGGCCCAGCCATAAGCCAACGCCCATCACCAGCGAAGCTGTTATGGCCTTGAACGTCGTTGGGCCAAGCCCTTGCCCGCGCAGCGGGGTCAGCCGGTTGACCAGCCAGAGCATCACCAGGGCGTGGCCGGTCAGTTGGACGCTGTTGGCCAAAACCAGGTCGGTCATTTGCATGGGCCGGGCCAAGGTGGGGAGCAGGGCAGCGACGAGATAAAACCCGACCCCCAGCAGCCCGACCAAGGCCGGGGTGAGCGTATTTTGGCGGGCGTAAAAGGCAAAAATGAGGGGCTGGTCAATGGCCGCAAAAGTTAACCCGAAGAGATAGAGGCGCAGGGCCAGCGCCGTTTGCTGGGTGGAGACAGCGGTAAAAGCGCCGTGTTGAAAGAGCAGCGCCACCACCGGTTCAGCCAAAATAAACAGGGCCACCGTCGCCGGAATGATCAGCACCAGGACTAACCGCAGGCCGGTGGCCAGGGTGTCCATAAATTCGGTCAGGCTGGGACTGCTTTCGCCGGCGGTTGAAGCCAACCTGGAGAGGGTCGGCAGAATGGCCAGGGAGATGGCCGCCGAAATCAGGCCGAGCGGAAATTGAATAATAGTGGTAGCGTATTGCATCCAGGCAATGCTTTGTTCGCCGGTGCGCGAGGCAAAGTTGCGGTCCAGGGCAATGGCTACTTGGCTGATGACCAGCCCCAAAATGACCGGGAGATACAGTTTGCCGAGGCGGCGCAAGACAGGGTGATGAAGGTCAAATACAAAACGGAGGCGGGCATCATGCAGGCCCGGCAATTGCAGCGCGACTTGCAGCAGCGCGCCCAAAAGCAACCCAACTGCCAGCGCCTCGATGCCCCAATGCAACACCAGCGCCCCGACCAGGGCCACGCCGACAATGGTGGCGTTGAAAATAGCGGCGGTAAAGGCCGGCAGGGCAAAACGTTTAAGGGCATAGAGCAAGCCGGTGATAATGCCGGAGAGGCTGAGAAAAAGGACTGCCGGGGTGGTGATCCGCATCAAGCGGGCCGTTGCCGCCAGTAATTCCGGGTCGAAGCCGCCGGCCATGAGAAAAGCTACCTGCGGTGCGGCCAGCTCGATCATCAGGACCATTACCCCCAAAACGACGACGGCCAGACTCAGCACCAAGCTGGCCAGATGCCACAAGCCGGCCCGGTCGCGCTCCGCCTGTTCCGAAAAAATAGGCACCAGGGCGCTGCTGACCATGCCGCCCACGAGTAAATCGTAGAGCATAGTCGGGATGATCTGGGCAACGCGGAAAGCCGAGACCATGCCGGTCGCTCCAAACAGGTTGGCGATGACCGTTTCTCGGGCCAGGCCCAAAATTCGGCTGGCAACATTACCAGCGGCAATCAGGGCAGCGGCGTGGGCCATCCCGCTGGTTTTTGGCGGAGGGCTGTCGGCAACTGGAGGAGCAGGAAGCGGTGTTTTCAATTGCGCGCTCATTAGCCGTCGATCAGGCGCTTGCGTAAGCGGGCTATTTCGGCTTCCAGTTCGGCCTGTCTGGCCTCCATCTCCCATTGCAACTGCTCCAGCCGTTCGCGCATATCCAGAATAACCTGCACCCCGGCCAGATTCACCCCCAATTCGTCGGTCAGGCGGCTAATCTGGCGTAGCCGGTCAATATCAGCCGGGGAGTAGAGCCGAATGTTGCCTTCACTCCGTTCGGGGACCACCAGGCCGACGTTTTCGTAGTGGCGCAGGGTTTGAGGATGCAGCCCAATCATTTTGGCCGCCACGCTGATAACATAGATCGGTTGGTCAGGGGCGGTGGCAGCTTGATTATCGAGCACGCTTTAACCTCGTTATAAGCCACGCATATCGGCCAATTCTTCAAAGAGGGCGATTTCCTCTGGGGTTAAATTTTGCGGCAACTGAACGACCACCTTGGCGTACAGGTCGCCGCGCTCGTCCGGCTGCTTCAGGTGGGGCATACCCTGAGCCTTGAGCCGGAAGGTTCGGCCCGATTGGGTTTCGGGCGGAATCCTCAACTTGATTTTGCCCTTGAAGGTCGGCACGGTCGCTTCACCGCCCAGGACAGCGGTGTATAAATCGACCGGCAATTCGGTGTAAATGTCATCGCCGACCCGCTCAAAGGTGGGATGCGGCGCTATCTCGATTTCAAGATAAAGGTCGCCCTTGGGGCCGCCGGCCGCGCCTTCGGCGCCCTCGCCGCGCACCCGCACTTTAGTGCCGCTTTTAGCGCCACGCGGAATCTTAACTTCGATCCGGCGGCCGCCGACACGCAGGACACGCGAAGCGCCATTAAAGGCTTCTTCCAGCGAAATTTCAACTTTTTGGGTGTAATCCTGTCCCTGCCGGGGCGCGCTTCGGGCTTGTCCCATCGTCCCGAAAATGGCCTCAAAAAAATCGGAAAAGCTGCCGGAACGAGCGCTGCCGCCTAGAATATCGTTCAGGTCCACATAACCGCCCCGATTGGCCCCAGTGACCCATTCGCTCCAATCGAAGCCGCCCTGGCCGCCAGCTCGCTGATAAGCCTGCCAACTGGAGCCCAGCCGATCATATTTGCTTCGTTTGTCGGGGTCGATTAATACCTCGTTGGCTTCATTGATCTCTTTGAAACGCTCCTCGGCAACTTTATCATTGGGATTAACATCGGGGTGATATTTGCGGGCCAATTTACGATAGGCTTTTTTGATGTCATCGCTGCTGGCGCTTTTGTCAACACCCAAAATTTTGTAGTAATCCTTATAATCCATCGGCTAAATAGTTCCTTATCCCTCTTGATAAACAGTTTTGTAATCAGCGGCCAGCCAAGGCCGCTATGATAAACTTGAGTCGCTTACTGTCAAGTTTATTGAAGTAAGCTCTAGTAACTTGACTCCGACCCAGAATTATATCAATTATGCTCATTTGGGCAAACACAGCGGACCAAAGAAAGCTACCTTATGAATTGAACCAACAAAAAAAGCCTGACCCATTTAAGGTCAAGCTTTTTTATCAATATCAATTATTAAAGGTCTGTTTTTAGGTCAATTTATTAGATACTTTTTAGAGTTTTACAGACCTTAACTGAAGCGACAAGTTTTAGTAGCAGTTGTAATTATAACCGCAGGTATAGCTGTAGCGGTTGTACTTCGGGTAGTTGCCGTCGTAGTAGTAGCCGGTGTAATCGTAGCCATAACCTTGTCGGTAGCAATCATTACCACAGCCATGCCAGCGAACGGGCTGTTGATAGCACTTGTCCCCGCACCCCGGCCAGCGGCTAGGAGAGGGCTTTGGATAATAATCTCTGCCACAATGAGGGCAGTAGCCACCCGCCGGAATATACAGAACCTGGCCGGCATAGATGTGATTGGGGTTGGGCAGGCCATTGGCTCGGGCAATTTCGTAAGGATCCACCCCAAATTTGCGGCAAATGGCAAACAAAGTGTCACCGTAATGGACGGTGTAATAAAAGCCGCCGCCCCAACCGCCGCCGCCGTAACCTGATTGCGCCTTACTTTCAGGAGCTACAGCCAACTGCAACAACACAACGGCAAGAACTATCGCTAGAGCCTTAAGGATTAGACTTCGGGTCATTTTTCCTCCTATGGAAATAAAAATTTTGTTTCCGCATCCTTTAGCTAAAAGTTTTAATTACTTTATTGAAGTCAGTGCTTTTTTGCCAACTGTATGACCAAAAAGCTGATGACAATAATGATAGATTCTCTAAATGCCACCTCCCCTTCTATTGTCCGTGGTCATCCCCATGCCCAACGGCCAATAAATTTTGGATCGACATAATAATCTCTCATTTTACTATGTCAACCTTTTATGGAAAGCTTTTATGTTAAAACAATTATAACGACTCTTTAATTTTATTGCAATAGTTATTCGACATAATAATTTAAATTGACTCGTCATAAAGTGGGCAACTCGGAAAACTCAGTACTATTTGCCTATTTTATAATTTGGGGCTGAGATAAAAAAGAAACCCGGCGCTTGCGCCGGGTTTCTAAAAAGGAGGAGAAGATGAACATGCCTTATGGCCTAGGTTGGTTCATTTAGAACATAATGATCTTATTGACCATTTTGATAGTTCAAATATAACACGGGATTGGAATCCCTACTTAACGCTAACTCTACGGAATCCATACGCTAGCTGCGAGACCAGTCCAGATGGGTTTCAATCACCAGCATAGCTTAACAGGGTGGTAGCGAATCCGGCCAGAGCATCCCGCCCCGACGAGGCCCCAAATTGGGCGACACATTCAATCGCTTGGCTAACAGCCTCAGCCTTGCCCGCGCCAAGAGCCTGGGCCAGAATATGCCAGGGTTCTATAAATTCGCCTTGCGCCGCCGCCCTCAAAAAAGCAGCGCTTAGCGTAGTTGTGCGGGGAGCGGCTACTTTGGCTAGCTCTGGTAATAACGCGTGCTGTCCGGCCAGCCATAAAGCCGCCATGACTCCGAGCAAATAATCATCACCGGCTGGCGTCAGGCCGCTGCCCAAGCCGACCAGTTGACCAAGCGCTACCGCAAATTTTTCATCTCTTTGGCCTGTATTGGCGTCAATGAGAGCTTGATGTAATTGAGCTGCGGCTTGAGTCAGGCGCTGATGGCTGAGGGCAGAGAGGTTTTCCGTTAAAGGCGGCCAATCGGCATAGGAATTGATGATCTGGGCGACGGTTGAACTAAGGTTAAGCGGCTGAGCCGGACAAGCTAGTTTTGGCTCCCAGATTTTGGCGGCGCTCAGACCGACGCGCCAATTGCCAATTGTCAGACTCTGCCGGTCGGCCATGGCGAGCTGACCCACCACCAGCAGGCTGAACAGGCCGGGAGCACCGGCCACCACAATAGAGAAGGGTCCGTTGCCCACCTCTGGCAGAGTCAAAGCGATGACCCGCCCTTCCAAGTCTGCCAAATTACAGGCTCGCTCAAATTGGCCTAACACTCGTCCTACAAAGGGCTGTCTGGCCAATTCTTCAAGCAACGGACGGGCGATAGACTGAGCTATAGCCATTTCTGATGACGTTTTTACTCTGGCGTTGGCGTGGCCGCAGGCCGGGCGCCGATGGGGGTCGGGGTGGGCGTGACGGTGGAGGCTGGCTCAGCCGTTGGCTTGGCTTCTGTCTCACCACTGGTCGCGCCGGTTGTGGCCTGGCCGGTAGCATCACTCAGACGCTCGTGGGCCACACCATCAATCTCGATTTCGTAGTCGGGCGGCACCACTTCAACCCAGATGTTGCCCGGTTTGAGCGGCATCGGGCGGCCATCGTTGAATATAAAATTGGGCGTCTCACGACCGTTGGTTTCCCAATTGCCTTTCAGAATCTGACCATCGCGCAGCAGCCAGGCCGTACCCAGCCCATTGATGATGATGCGAATGGAGGTGGCTCCGTTACTATCTTCGACAATATCGGTATCTTGATGCTCGGCAAAATAAATGATGACGTTGGTGGCCGAAAGCTGCTGGCCAGCCGCATCGATCATCGGCTCGCCGGTTTTCGAGCGCAGATAGTTGCCGCTGGTCGGGTCGTACTGCCATTTGACCTCGCTGGTTTGCTGCGGATAGGGCACGATGACCTCTTTGGCCGCGCCGACGGCCTCTTTGGGCAAATCGCTGCTCTCCAGCGTGGGGCTAAAAACAAAGCCGCGCAGTTTGACATCGGCTTCCAGGTCTTCGTCCTTCATGTAGTCGCGGGCAGTCGCGGCATCAAAAGCCAGGCGAGTCTGCCAGCCCTCATTTTCGCGATAAAAGTAAGGCTGCGGGCTAAAAAATTCGTCCAGATTAACCAGGTCACTTTGCGACAATTCCCAGCGCACCTCATCGGAGCCGCCGGAGTTGGCCAGTGCGCCCTGATACTGCGGCGCTAATTGCAAATTGATCAGCCGGGCTGAGCGAATGGGGGCAATGATTTCGGGATCCTGGCTGAGAAAGATAGCAGTAAAGCGAGTGACCCACCATTCGACGATTTCCTCATAGACGATGTCGGCTTTTTCCAGGCCAACTTGCTGCACGCCTGGGTCATTGCCGACCCGCACCATAATCGGGCGACGCTTGAGCACCGCTGGGTCTGTTACTTTGAGGCCGGTCAACGGATTAATATCGGGGGGGCGATTGGTGGGCGCGGTCTTATCGCCGCTGCTGGCCGCGGTAGGCGCGGCGGTGACAACGCCCATGGCAGCCGTTGGGGTAGGCGCGGCAGTGGTGGCTGGCGGCGTGGGGGTGGGCGCTTCGGTGGCAAAAACCACCACCTCCAGTTCCGGGGTTGGGGTTTTGGGTGGCGCTGGCGGTTCGCCGGTGCAGGCCGTCACTATTAACAGGCTCAGGCTCACTAGCAATAGAGTGGTAAACCAGCTTGCGCGTCTTGCTAAACGGCGCATGACTCCTCCTTTGTGGCAGACAACAGATGTTTGAGCAGGTAAGGGCGCTTATTATAACACCATCCCAAAGCGTCGGCAACCAAATTCCTGTTTCACCAGGGTTTGACAACGGCTAACTTTGTTCTATGATTAGCCGGAAAAAATTGTCAAAAGTTAATGGTCAATTGTCAATTGATAATTGATGATTTCCAATCCCTATCAAAAAGGAGTTCAGCGTGGTAGACACCATCCTCAGTTCAAAAACCAAAGAAATTGCCATTGGCGCAGGCCGGCCCTTTGTTATTATCGGCGAGCGGATCAATCCGACCGGACGCAAATTATTGGCGGCAGAAATGGCCGCCGGCAATTACGAGCGAGTCCGTACTGACGCCATAGCCCAGATAGAAGCGGGGGCACACATGCTCGACGTGAATGCAGGCATTCCTCTGGCCGACGAGCCGGCTATTTTGGCCGAAGCGATTAAACTGGTCCAGGCGGTGGTAGATGTGCCCATCTCGATTGACTCTTCTATTATTGAGGCACTGGAGCGCGGGCTGTCTGTGGTCGAAGGCAAGCCGCTGCTCAACTCTATCACCGGCGAAGATGAGCGGCTGGAGCGGCTGCTGCCGCTGGTCAAAAAATACGGCTGCGCTTTCATCGGCATCAGCAACGACGAAACCGGCATCAGCGAAGACCCGGATGTGCGCTTTGCCGTGGCCAAAAAGATTGTCCAGCGGGCGATGGATTACGGCATCCCCAAGGCCGACGTATTGATTGACCCGCTGGT
>CAZRYD010000110.1:0-4993 GCA_964604225.1 uncultured Caldilineaceae bacterium
CCACTTTGACTCTGTCCGACAGCGTTTTCAGATCCACCGAGCCTGCCTCGACTACGGCGGTCAGCCGGTCACGCAGATCGTTTTGCCAGCGGCTGATTGAAACGTTTTGCCCCGGATAGATGATCGCGGCGGTAGCGGCTAAGTCCGGCTGAATCTTGGCAAAACTTTCCTCATTGTTCGGAGCCAGCAGCCGGTCGTTCGACATGTAGTGAAACAGACCCCCTTCTAAGCTCAATTGGCCTCTGATCCGCCGGTCTTTCTCCAGCAGTGCGCCAAAGGCGGCGGTGGAGCGAACCAGCTCGACGATGCGGATGGCGTGATCGTCGCCTTGACCCAATTTGCGCTGGGCCAGCAGGCCAAAGCGGCCATCGGTACGATCCATCGAAAAATTGATTTCGTGTGTAATCAACATAACGCCGGGGCCGTCCGGAACGTGGCGATAGTCGGCCACGTCAATCAGGACGCCGGCCAATTTCCGGCGGCGAATCCAGTCGTGAAAAACCTCGATAAAGATGGCCTCGTCGATGGTAGCTCCGGGCCGGGCATAAAATTTGAGGCAAAAACGTTGAATATCCATGTGATCCTCCTCTAGGCCGTGACCGGCTTGGCATTTTGTGACAACACCCAGCGGTTGAAGCTGAGCGGGTTGGTGATCCCGGCGACCAGCATGCGGCCATTGCAATCGTGGACCGCTTCGATGAACAGGCGGGCTTCCTCGATGAGTTGGCGGGCTTTATCAAAATCAACCGCCTCATCGCGCCGTTCATAAGCGTTGAAGAAAAAGTTGGCAAACTTACCATGCACAAAGGGATCAAAAAAGAGTTTGGTGTCGTAGAAACGCGTCCGAAACTCGTTGACAATCCGGTCCGGGTCATCGGCGATGTCAATATTTTGCATTTTGACCAGGGCCTGGGCGGCGCTGAGCATGGACTGGAGGGCCATATCGGCCGCTTTTTTGACGTTTCCATTCTGAGAGCTTTCATCCAACACCACCTGGGCCTCAAAATGCAGCGTCTCCGCCGCCGCCACCCCAAAATCGGTTAAGGTGACCACTTCACCGGCGCACTCGCCCACCCCAATGTCGCCAATTGTGTATTCGCGGGCGTCGGCCCAATCGGTGTAGAAGGAGCGGTCCACCTCGTAGGCCGGCACTTCGGTCAGGTCTTTGAGCCGCTCTTTAATCTCCTTTTTGCCCACGCGGGTTATGTAATCGCGGAAACCCTCGCCGGGCTGACGACCGGTCATGTACAAGTCAATCAGCCGTTCGACTACTTCGGGGACACGTTTGGAGGGCACGGCGCCCAGCGATTGGCCGTAATCAGCGGCATTGTTAGTCCACTGCCCACCCAGAATGAGATGGAAGTGGGGCACGCGGTAATTTTTGATGGTCCGGCTGGCCCCATAAAAGCCGATTTCGGCCACCATATGCTGGCCGCAGGAGTTGAAGCAGCCGCTGATTTTGAGGCGGATATCTTTGACCGCTTCGTCGTACTGCCAGCCTTTTACCGCTAGCCGTTGGCGCAATTCACCGGCCAGCCCGCGTGAACTGGCGATGCCCAATTTGCAGGTGTCGGTGCCGGGGCAGGCGGTAATATCGACGATGGTTTGGGCGCCGGGACTGTGCAGCTTGAGTTCTTTGAGGGCTTGATAGAGGGCCGGTAGGTCGGCTTCGTGTATCCAGCGTATTACAATATTTTGCTCGACCGTGGTGCGGGCGGTGTCGCGATTGAAGCGGCGGCAAATATTGGCCAGGCCGCGCATCTGGCGCGAGGTGATGTCGCCCAAGGGCAGGGCTACGGTGACGGTGACAAAGCCGGGCTGGCGCTGGACGTAAACGTTGGTGGATTTCCATTTTTCAAATTCTTCGCCCAAATCGAGCGCTGCCCCCGAAACCGGCTCTGACAGAGCCGCCTCGTCAAAAGTCGCCAAATTAGCCAGCCAATCGGTCCAGCCGGGGTCATCTTCCAGGATAGTCCGTTCTTCCAGCACCAGGCGGCGAAACTCCTCGATGCCCAGATCGGCTACCAGGAATTTGATCCGGGCCCGGTTGCGATTCTTCTTCTCGCCCAGCCGGGCAAAAACGCGGGAGATAGCTTGAGATAGGGGCAGTAATTCGTCAGCCGGCACAAAATCGTCGAGTAATTTGGCCAGATGCGGCACCGCACCCAACCCGCCGCCGACGTACATTTCAAAGCCGCGCTGCTCAACGCCGTCAACCACGCGGGTTTTGGCAATCAGGCCCAGATCGTGCATCGAAGTGAGGCCGCAAGCGTGCTGCTTGCAGCCGGAAAAAGCAGCCTTAAACTTGCGTCCAAAATCCTGTGTATCCCGGTGACCCATCAGAAAGTTCGCCGTCGCGTCGGCATAACCGGTCACGTCAAAGGTTTCATCGCGGCAAACCCCGGCCAGGGGACAAGCCGTCACATTGCGGACCACATTGCCGCAAGCCTCTTTGGTGGTGATGCCTGTAGCGGCCAGCCGCCGGTGCATATCCGGGGTATCGTCCAGCGAGACAAAATGGAGTTGAAAATCCTGGCGCGTGGTGACGTGCAGAATGGCGTCGGCATATTCCTCGGCCACGTCGGCCAGCGCTTCCATCTGTGCGACGGTGAGGCCACCAAAAGGCACCTTGATCCGCTGCATGCCGGGGGCCTCCCATTTGGTGTTCGGCCCTTTGGTTAACTCCAGGTGAGGGTAGGGAATTTCCTGCGATTTTTCCCCATCGTGGCGCAAACCGTTGTCATAGCGCTGGCCGTAAGCCCCCCGGCGCAGCCGAATTTCGGCAAACACCTTTTCCTCCAGCTTGTCCTGCCGGCGCAGCGCCATTTGAGTTTCAAAGGCGTCGATCTCTTCGGCCATGTCTGGCGGTATTTGCTCGGCCAGAGCCGCTTTCCAGGTTAGGTCTGGTTCATTTCCGTTCAGCATCGGTTCTCCTTTTGTTAATTTTTAGTGACCGGGCGGTCTTTTTTGGGATAAAAAAAGCCCATCGATAACTCGATGGGCTTGGATAAACTTAGGATGTCAGCAAAAAAATATTATCTAACCAGTACTCCGCCGAGTTAACGCCATTTGGGGCATCAGCAAACAACACAAACAAGCCAGACAACAGCCGTTGTTGGCAAATGCGTCAGCATTGACTTGAATGGCGGGCAAACGGGTTGCGCTCATAGGTGGCATATTATAAAGAGGCTTGCCAAAATGTCAATTCCGGGTAATGAGGCTACGTCACCCCGGCCACGGCCAGCACCCGGCGCATACGCTCGACCGCCAGGTCGGGGTTTCTGAGCAAGCCGACCCGGTCGGCCAGGCTGAATAATTGGGCCAGGTAAATGATGGAGCGGGCGCTCTCCAGCCCACCGACCATACGGAAGTGCGGCTGATGGCCGTTGAGATAGGCCATAAACACCACCCCGGTTTTGTAGTAATAAGTGGGGGTTTGAAAAATATGGCGGGAGAGTGGCACGGTCGGGGCCAGGCTGGTCTCATAGCGGGCAAGATTGCCCTCATCAAGCGCCAGAATGGCCGCCGCAGCCGCCGGAGCAATCGCATCAAAGATACCCAACAGGGCGTGACTGTAGCCCAGTTCATCGCCGCGTATCAGTTCCGGGTAGTTGAAGTCGTCGCCGGTGTACATGCGCACTCCCTGAGGCAGGCGGCGGCGCATGGCGATTTCCAGGCGATGATCCAGCAATGAAATTTTGACGCCGTCTACTTTGGCGGCATGGTCGCCAATAATTTGCAGGCAGACCTCCATAGCGGCGGCGATGTCAGCCGACCCCCAATAGCCGGCCAGGGCGGGGTCGAACATGTCGCCCAGCCAGTGCAGGATGACCGGCTGCGAGACCTGAGCCAGAATTTTGCCGTAAATCCGGGCATAATCGTCCGGCCCTTTGGCGCAGGCAGCCAGCGCCCGGCTGGCCATCAGAATGACCCGCCCGCCCACGCTTTCAACATAACCGACTTGCTCCTCGTAAGCCGCCTCAACCTGCTCCAGGGTGAGGTCGGGCTGCGGAGGCAGGTGGTCCGTCCCCGCCCCGCAGGCGATCTGGCCGCCCACGGCCCTGGCCTCGGCTACGGAGCGGCGGATGAGTTCTTGGGTAGTGTTCCAATCCAGCCCCATGCCCCGCTGGGCCGTGTCCATAGCTTCGGCCACGGCTAAACCCAGCGACCAGAGATAACGGCGGTAGGCCAGCGTCGCCTCCCAATCCAGGGCCGTGTCTAGGGTGGGGTTGATGTTGGCCAGCGGATCACAGACAACGTGGGCGGCGGCATAGGCTACCCGACTCTGCAAGGACCTACTGGGAGGGCTAAAGACAGCCGCCGGGCCGGGCCGGTAAGGTTTGAGGGTGCCATCGGCGTGGGGTAACAACAATTCCAGCGACATGGGTTTCTTTCCCTAAACGATTAATTCCGGTACGTCCACCCAGCGCCGTTCCTGCCAGGATTGCAGCCCCAACTCGGCCAGTTGGACGCCTTTGGCCCCTTCCAGTAAACTCCAGGGGAAAGGGCTACCCGTGACGACGTGCTTGAGGAACAATTCCCACTGGATTTTGAAGGCGTTATCGTAAGCTTGGTTGGTGGGGACGCGCTGCCAGGTCTCAAAAAAGTTGAGCGGGTTCTCGACGTCGGGGTTCCAAACCGGCTTGGGGGTGAAGGAAGCATGTTGAATCCAGCAGTCGCGCAATCCGGCTACGGCGCTGCCCTGGGTGCCGTCCACCTGCACAGTTAGCAAGTCATCCCGCCGCACCCGGACGGCCCAGGAGGAGTTGAAGTGGCAGATGACGCCGTTAGCCAGTTCAAAGGTGGCGTAGGCAGCGTCGTCGGCGGTGGAAGCGTAGTCGTGGCCGCTTTCATCTACCCGCCGGTGAATGTGGGTGGCTCCCAGGCAGGTCAGGGCTGTAACAGGACCAAACAGGTTGTCAATGATGTAGCGCCAGTGGGCGAACATATCCAGAATGATACCGCCGCCCTCTTCCTTTTTGTAATTCCAGGA
>CAZRYD010000110.1:5093-18310 GCA_964604225.1 uncultured Caldilineaceae bacterium
TCAAAATAGACTTGGTTGGTGGGGTCGCTCAGACAAGTATCCAGGTTGGTGGAGTAGCGACTCAGGTCGTGAGCTTCGGCCAACGCCCGGAGCTTGTTTTCATTGCGGCCTACCAGGACAGGATCGGGCATAATCACCTCGTCCGCACTGATTTTTACTCCACCCTGATTTCTGATGGCCAGGATAGAGCGGACGAGATGCTGGTTGGCGCCCATCCGGCCGGTGACGCCGTTCATAATAATGCCAATATGGTGTGTTTTCATAAGGTCATCCTTTTTACCCACGAGATTAGAGATTGGCAGTCCGTTCGCTATCCATACTTCAAATAGGCTGCTTTAATTTTTTGCAAAAAGGCGGACTGGTCTCCGGTCCAATATTGAGTGGAGAAGATTTCCACTTCGTTGAAGCCGTCAAAGCCGGCCTGTTCTACCCAGCCTCGAATGGTGGGAATGGGGATGCAACCTTCGCCCATCAGGCCGCGATCGTTGAGCAGGTCCTTGGTAGGACTTTTCCAGTCGCAGATATGAAAGGCAAACAGCCGGCCCGCCTGCCCGCAGCGTCGAATCTCGGTTTCCAGGTCCGGGTCCCACCAGAGATGGTACACGTCCACGGCTACCCCCACCCAAGGCGAAGCCAGGGCGTCGCACATATCGTTGGCCTGCCGCATGGTGTTGATCGCAGAGCGTTCAGCGGCGTACATGGGATGCAGCGGCTCAACGGCCAGTTTGACCTGGCAGGTGGCGGCATGAGGCAGAATAGCGGTAATGCCTTCCTGAATTTGCCGGCGCGACACCGCCAGCGGCTGGCCCGGCACCGCCCCGCAGACCAGCACCACCAGCGGCGCGCCCAATTCGGCGGCCTGGTCAATGGCCCGCAGGTTGTCGTCTAGGGCGGCTTGGCGGCCTGTCTGGTCCGGCGCGGGGAAAAAGCCACCCCGGCACAGTGAGACAATACTTAGTCCGGCCTCGCGGATGTGTCGGCCCACTTCTGCTGGATGGCGACCCGCCAACGCCTGCCGCCAGACGGTGATACCGGCCACTCCGGCCCGGCTGAATTGCTGGATAGCTTCCTCGACGGGCCACGGTTGGGTAGTTATGGTATGAATACAGAGTTTGGATGTATCTGGCTGAGACATCGCTTTTACTTAACCTTCCGACAAGCGAAAATCGAGATTTTTGAGTATCCTCTGCGGGCTACTCAACACCCAAAGCGACCCGGCGGCCGGTGGCCGCAGCAACATAAGCGGCGTAAACTACCCGCACCACTTCCAACCCCAGGCGACCGTCGGCCCTGGTCGGCCGATTTTCGGCCATGGCGGCCACAAAATCCTGGCACATAGCCAGATGGCCGGAACTCCAATCCTCGTTGGGGAGGGGTGTGGTCCAACCGGCGCTGGTGCTAACCTTCTCCATGATATATTCGCTGCCAAACACATCGGCAGCGGGAGCATAGGCTTGCAGCAAGTTGTTGGGGCTGAGGTTACATTTCAGGTGACTGTTCGACAGGAAAATCTCCAGTTTGCTCTCCATTCCGCCCAGCACTGCATCCGAAGCATAAACAATGGCCCGGCTGCCATCGTCGAAAGTGATAATGACGGCCGCCCAGTTTTCCACATCTTGCCAGCCGGTGACAATCCAGGGTTTTTCTTCCTGGGCCACGCTGGAAATGCGGCTCAGATCGCCGATCTCGGCGCTGACGGCTACGGGTCGAATCGGCTGCCCGGTGCGAGCCACGCCCTCCTGCTGCTTGAGATAGAGCATCGCCCCGATAGGGTGCGCGCCGAGGCGCAACAAAGCGCCGCCGCCGGTGTAGCGCCAGATTTTGGAATAGGGCGAGTGCGACCCGCTGTGGCACTCGCCGCCACGCAGCTCCACAATAGTACCCTTTGAAGCCCTAATCAAGCCCTCGGCTCTGGTGATGGCCGGAGCGTAGAGCCAATTTTCACCATACATAAGCTGGACGCCGGCCTTTTTTGCCGCTTCGACCATCGCCTGGGCGTCTGCTGTGGCGGCGGCCAGCATATGGCGGCGGTCTACCTGGGCAATTTCCTCGTCGGTGGCTTTGGCGGACAGGTCTTGGCCCACGTAGGCGGTCAGGGGCTTGGTGCAGACAATGTGCTTGCCCGCGTCGGCGGCAGCTTCGGTGATGGGCCGGTGCAGGTGGTTGGGCACGCACAGGTCAACCAGGTCTACTTCGGGTAGGGCCAGCAACTCCCGATAATCGCTGAAACTTTTGGGCACGCCGTGACTCTCGGCATATTTGACCGCGCTGGTCTCGGTTCGCGCCGCTACGGCTACAATTTGAGCGTTGTAGCCGCTCACCTGGGCGTAGCAGCGGGCGCGGGTTTCGGCCAGAAAGCCAGCCCCGATAAGACCGATGCCGACTCGTTTTTGTTCAAACATGGCTGTCTCCTTGAATATACCCAATTTCAAGAGCAATAAAATGCCTACCCTTATGGCCGCCAACCGGCATATTTGGGATGATCTGGGCCAATAGGCAGTTCGACCACCTGGTCGGTTTCGGCGGAGTGATAAAGGGCGGTGATAAGTTCCAGGGCGATGCGGGCGTCGGCCAGGGTAACGGGGAGTTCGGTGTTAGTATGAAGGGCCTGGTGGTAGCGATAAAATTGCCCGGTGAAATATTCAGGCAGAGGCTTGAAACCGGCCAGCGTCTCTTTAATTTTGGCCTGAAGCTCCGGCGAGTCGCCGGTGAAGGTCCAGGGATCATGGCTGTTGTGGTAAGGCTGGGTGTTGCTTTCGGCGGTGAGACCGCTGAAACAAAAGCGGTGACGACTTATCTCGGCGCTTGAGCCGGTAGTAACCGAGAGCGCAGCCAGGGAGCCGTCGGCCATTTCCAACGAGGCCGAGACGCAATCCTCCACCTGGATGGAATTGACCAGGGTTTTGGTGCGGGCAAAAACACGCTTGACCGGGCCAAGCACGTAGCAGAGCAGATCGTGGGCGTGGATGGCCAGCGAAACCAGCACGCCGCCCAGTTCGGTCTCCCACTTGCCGCGCCAGGGTACGGCATAATACTCAGGCCGCCGCCGCCAGTGGGTCTCGACGGTGCTTAGATAAGCTGGCCCGGCCAGGCCCGCCGCCATCAACAGCTTAAGCTTCTGCACGCCGTGACCGAAGCGATATTGAAAGATCGGCATGACCCGCTTACCCGACTCAGCCTCAAGCGCGATGAGGGCGTCAAGCTCTTGCAGCGAGCCGGCATGGGGCTTTTCACAAATCACATGCTTGCCGGCGGCCAGAACCTGCCGCGTCTGGGAGTAATGCAGGTAGGGTGGGGTGCAGAGGTCAATCACGTCCAGGTCATCCATCTGGTATAAGTCGGCCAGGCTGGCTACGACATGTGGAACATGGTAGGCTTTGGCCAGCTCTGTGGCTCTGGCTGGGTCAATATCGCAAATAGCCAGGACCTCAAATTGCTCCGGCAAATTCTGAAAAGCCTGGAGATGCGAGCGCCCAATGCCGCTGCCGACGATGCCGACGCGTATTTTTTTAGTCATTTTTAAGATGCCCCAATCGTTGGGCTTGAGCTTCGGCCTTTAAGGAGAGTTCCGAGGCTAAAAAGCAGTGGGCCTGCGGCATGGCGGTTTGGGTGCGGTAGAGGATGTCGTTGACCAATTGGCGGCCGTAAGGCAGGTCAACCCCGCTGCAATCGAGATAATGGGTGCTGGTCTGGTCAACCAGAAAGAGGTGGTTGCCGCCGGGCCGCCCGGCCAGGTCGCAATATTTGCGCAGTTCAAGATACCCCTCGGTCCCCAAAATGGTCAGGCGGCCATCACCCCAGGTGCTTAAGCCAGCCGGGGTGTACCAGTCCACCCGAATGTAACCCAGGCCGCCGTTGCCGCGCAGCAGCAGGTCGCCAAAATCTTCCAGTTCTGGGTACTGCGGGTGTTTGTAGTTGGCCACCTGCGCCGCCACGATTTCGGCCTGGGTGGAGCCGGTGAAGTGGAGAAACTGATCCACCTGGTGCGAGGCAATGTCGGTCAGGATGCCGCCGTACTGCGCCCGCCGAAAAAACCAGTCGGGGCGGCTGGGCAGATTGGTGCGGTGTGGCCCCAGGCCAACGGTTTGCACCACCTGTCCGATGGCTCCGGCTTGCACCAGTTCTCCGGCTTTGACAGTGGCCGGGTTTTCAAAGCGCTCGCTGAAGCAGATGGAGTAGATGCGCCCGGTTTCGGCCGTCACCCGTGGGACTTCCGCGTCTTCGCCGCCGTGCACCCGGCGGACTTCGGCCAGTTGGTCGAGGCTGGTGAAGCCGGGCTTGTCGCTCATAAAATCTTTGCCGTGCTGCATGGCGGCCAGGCCGAGGGGGGCGCGCTCGTTGGGGATGGCGGCGCTGACGATGAGGTGAAGCGACTGGTCTTCCAGGATTTCGGCGGCGCTGCGGGCCTGCCGGGCCTGGGGATATTTGGGCGCAAATTGAGCGATGAGATCAGGCTCCTGGGCATAAAAGGAGACAAATTCTGCCCCGGCCCGCAGCAGCAGATTGACCTGCCCGTAAATGTGTCCGTGATTGAGACCAATCACGCCAAAGCGAATGGTTGGTTGGGATGTCATAATTTTTGGATGCTCCTGGATACTTTACCACATGGGACGCAGTATAAACAAAATTAACGAACGCCATCCGAGGCGAGACGTTTATGGGCCCATAATGAGGATAACGGAAACACGTCGTCAATATGGACAAGCTGGCCGGTGTGGATGGATTGGTTGGCGGCAATGCCCACCAGCACCGAAGCCGCGCCATCCAGGTGCGAGGCGGCTCGGTTGAAGGGGTCGGGGGGTGGGGTAGGGGAGAAGAGCTGCTCCAGCATAACCGGATCGGCCCCGCCGTGTCCGCCGTCGCCCGTGGGCACGTCAACTTCATACCCCGGCTTAAACATAGGAAAGACGCGGATGCGGGCTTGCTTGAATGGTCCCTTGCTGGCCTGGACATCGACCTGGCCGTCAGCCAGCAGGTGGATGATGTTTTCTTCGATGTCCATTTCGACCCGCCCCTTGGCCCCGGTGACGGCCACCCGCAGCCCTTCCCAGGGCGAATAGGCCACCAGGCAGTAAGACAACAGCGCGCCGTTGCTGTAGCGGGCAGTGACGGTCATGGTATCCTCAATCGTGATCGGCTCGCCAAAGACGTTGCGGTCGCGCAGGTAGCCGGTTTCGGATTCGGCTTCCAGGTAGAGCGCGCGCAGAGTCTCCTTTGAATCCAGGTGAAGGGCGAAGGGGTCATTTTGGGCCTCCGGGACGCCAGTGTAACGCTGGTACGGATAGTACTCACCTCGGGCGGCAGCATTCTGGCGACCATAAAAGTGCAGCGCGCCCAAGGCAAAAACATCTTGCGGGTAGGCATCAATCCACCAGTTGACCAGGTCAAAATGGTGGGTGGCTTTGTGGACCAGCAGGCCGCCGCTGTTCTCTTTTTCGCGGTGCCAGCGGCGGAAGTAGTCGGCTCCGTGGCTGGTGTCGAGCAGCCAGGAGAAATCTACCAGTAATGGCCGGCCTACCACGCCGCTCATAACCAATTCCCGGAATTGGGTGTAGGCTGGGGCATAGCGATAGTTAAAGGTGACTCGCAGCGAGCGCCTGGTCTGGTCAATGGCGGCAAAAATGGCCCGCAGCTTTTCCAGGTCGGTGGTCATGGGCTTTTCGGTGATGACGTCGCAGCCGAGGGCCATGGCCTGGGTGATGTAATGATGGTGGGTGCTGTCTATGGTGGCGACAATGACCGTGTCGGGTCTGGTTTCGGCGATCATCCGGTCAAATTGGTCGGCATGGTAGGTAGGGCGGGCGGTTCCTAGCCGGTGGTTATACCAGTCCATGCGGGTCTGGCTGAGATCACACAGAGCCACCAGTTCGGCCCCGTCGCGGTAGGTGGTGGTCAGGGCTTCGATAAACATCCCGGCGCGAGCGCCAGTACCCACAATGGCGTATCGTTTAAGCTGGCTCATAGATTCTATTTACGCTCCGTCAGAAATAGAGATTAGAGACTGGAAATTATTGACCAATCTCTAATTCACCAACTTCTGATTTCCTTTGAGACTTTGCGGGCGGAGTCCGGCGGACTAGCCATGCAGTCATAGCCCGCCGAACCCGCCCAGATTAAGGAGATGAGATGAGGTCTAGCCAAGCCGGATTTAGCCTTTTAGCCCGCTGGTGCTGATGCCTTCAACCAGGTATCTCTGGAAGATAATAAAGATGATAAACACGGGCACCAGCGACAAAGCCGACATAGCAAAGATGGCCCCCCAATCTGTGGCCGATCCGGGGTCGGAAAATGATCTTAAAGCGACCGAGATGGTAAAGCGCTTAACGTCGGTTAAATAGATAAGGGGTGTTAGAAAATCTTCCCAGGTCCAGTAAAAGGAGAAGATAGCGGACGTAATCAGGGCCGGCTGGGTGAGCGGGAGAATTATTCTAAGAAAGATGCCGATTTTGCTACAGCCATCAATTTCAGCCGCTTCATCCAACTCGATGGGGATGCCCCGGATGAACTGCATAATGAGAAAGATAAAAAAGGGTTGTCCAAAAAAGCGGGGCAGCAGCAAAGGAAAAAAGGTGTTAATCCAGTCCAGCCAGCTAAAAACAATATACTGGGGGATAATCTGAACCTGGATTGGCAGCATGAGAGTTAACATCATGCAGGTAAACCAAAAGGAACGACCGATAAATCGAACCCGGGCAAAGCCATAAGCTACCACAGCCGAGGACAGAACGGCAGCAATCGTACCCACCCCGGAGTAAATAAAGGAGTTGAGGTAAAAGGTGGTAAAGGTCACGCCGCCAAAGCCGGCCCAACCGTTAGTATAGTTTTGAAAGGAAAAGGTCTGGGGGATGAGCGAAGTAATGTTGGTCCATATTTCGTCGGTAGATTTCAATGAGCTGGCAAACAGCCACAAAATGGGGTAAATCATGGCAAAGCCAAACAGCCCCACCGCAGCATGATAGAGGATAGTTCGGGCAAATTTTTTGTATTTAAATGTCTTTTGGCGTGTTTGGCTGAAGACGGTAGTGGCTGTGCTCATCTATTCTCCTCCCTTTGACTCGTAGAAAACCCAGTGGGATGATGACTTGAAGACCACAGCCGTGAAGAAAGCAATGACCAAAAGGAGCACCCAGGCCATCGCCGAGCTGTAACCCATTTCAAAGGTTTCAAAAGCCCGGATATAAAGGTAAAGCGCATAAAACAGCGTGGTATCCATTGGGCTGCCGCTGCCGCCGCTGAGAATAAAAGCCTGGGTAAAGGCCATAAAGCCGCTGATGATCTGCATAACTAAATTAAAGAAGATAATCGGGGTTAATAAGGGCAGCGTGATTTTGAGAAACTTATCCCAGGCCCCGGCCCCATCAATGGCGGCGGCCTCGTAATATTCGCTGGGGATTTGTTTGAGACCGGCCAGGAAGATCAACATGGGTGAGCCAAATTGCCAGGCTGCCAGGATAATCAAAGTCCAGATGGCAGTTCTGGGACTGCCCAGCCAACTATAAACAGGCAACCCAAACAGGGCTAGTATAAAATTGACCACTCCTTCATTGCCAAAAATCTGACGCCACATGACCACGATAGCGACACTGCCGCCTACAATAGACGGCGCGTAATAAGCGGCCCGGTAGAGGCCAACCAGCTTTCGGCCCGAATTGAGGAGCATCGCTACGGTCAGGGCAAAGGCCAAGCGGAGCGGCACGGCGATGAAGACGTAATAGAACGTGGAGCGCACCGAGCGCCAGTACCTGAGGTCGTCGGTAAACATCCGCTCAAAATTGGCTAACCCCACCCATTTAGGTGGCGACAAAATGTCGTAATCAGTAAAGGCCAGCACAAAAGAGGCCACAATAGGTAACAAGACAAAAGTGAAAAAACCAATCAGCCAGGGTGAGATAAACAAATATCCGGCCCAGTTATGCTGTCTAAGGCCGCTTTTCTTTTTGAAGGGCAGCACTGTTTTGAGACGCTGGCTCAACGATGCTTTGGCCGGAAAAGTCTGTTCAACCGTACTTGTCATCATCCTTTATCCCATGTCGTCGTAGTTAAGGGGGCAAACCATTCGGTTAAGCGTTCGTGACAAAGCCCTGGTTTGCCAAAAGCAAGGTCAACTTTGCCCTTCAGCATAGCCGGAAAAAACCGATATATTTTCGGTAGGGGCGAATGGCCATTCGCCCCTACTATTCCGAAATTAATATATGGTTCTATCGAGATGACCGACTATAGCCGACTATTTTTTGGCCGCTGCTGCTGCTAGAATTTCGTTGGCCTTTTCCCGGAATGTGACCGCGGCATCTTCGGGAGGAATTGACTTAAACATAACCGGGTCAATGATCTCTGGGACATAAACGTTGGTATCAACATCGCCGGCGCCGGCCGGATCGGGCGGGCAAATGGGGCTGCTGTCGGCTTCAATCTTTTTTAGGAAATCAAACATAGCCTTTTGAGATTTGCCCAGCGAAGAGGCCAGAGCTTCTTGGATCTTGGGCGAAATAGGTACACCCCGTTCGGCCAGCAAGATCTGGTTGGCCTCGACATCATTGGTAAACCAGTTGATAAATTTGGCCGCTTCGTCGGGATATTTGGCGTGTTTGGTAATCGAGAAGAACATAGAAGGCTTCAGATAGTTTGACGACACTCCGCCTTCGGGCCGGGGTAGGGTATGCAGGATTAAGTTGCGCTCCTCGCCGGCAGCCTTTTGAATGGCCACAATCTGGTTGCTCCAGAAGATAGCCTGGGCGGCTTCCCCGGTAACAAGTGGAGCGCCTTCAGGGCCGACGTTGTCGAACCGGGCTAATACTTCTTCGCGGCTTGGCGCAGCGCCGGCGTCCTGGAGACGGAGAAACATGTTGAACATGTCAATGAAGGGTTGATCATCCGTATAACCAAGCTGGGCGCCATCGACCGAGAAGGGGCAAACCCCATATCCCTGGAACATGGAATACCAGATATTTCGACTGTTGCGATTGTACAAATCCGAACCGATACCCCAGATGCCTAACTTCTCGTGCAGGGTCGTGACAGTCTTTTCAAAATCTTGCCAGGTCCAATTATCGGGCGGGATTTCCAGGCCAGCTTTAGCAAAGGCATCGGTATCCATAATAACCGCAAACGAGTTATTGCCCAGGTTAATACCATAGAGCGTGCCGCCAATCCGGCCGCCGTCTATACTCGCGGCGGGGACGCTGGCCAGGTCAATCACGCCGGACTCAACATAATTGTCCAAGGGCATTAACAAGTCTCTGGCGACATATTCCTCAATGCGAGCATAATCGTGCTGCATAATATCCGGCAGGTTGCCGCCAGCGGCCTGGGTAGCCGTCTTGGTCCAATAGTCGGCAAAGTTAGAAAACTCATAGACGATGTCGACGTTGGGGTTTTTGGACTCATACAGTTCAATCGCCTTGATGGTCCGGTCATGGCGGTCTTGCGAGCCCCACCAGATCAGGCGCAGTTCAATCTTTTCGCCCTCGGCAGGTGCAGCAGCGGCAGCCAGCGCCGGCAACTCCTGGCCCAATAGGGTCTGGGCGTCTGCGGCGCTGGGAATACACAATTTCCAACCGGGTTCAATGGCGTCGGGGTTTTCAATCGTGGCAAAATCGCCGCCCTGGGCGTTGGTGGCTTCTACGATGGCGGGGTAGGCTAGAATATTGCCGTAATATTTGTCGGCAATGGTTGAGAGAAAGTCAGAGGCCTGTACGACCACTTCATTCTCACAGGCTATTTTCTCCTGGGCCAGGCCAGGTAAGGGCGCCAGCGTCAACATTAACGCCAGCAATAGCAACATTGATCCTATCTTCTTCATCGAAAATCCTCCTTGGCTAATTTTATGATAATAAACAAAGTGGCCCCGTTGGCAACTTCTAACCCTAATGATAATAGAAGTTAGGGCTGAAGGCTACTGATTCGTGCCACGGCAGTGTCAATTTAGTGCCAAGTTTTCTCCACGATTCAGCTATGCTATAATTGAACCCTATAAAGGAAGGTCAATGTCTACTGAGTCAGAGTTTCTGCAGCAAGTCAAAGATGCCTTGAGCCATCTGTATGATTACCCTTATCTGGAAAATCATCCCCTCGCTTTACGCTGCTGGCCGGAGCCTGAGCCATATAGCCCTAACCGCGCTCAACGACTTAGTCGGCTGCTCTTGGAGAGCATCGAAGCCCTGCACCCTCCCGGGACGCCGGCCAAAGGCACCTCGCGGGCCGAGTACTATTTCTTGCTGGTGTATCGCTACGTTGAAGAATGGCCTCTGCTGAACATTATGCAGGATTTGGGCTACAGCCGGCGACAGTTCTTTCGCCAGCAGCAAAAGGCGATTGAGATGTTGGCCGGTTTGCTGTGGGAAAAAGTGCCTCACCCGGAGCTTAGCCCGGCCAAACTTGATAATGTATTGGATGATGAACTGGAACGTTTCCGCACCCGGCAGCGGGCTGTGGACCCTGAAGAAGTTGTTCGCGGGGTGCTTGAGATAGTGGGCCAGTTAGCCCAACAGCATGGAGTTAGCTTAACCTGCGACCTGCCGGATGGGTTGCCGATGATCTACGGCAGTCGCACCTTGTTGCGCCAGGTATTGCTCAAGGCGTTGAGCCAGTTGATCACCCAGCCCGATAGTCAACAGCTTCACCTGCGTTTATCCCAGACCAGGCAGCGGGTGCGGGTAGAATTGACGGCTGAACTGTCACAACCAGAGACGGCGGCTCGCGGCCAACAGAAACCGGAGATGGAACCGGTCCGCCATCTGGTTGAACTGGCGAACGGGAATTGGCAGACATTTGAGTGGAACGAGCAGGGCTGTACCTGTCGCTTTGATTTTCCGGCCGTCACAGAAAAAGTGTTGCTGGTGGTTGATGATAATGAGGCCGTGGGCCAGGCCTTCCGGCGTTATCTGGCTGAGTATAGATATCAGGTGGTGGGCGCAGCCACCGGCACGGAAGCCCTGCGCCTGGCTCGGGAGTTGAGTCCGGCTATAATTACGCTCGACGTGATGATCCCAGGCCAGGATGGCTGGGAGATTCTTCATGCGCTCAAGGCCGACCCGGTCACCCGGTCTATCCCGGTCATCATTTGCTCGGTGCTGGAAGACCCGGATCTGGCCCAGTTATTGGGTGCTGCCGGTTATCTACAAAAGCCGATTGCTCAAGCCGACCTACTGGGCGCCGTGGAGCGCCTGGGAAGCGCGTCGTAGTGTTTCAGGCACCGCTATGGCCTCGAGGATGTGGTGTAGATAGTTCAAAACTTCTTCGTTGGTAAAACCGGCCTGATTGGCCACAATCAGCGACTTGCCACCCGAGCGGCGTTCTTCGGCGGGGCTGCCGGTGTGGGCGGTGATGACGGCCACCGGAATATGGATCAGGCGCGGGTCTTGTTGCATTTGGGCCAGCAGGCTATAGCCGTCCATCTCCGGCATGCTCAAATCCATCAGTACCAGGTCAACCGCTCGCTCTTGAAGTGTGTTTAAGCCTTCTTGCCCGTTGTAAGCCCGGATAATCTCATACTCCTGGGTGTTCGTTTGCAGTAGACGGGTCAACAAGTTGGCCATGCGGGGATCGTCGTCAATTACCAGAATCCGGCGAATATCTCCATCCAGCCGGTTGAGCAAGGCCAGCAGAGTCTCACGGGTGACTGGCTTAACCAGGTAATCCTTGACCCCCAACGCCTCCCCTAAATGTTGAGGGCCGACCAGGGGACACAGAATGAGCGGTAAAGAAGAGTCGTCCAATTGCTCTCGCAGTTCCAGCATGTGCTGCCAGGCCTGACTTTTCTGGGCCAGATTCAGTACCACCGCCCGGATGGGCTGTTCACGCCTAAGATCCGGTATGTCTGATACGTTTTTAACAGTTATCACCCGGCAATCTTCCAGCCCTTCCTCGACCATCTGCCCAATGTGAGGATCTCGATCCAAGAGTAAGATAGTTCGGCCCCGGCCGGTTGGGGTCCTGACCGCAGGCAAGGGGGCAGGTGGTCCAGCCTCGACATAGTGAGGTTGCTGGAGGGGCAGCGTAAAGTGAAAGCAACTCCCTCGGCCCGGAATGCCCTCGCTTTCGGCCCAGATGCGGCCACCGTGGAGTTCGACAAAGCGTTTGCTGATGGCTAGCCCCAGCCCGCTGCCCTCTTGATGCAGCGACACCGAGCCGTCGAGCTGTCGAAATTCCTTGAACACCTGGGGGAGTTCGGTGGGCGGGATGCCAATACCGCTGTCGGCCACGGTCACTTTAAGGCGATCTGCTTCAAGCGCAGCCCGCACGGTAATCCGGCCATGCTCGGTGAAGCGCCGGGCGTTATTCAGCAGATTTACCAGCACCTGCCCGACTCTGGCCCGGTCGATGGCTATCGGAGGCAGGTCGGACGGCAATTCGGCCCGCAATTCAACATTTTTGTCCCGGAGGAGAGGCCGGATAATCCCCATCGCCTCGGTGACAACCTCGTGCAGTTTTGTCGGTTCAGGATGGATTTTCATCTCCCTGGACTCGATCTTTGACAGGTTCAATACATCTTCGGTCAATTTGAGTAAATGCTTGCTGCTGCGATAGATCTCGCGGATGTCGCCCCGGTAGGGTGGCGGTAGCGGTACCTGGCCGTAACTGCCCGGCGACAGGTACATCATCTCGCTAAAGGCCATAATCACGTTCAGGGGGGTTCGTAATTCGTGGCTGATGTGGGTAGCAAATTGCTGTTTGGCCAGCCTGGCCTCTTCGGCGGCTTCGCGGGCTCGGGCTAAATCGTAATTCAGATGTTCTAATTGCTTGTAGGCCACGTCTAAGGCTTTTAAAGTACGCGCCAATTCCCCCTGGCGATCCAAAAGCTTTTCTTCGTTATCCTGCGCAGCCATGGCTCGATCCCAGGCCCAATAGAGGCTGAGATACAGGTTGCGTACCGTAAGCGAGGATAAAATCCCGACAGAGACAATAACCAACACTGGCGCGAGCAATTCGCCGGAGAAGGGGAAATGGCCCCAGTGCAGAGAGCCTATAGCTACAACTGCGCTGCTGCACGCTATGGTCATGCCGACCACCACCTTGAGGCTGAAGAGCAGGCCGGTCAAGCTGACCACCACCGCTAGCAGATAAGGCGCGGCGGGGCTATCTGACGACCACATCGTGTAGAGAATGGTGGCGGTAATACTCAGAATCAGTGCTGCCGAGGCGACCGACACACTCCGCTTTCGGGTAAAAAAGGCCAGCACCAATCCACCGGCCATCAAGGCCAGCCCCCACCCGGCAGC
>CAZRYD010000111.1:0-18310 GCA_964604225.1 uncultured Caldilineaceae bacterium
GTTAGCCAGCCACAGCCAGCGAAAGCCGGGCGACTCGAAGACGAGGGGAAAGCGGTTGCGGAGGGTAGCTGATAACATTAGCAGCCTTGAAATGGTTTAAGGCGTAAGGGATGATAAAAAGGACTCATCAACGAGTGGTCTATTTGCTAAAGATGAAAATTTTGAAATTGCTCCCCAGGCCTGTAAAGAGCACCGATTTTAGGGCCGGGATTAGGGGATTTTTTACCTTACTTTAGCCCCCAATCCCCTAATCCCGGCAAAATTATCGGGTTTTGGGTCAGGTGGTGAGTAGTTATGTTTAGGCTAATTTCTACTCACTCGTCATAATCAACAAGGGCTTCATCTCAAAGCTCTTGTAGCTGGGGCGGAGGCGGTCGGTATTGTAAAATTTATCCACGTCAACCAGTTTTTTGGAGCTGGTGACGACCTCAATCGGCATGTCGTCATAGCGGCCGTTGCGTAAAACGACCAGCCGGCCATGCACCCCTTGCAACAGGAGGTCGAGAGCCAGGTTGCCGTAAGCCATGGGCACAATTGAGTCGAGCGCGTCGGGATCGCCGCCGCGGACCATGTAGCCCAGCTTCTGGGTGATGACGTTGAGCTTTTTGTCGTTGTTGTATTTGCCCGAGCGCTCTTTGAGTTCGGCGGAAACCAGGTCGCCAATGCCGCCCAGCTTGGCATGGCCGTAGGCATCGGTGGAGGCATTCTGGAAGACCATCTCACCGCCCTCAAACATGGCCCCTTCAGAGACCAGGACGACGGAATATTTGCTGGGATTCTTGTTGCGATCATAAACCAGCAGCTCGGTCAGACGGTCCATATTAAATTTGTATTCAGGGATGACACAACGGTCGGCCGCTCCGGCCATGGTCGGCAGCATGGCCGTAAAACCGGCATACCGCCCAAAGACCTCCAGCACCAGCAGTCGCTCGTGCGAGCCGGCTGAGGTGCGCAAGCTGTGTGTCAACTGAATGGTGCGAGTGACGCAGGTGCTAAAGCCAATGCAGTATTCGGTGCCAGGGACATCATTATCCATGGTCTTGGGAATGGCGACAACTTTGATCCCTTCCTTGTAGAGCCGAACCCCATAGCTCAAGGTATCGTCGCCGCCGATGGGGATGAGATAATCAATACCCAGAAAGTCCAAATTTTTGATAACTTCCGGGGTCAGGTCATTTTTCTCAGCATTGTACGTTTCGCGCAAATGGGGCGGCACGTCGCCTTTGGACATGGAGCTGGGGCGCGTCCGTGAGGTATGTAAAAAGGTGCCGCCGGTACGCCCGGCTTTGTTGACCACCTCTTCAGTCAGCACTTGATACCAATCGTTGTTATTGGCCTCTTTGTCTCGAATAATGCTAGAAATGCCTAACCAGCCACGCCGCAAGCCGATAACCTGATATCCTTCGCGCAGCGCCCTGATGGTGACGGCGCGAATGGCCGGATTCAGGCCGGGCACATCGCCCCCACCGGTTAAAATGCCAATAACACCTTTAGTTTTTTTGATATTCGCCATAGTTGTATTCTCCATTTCTATGTGGCAAAAAGTTTAGGATGAATGATATTTTTAATTTCCCCACTGACGCAGCCGCCTCTATTTTACTGTAAGGAGTGACAACTCTACAAAATCTGGTCCGGTAGCTGGAGAGACGCGTTCCCCGGTAGCGGCATTGTAAAGACCGGCAATCAGGTGGTACGAGCCTGGAGGGAGGTCGGGAGGAAGCGACAGCGTGTAGGCGTCGGTCAGGATTTCGCCGGGCAGCCAGGTGGTGGTGGGGGCTGCACCGGCCAGGGGCTGCTGGTCAACCTGGGCGACCACCTGCCCGGCGCTGTTGAGAAGCTGCACAAAGACCGTATAATCGGTTTTCATTTCGGCGGCAGCTTGCCAGTAGAGCGTGACCGGCAGGGCGTCGCCCGGAGCCAGGGGCGCTGTGGGTAAATCATAGCCAATTAATTTGAGTTGGGTAGAGCTGCCGAAGGCGAGATCGGTGGCGGTACCCATGGCTGGTGTTTCAAACTGGCGTGGCCGGGTGGTCAGGGCGACGCGGGCGAGAGGGATTTCGGCTTCAACCTGGCCGGCTGTGCCCAAGAGCGCCACGCTGACCTGAGCGTTAGCGCCGCTCAAGCGGGGACTCGTCGGCAGGTGATAGATGGCTCGCCGGACCTGGCCCGGCTGCCACGAGTCCAGCGGGCCAACAGAATCGGCCAGCGGCAAATCGGTGGTGATGGTGTTTTGGCCGTCGCTCAAACTCAGGCGGATAAGCTGCCCTGGCCCGCCTTCTTTCAAAGAGGGGGAAAGTGCTTGCCAATACAGCCACAGCCACATCTCCTGACCGGGCTGGATTTTTTCGGGAAGCACGTAGCCGACAGGAGTGAATGATGAATGGTATGGCGAATGGTCAATGAGATTGGGGATGGCCAAGGCCGCCAGAGGTGGGGCGATTTCTGCCGGACCTACCGGGATGTTGGGAACAATAACCGGCTGGCCGAGAGGCTGGCCGGTGGCGGGGTCGTAGGCGACCAGTTGGAGGGTGTAGTTGCCGGGTGGGATGTCGGGTGGCAGCCAGAGGCTGCGGCGGTCGGCAACGGGGTGGTTGGGCGGCCAGGTGGAAGTGCTGCCGGCAGCAGCCAGGGGCGGCCAATCGCTCTGACTGAAGATGTCGCCACGGTTATTGATAAGACGTAACGAGAGTTGATAATCTCGTTCCAGGGGGGTAGTGGTTTGCCAGGTGAGCTGCAAGGGCAGCAGGTCGCCCGCGGCAGTGGTTTGATTGGATAAGGCCAGGCTAAGCAGGGTCGGTCCTTTTCTTGGTGAATCGGCAAAAGTCGTGTTGATATGGTCCAGGCGGTCGGTCGTGGCGGCGTCGCTAGCGTACAAGGCCAGCCGCTTGCGGCCCAGCCAACTGTGCCAGGCGGGGTAGGCATGCTCGGCCAGCCAATTCTCCAGGATCGGATCGAGGTCAACGCCGTAGGGGCTGAACCAGACGCGGCGGTGGCCGGTGCTAATCTCGGCCAGACGCTGTCGGGCTTCGTCGGGGGTGGGTGTGGGTGATAAAAAATCCAGGTAGAGGGGCAGGTTACCATGATAATAATAGTCGAATAATTTCTCGCCGCCGTCGCCGGTGATGATGATGGCGTCGCCGGGCAGCTCAAAATCTTCGATTTTGCGGATGACAGCCCGCCAGTCATCTTTGGCGTAGGCAGGGTTGAAGTAGTGCTGCCAGAGAGCGTAGCCGTTGATGGCAAGCAGGGTCGCCAGGAGCAAAGTAGCAAATAGCAGGGAAGCACGGAAGCGGGGGAGCGGGGGAGAAACTAGCTGACTGGTTTCTGATTTCTTGCTGAGAGATCTGAAATCTAAAATCCAAAATCGTAAATCGTAAATCGCCAGGATGCCCATGGCCACGGTCAGCAAGAAGCCGATTTGCACCGGGATGAGGTAGCGTTCAAAATAAACAGGGGTGCGTAGTTCACCATAAAGCCAGGTGGCCAGATTGGGGGCCAGGGTGTAAGCCAGCAGAAAAGCCAGCATCTCCGGGCCGCGCCAGTCGCCCCAACGGCGGCGAGTGGCATAAATCAGCCCCAGCACATAAACCGCGACAAAGACAAGGACCAGCGGGATGGCTTTGGTTTGGGGCATATATTCGCCCACGGTGTAGGCCTGAACTCCGCGCAGGTAGGTTTCCCAAAGGGTAGGCTGGGTGAGCCAGTGCAGAAAGCGCTGTAACAAAGCCGAACCAAATAGCAGCCAGGGGGCGTAAAGCAAAAAAATCACGATTAACGTGGCGACCCAGGGCAGATAGCTGCGCCAGCGGCGTCGCCAGGTGAGCAGCAAAAAGAGGCCCTGGCTGCCGATGACCACCAAGGCGTGATAATGGGTCAGAATAGCCCCTTCGGTGCCAAGCACGTAGATTAGCCACCAGCACCAAAAATGAGCAGACCTGACAGGTTTCCAAAAACTTGTCAGGTCTGGCAGCATTTTGACAAAGCCCCACATGCTCATCACCGAGGCGGCGGTGAAGATGCTGTACATGCGCGCTTCTTGAGAGTGCCAGATTTGATAGGGCGCGATGGTTACCAGCAGGGCGGTGAGCAATCCCAGGCGGTCATCGCCCAAAGCTTGACCCAGCCGATAGGTCAGGGGCACGGCCAGCACGCCAAAGGCCAGTGAGAAAAAGCGCAGGCCATATTCGCTGTCGCCGACCAGTTTGATCCAGTAAAGGGTGGTAAAGTAATAGAAAGGCGGCTTGGGCTCTTCGGTGAGCAGGGAGCGCCACAACTCGCTGAGGGGAAGCTTGGCAAAGTAAAGGGTCCAGGCTTCCTCTATCCAGTAGCTTTGGACCTCCAGGCGATAGGCTCGCAGCAAAAAGGCCAGCAGGGTCAGACCCAGGATGATGGATTTTTGGCTAGTATTCGACAGTTTCATCGATTTGAATGGGCTATGTTTAATGTAATCTGCCCCAATTCCACATAATCGCTATTTTGGTCCACAGGCAGGCGCTGGCCGGTGGCAGGATTGGAGAGACCCGCAATCAGGCGGTAGTCAGCGGCGGCCAAATCAGGCGGTAGAACCAGGGCATGATGGTCAACGATTGGTTGATTTGCTCGCCAGGTGGAGGTTGGAGTGTAGCCGCCATTGGGTGGGCTGTCGTGTTGAGCCACCAGAGCGCCATCGGTCGCCAGAAGTTGCAGAAAAATATTGTAGTCAGCCTGGGGGCGTCGGAGCGGCTGCCAGACAAACTCGACCGGCAGAGTTTGTCCCGGCTCAAGCGACTCGGTCAGTTTGATCTCAAGCAATTGCACCTCGTCGCCCAAAGTAGCCTGGATAGCACGAGTCACTGTGGGCGCTTGAGCGCCGAAACGCACCAAACGGACGTCGTCAAACCAGTCGCTGCTGGCCGGGAAAGCGTTGAGACTGAGCCATTGCTCGGCGGCATTGTTGGGGGCGGCGGGTGGAAAACCCACGGTGATGAGCCATGTGTTTGGTCCGGTCAAGGCATTTTGTAGCAGCGGCAGGGCTGTTTCCGGGGGCGGCCAACTTTGCTGGGCCAGGCCGGTGAGCGGTAGCCGGGCTTTGAAGCGATTCATAGGGACATGGTAGTGGTATTGAGCTACCGTGACCAACTGATCCCCAGGGCTGGCTTGAGCTGCCGCCGCATTGAGCGCTTGAGTGTACGGATCATCCGGCGGGCCGAATTGCCGGTCGGTACGGAAGTAGCGAGTGAGTAGGAAGTAGATAATGGCGAAGGTAATAAGAATCAGCAGGGGAGCAGGGGTGCGGGGGAGCAGGAGAGGCTCAGCGAGACCTCTCCTCTGCTCCCCTATTCCTCTGCCCTCCTGCTCAACTTCGGCGGTCATCTGCCGCCAGAGCAGCCAGCCGGTGAACAAGACCAGACCGAGACTCAGGCCAAAAGCCAGCCCATCGAAACCCCAGGGCTGCCACCAGGCCAGATCGGAATTTTGGAGCGACCAGGCTTGAATCTGGCCAACAATCTGGCTGTAGCGAAAATCGTATAGGGCGGCAGTGTTTTCCAAAAAAAACTCGCCGCCGAATTCGGCTTGCAGTTGGCTCAGAAATACCCAGGGATTGATGGTCACGCCGAGAAGTTGGATGAGGAAGGAAAGGGGGAGTAAAACGTAAAACGTAAGGCGTAAGGCATGAGGCGTCCCAGGGGGAGGCTTCGCACTGAGGCGTGAGGCGTGTTCCGGCTTATCTGCTACCTTGCTACTTGCTATCCAGTTACTTGACACCTCTATTATTGGAGCCAGGCAAATCGTAAAGAAAGAGACTACCGGCACAAGGAAGCGGCTACCCCAGGAGAGGCCTTCGCCGGAGGACCAGGCGGAGAAGAGGCCGATGGTGACTCCGGCCAGACCGGCCAAGAGCCAGGCTTCGGCGGGGTGGGTTCTACGGAACAGCCACCAGCCGGGCAGGCTCAGGATGAGGATGGGCGAGTAAATAAAGAAGCCGCGCAATGGGCTAAACAGGAGTTTGTAAAGGCCCAACAGAACATTGGGCGAGAAGAGGGTCAAATCATAGCCGGTTTGCAGGGGGTTGCCGGAGCGGAGAGCGTTGTAGGCCATAAGCATAGCTCCGGCCAAAGCGACGGCCAGTACAAAGGTCGCCAGTGGAGCCAGGAATGACAGATTGACCGAACGGCCCGATGAGGCGTAGAGGATCCACAGCAAATACAAAACAAAAATCGGCAGAAGAAAAAGGTTATTGGCCCGGCTCAAAACGGCCAAGCCGGCGGCCAGTCCGGCGATGACCAGGTGACGTAAGCCGCCTTCCTGCCGATAGACGAAAAGCATGTAGGCGGCCAGGAGGAGTAAAAATCCGGCCAGAGGTTCGCTGAAGAGATATTTGGCGTAGACAAAGGCGATGCTCGCCAGGCCGAAGGTTAGCGCAACGACGATGGCGGTAAGATTGGCAAAGCCCAGGCGCTGCACCCACATAAAGATGAGGACGCCTGTGGCTGCGGTGATGAAGGCATTAAGCAGGGAAACAGTTTGCAGCATGCCCAGGCCCGGCAGATAGAGCCCCAGCCAGTAGAAGGGAGCCTGGACCAGGGAGAGGGCTAAGCCTTTTTTGGAGTAAACGTGTCCAGCCCGGCCAAAAAAACCCTGGGCTTCGGCTTGGCTGGTGGTCCATTGAGTCCAGGCGATTTGATCGGTATTGAAGCGGCCAAATTTCACCAGACTCTCGGTGACGGCAAAAATGGAGACTTCGTCCACGGAATGAAAGCCGCCGCGGTAGGTCAAAAGGTAAATGGCCAGCAGCAGCAGGCCAAGAGAGAAACCTAGCACCCGACGTTTATTTTTTTCAAGAGCAAATTCAGGCTTCATGGGTTGAGCCGTCGGGGAGGATCACTCCTTCCAGATTGGCCGCCAGGCTTAGTTGCGCTTCGCTCACTTCCGCGCCGGTCAAGTTGACCCAGTTCAATTTGGCGTGGGTCAAATCCGCATCAAGCAGATTGGCCTCTCTTAAATCTGCGCCGCTGAGATTAGCCTGGCGGAGAATGGCTCCCTCCAGATTGGCAAAACTGAGTTTGGCCTCCCGCAAATCGGCGTGACTCAAATCGGCGGTGGTCAGGTTGGCTTCGCTGAGATTAGCTTCGCTCAAACTGGCGGCAATCAGACGGGCCCGGCTCAAATTAGCGCCATTGAGATTAGCCCAGGCTAATTGAGCCTCGTACAATCTGGCCCAACTCAAATCGGCCCAACTCAAAATCGCTTCATTTAAATTGGTTTCAAACAATTTAGCTCGACTCAGTTGGGCCTCAATCAGATTGGCCCGCTGCAGATTGGCCCCGTTCAAGTTGGCTCCCACCAGGTGGGCCCAATTGAGGGTGCTGCCACTTAGATTAGCTTTGCTTAAATCAGCGTCATCCAGAATGGTTTCGCTGAAATTGCAGCGCTGCAAACTTGCCTCAATCAATTTGATAGTGCGCAAATTAGCCTGGTAAAAATTAGCCTCGTCAAGGTGAATGCTATACAAATTAAAGCCAGCCAGGTCTACCCCCCTAAAATCACGGTCGCCGGCGCGATAACGCTGAATTAAATCTCGGACATCCACGGCTTATTTTTCCCTTGAAACTGGTCGAACAAATAAAGGGTTGAACGGGCGCTGACGCGAAACAGCGTTAGCCTCTCCGTTTTGACCTGCCAACCTTAAGCCTGGCTATTATAGCAAAGGCCGGGCCAGATGACCAGATTCCAGCCTATAGATGGCCACGGCCTAAATCCACCATTTGGTTTGATTTTGCCAAAAGTAAAAGGGACGTGTATCATGGAACGCTGCGCCAGGGTGCGCTATTTTTATGTGTGTGCTAAGCGGAGTAAGAGGTTATTAACAAGCAAAAGCCCCCTCTTTTTCTGTCGATAGTTATCCCAGCTTATAATGAAGAGTCCCGTTTACCCAACACCTTACCTCAAGTGGTAAAATTTGTGGCAGCTCAGGATTATAAAACTGAGGTTTTGGTGGTTGATGATGGTAGCACGGATAGAACTGCCGAGATTGTGGAAGAATTTGCGGTGCAATATCCCTGGGTGCGCCTGGTGCGGGCGGTCCATGGCGGCAAAGGCCATGCTGTAAAAACCGGCATGTTACAGGCTCAGGGGGAATACGCCTTTTTGTGCGACGCCGATTTAGCCATGCCCATTACCGAACTGCCTAAGTTTCTGCCGCCGCACCAAAACAGTTACCAAGTTGCTATTGGTTCGCGCGAAGGCGAAGGGGCGGTGCGCTACAATGAACCGGCCTACCGCCACATGATGGGGCGAATTTTTAATTGGCTGGTTAAGGTTATGGCTGTGCCCGGTTTCGAAGACACCCAATGTGGCTTTAAATGTTTTCATTACTCAGTTACCCGCGATCTCTTTTCATGCCAAACCATCGACGGCTTTGGCTTTGATGTCGAGGTGCTTTACATTGCCCAAAAGCGGGGCTACCGAATTATCGAAGTTCCGATTCATTGGTATTATCAGGCCGAGAGCAAAGTCCACCCCATCAAAGATACCATTCGTATGGTCCGGGACATGCTAACCGTCCGCCGCAACGACCGGCTCGACCTTTACCATAAGAACTAATAAATCTCCCTTCTGGGCCTAATCTATCTCAAAAAAGACCAGCCCCGCCCTGAGGCGAAATCGCCTTTCCGCCCTATCCCTGGTGTTTAGTCAACAAGAGAAACTTTAAATTTGTGGCAGTAAGGAGCTAAGCATGAAAAATAGAGCTTTGTCCAGGCCCTTGATCTGGCTCATTATCGCCGGGTTGATGTTTGGCCTCGTCGCCTGCACCGGCGCTGGCACCCCGGCGGTCAACCAGCCGACTCGGCCCATTGCGATTATTGCCGCGCCGCAGGCCGACACCCGAATCACGGTCGGGCAAGATGTGGTGATCACATTTACCGCCGCCGATGTTAAAGGTATCTCTCAGGTTGAGTTGTCGGTTGACGGCCAACCCATCCATGTGGAAAAAGTAAACCCGGCGGTCAACTCTTTTGCCGGCAACCAACCCTGGAAGCCGGACAAACCCGGCAGCCATGTGATTGAACTGCGTGCTTTTAACATTGATAATGAGCCGAGTGATCCGGCCCAAGTTTTTGTGACCGTTACCGGCGCAAACGGCGAAACGCCGCCCCCGGTGGTTGACGCGGCTACGGCGACGCCCCTGGTGGGGATCACCCCCGGCGTCACCGCCATCACCCTCATCCCCCCCAGTCCCACCGTGGCTGCTACCAGCCAGCCACCCACAGAGACTCAACCCCTGGTGACCACGCGGACCGGCTTGAATGTACGGGGTGGGCCGGGCACAGATTATCCGGTGATTGGCCGGCTGACCGAGGGACAATCATTGCTCGTCGCGGGTCGAAATGCTGAAACCACCTGGTGGCAAATTGTTTACCCGCCGGGCAGTAATGAGCGTGGTTGGGTGTCGGGCGATGCCCAATTTACTGTGGCCAGTAATGTGGCAGGGGTGCCGATTGTGCCAGCCCCGCCCAAGCCTACCCCGGCTCCGCCGACCGCTACGCCAACGCCGGCGTTGGCAGTCATCCAGTATTTTCGGGTGGATCGAGACACCATCAACCCTGGCGAAAGAATCACCTTGAGCTGGGACCTATCAGGAGCCAAAGAAGCTTTTCTGCGCTACGACGATGTGACCGAGGGTATTGTCGCCCCCGGCAGCAAAACGCTCTCACCCACCAAGACCACAGTGTATACCTTGCTGGCTCGAACTAGCGCCGGCGATACGACCGCCGAAGTAACCGTTAAAGTCAATGCGGCTACGGTCACGCCCGTGCCGGTTATCAGCGATGGCAAAAGCAAGATTTTGGACGGCCAGACCATTGACTTTGATCGGGGGGTGATTCAGGGAGCCGACGGAGCCGGGGCCGATTTTTTGTGGAATGGTCAGCAAAAGAAATTCACCCCCCAAAGTGGGGCTACCGGCGCGTTTGTGGGCGAAGTTTTTGAGGACATCAGCCTGGACGATTGTCGTTCCGTCACCTACGGGCAGCCCTTCCCCGACGTGGGCAGTGTCAGCCGCATCACCGGCTGCTATCGCACCAACGAAGGTCGCTTTGGTAAATTCTTTATAACTGAGTGGGACGCCGAGGGCAACCTGACCATTCAATGGTTGACCTGGGATTTTCGGTAGCTATCCAGACCTTTAGGGTTTTGAAAACCCTAAAGGTCTGGCCGCTGCAAAACGCCTGATTTTTGTGGTATAATGCCCACCTGAACCTAAAACATCTTTTTGCCGGGATTTGGGGATTGACTATTCAGCAGAGGCTGGTAGAACGCAGATATAAAGGCTGATGAACGCAGATTCTTAAATAAAAAACAGCGAAAATCTGCGAGGATCTGCATCATCAGCGTTCTAATTGGTTCTTGCTCAATAAATACCCCGGCAATTGCCTACTAACCGAAGAGAAGAGGGATACATGACCGAGAACATCCTTGTTTGCACCGCCTGGCCCTATGCCAATGGCGATTTGCACATCGGCCATTTGGCCGGGGCTTATCTACCCCCCGATATTTTTGCCCGTTACCACCGTCTCAAAGGCAATAATGTGCTGATGGTCTCCGGCTCCGACTCGCATGGCACGCCCATCACTATTCGCGCCGATGCTGAGGGGGTGAGCGCCCGTGAGCTATTTGAGCGTTTTCACCTGAGTTTTTTAGAAACGTTTCAAAAAATCGGTTGTAGTTACGACCTGTTTACCCATACGGATACCGAAAATCACCATCGGGTGTCGCAAGATATTTTTACGGCCTGTCTCAACAATGGCTATCTTTATAAACATATTGAACAGCAGTTTTATTCTGAGGCCGAAGGCCGTTTTTTGCCCGACCGCTACATTGAGGGCATCTGCCCCAACTGCGGCTTCGATGGCGCGCGCGGTGACCAGTGTGATAACTGCAAAAAATTGCTTGAACCGACTGATTTGATCAATCCGCGCAGCAAAATTGACGGCTCCACGCCGGTCTTGCGCGAAACCGAACATTTCTATCTGGACCTGCCGCGTCTGACTGAATCTTTGTTGGCCTATTTGAACGAGGCTAAAGAGCATTGGCGGCCCAGTGTTATCAATTTCAGCGTGCAATATGTTAAAGATGGCCTGAAAGGCCGGCCGATCACCCGAGACCTCGATTGGGGCATTCCGATTCCGTTGGAAGGTTATCAGGGCAAGCGGATTTATGTTTGGTTTGAGGCCGTTATCGGCTACTTTAGCGCCAGCATCGAGTGGGCTAAAAATGCCGGCCAGCCGGAAGAATGGAAAACGTGGTGGTATCGGCCCGAATCAAAAACTTATTATTTTATCGGCAAGGACAACATTCCCTTCCACACCATTATCTGGCCGGCCGAGTTGATGGCGACAGGCCGCCATTTGTATGAGGAGGACCAGAGTAAATTCTTGAATCTGCCCTACGACGTGCCGGCCAACGAATACCTGAGCATGGAGGGTAAAAAACTCAGCACCAGCCGCAACTGGGCCATTTGGGCCCCCGACCTGCTGGAGCGGTTTGACCCCGACCCCGTTCGTTTCTACCTGACCGCCATCGCCCCGGAGACGCGTGACACCGACTTCACGTTTGAGGATTTGGTCCGGCGCAACAACGACGAGTTGGTGGCCGCCTGGGGCAATCTGGTCAACCGGGTGCTGGGCTTTGCCTACAAACGCTATGAGGGCAAAGTGCCCGTTCCCGGCCCGCAGGGATTGGATGAAGCCGACCGCCAGATTCTGGCTGAGGTTGAAGCCGGGTTTGACTCGGTCGGCGAGCTGCTGGCGGGGGTCAAATTGAAAGCGGCCCTGGAAGAAACGCTGCGGTTGACCCGGACCACTAACGTTTATCTCGACGGCAAGGCTCCCTGGAAAGCGATCAAAGACAATCCGGTGGCGGCGGGAACCTCCATTTATGTCGCGCTGCGGGTGATTGATAATCTCAAAATTCTCTTTGCTCCCTTTCTACCCCATACCTGCCAGCTTCTGCACCAATACCTGGGCTATGACGGGCAACTCTTTGGCCGCCAATTCACCCAAACCTTCGCCGAAAAGGAGCGCCAGCACGTCGCCCTGTGCTACGATAACAGCCAGGCGACGGGGCGTTGGGAACGCAGCCAACTCGCTCCCGGCCAACTCCTGCGCGAGCCGGCCCCGCTGTTCAAGAAATTGGAGCCGGAAGTGGCCGAGCAGGAAATTGCGCGGTTGTTGGGGACCTAAAGAATGATCCATATCCCAAGAGGTTTTTAGTGGAAATAACTATATTGGCCGGAGATAGTAGCGAGCAACGTGAAGCAGAAGCATGGCTTGTAAGTGCTCTTGCCGAGAAACTTTGTGTCCGGCTAACCAAAAGAAAATGGTATTTGGATAATGGGAGTTGGATTGAACTGGATGGATTTTGTGAAACTCCCCTTGTTCTCTGTGAAGTTTGGGCGCATATTGGTCCTCCAAAAAGTGCTCAAAAGCACAAAGTGATGACAGATGCGCTTAAATTATTATTTGTGAAAGAAACTCTGGTTAAAAACGAGGGTAAATGCATTCTTCTATTTGTTGACTATAGGGCGGCTGAACATTTTCAAGGTAAGAGTTGGATGGCTCAATGCCTGAAAAAATATGATATTGCCGTCGAAGTTGTTAAACTGCCCCTGGAACTTGAATTGAAAGTTCAGATGGCACAGAAAAGGCAATTTCGGTAAATATGTCGGCACCCATAAACTCCTACCTTGACGCCTTAACCTATTTCTATAGCCACGCCCACTACAATCCAGCCGACACCTCCAACTGGAGTCTGGATCGGCTGAAGGGATTATTGGCCCGGCTGGGTGACCCGCACAAGAAATTTCCTGCGCTGCTGATTGCCGGCACCAAAGGCAAAGGTTCAACGGCGGCCATCTGCGAAAGCATTTTGCGCCAGGCGGGCTACAAAACCGGCTTGTACACCTCGCCGCACCTGCACGCCTTTCGCGAGCGGATTCGCCTGAGGGGCGAGGCGATTAGCGAAGAACAGTTGGTGGACCTGGCCCGCCGCCTGAAACCTTACTTTGAAACTACGTCTAACCTGACCGCCTTTGAGTTAATTACCGCCGTAGCCTTTGTGACTTTTGCCGAGGCCAATATCGACGTTGCCGTGCTGGAGGTCGGGCTGGGCGGCCGCCTGGATGCGACCAACGCCGTTGATCCCGCCGTGGCGGTGATTACCTCCATCAGTTACGACCACATGCAAATCTTGGGTAATACCCTGACCCTGATTGCCCGCGAAAAGGCAGGTATCATTCGCCCCGGCGCGCTGGTTATCAGCGCCCCGCAGTACGATGAGGCCATGCAGATGATCGAAGAGGTCTGCCAAAACCACCGGGCGCGGCTGGTGTTGGTGGGCCAGGATTGGCAGTGGGAGCAGGGCTCGTTTTCTATTGAGGGTCAAGCTTTTAGCGTGTGCGGCCATGATTATTGGCTGCCGTTGATGGGCGAGCATCAATTGGTCAACGCCGTTACCGCGATGGCGGCAGTTGAGGGTCTGATCGAGCGGACGGGTCTGGTCGTGCCCCCTGAGGCTGTTAAGGTTGGGCTGGCCCAGGTGGACTGGCTGGGGCGGCTTGAATTGCTCAGCCGCCAGCCCTATCTCATCGTTGACAGCGCTATGAACGGCGACTCGGCGGAAAAACTGGTCCAAGCCCTACAACGCCACTTTCCCGATAACCCGATCACCTTTATTTTTGGCGCGTCCAACGACCATCCTATGCGCGATATGCTGGCCGCTTTATTGCCCCAGGCAGCGCGGATGTTTATGGTCGCCTCGCGCCATCCCCGGGCTGAACAGGCGGCACGATTAACTGCTCTGGCCGCCGAAATGGGCTATCAAACCACACCTATGCCGGACGCGTCCACGGCCTTGGAGCGGGCGCTGGCTGAGGCGGGTCAAACGGGACTTGTTTGTGTTACCGGCTCGCTCTTTTTGGTGGCCGATGTCCGTGAAACCTGGCTGCGCCGCCAAAACTTGCCGCTGCCGCCGATTGACCCATTGATTGTTTCATAATCAGTCGGTCGCGAGCCTTATTTTTCAACTCTTCGCCTCGCGTCTCATCTTCTCCTTGTTGCTTCGCATCTTCATTCTTTTTGTGGTATAGTTAGAAAAAGACCTGGAAATGCTTGGAGATCTGGTAATTTAATGGACATGTTAGAAAAAGAATTCGGCTCGTCTATAAGTACTGATGAAATGGAAGTGGAACTGCCCCTGCTGCCGGTGCGCGATACCGTAGTCTTCCCACGGATGCTGACCCCGCTGTTTGTAGGGCGTGATCGCTCGGTTTTGGCCCTGGAAGCAGCCCTGCTGGAGAAGAGTCAATTGGTGGTGGTCACTCAGCGTGATGCCGACCTGGAAGACCCTAAACCCGAAGATTTGTACAGCATCGGCACCGAAGTGGTGATTGGCCGCATGCTGCGCATGCCCGATGGCAGCACTAATATTTTGGCCCAGGGCCATCAGCGGGTCAAGATTATGGAATTTACCCAGGAACACCCTTATCTGCGGGCCCGGGTGCGCCGCCTGACCGAAGATGGTGAGAAAAATCTCAACGCTCAGGCTTCGATGCGGGCCGTGCTGGACCTGTTTGAAAAATGTGTCCACCTGAACCGCAACCTGCCCGACGATGCCTATGTGGCTGCTATGAACATTGACGAGCCCGGCTGGCTGGCCGATATGATCGCCTCGGTGATTGATTTGGATGTGGAGCAGCGGCAGCAAATTCTGGATACCATCGACCCCATTACCCGCTTGCAGCGCTTGAGCATCGTGCTGGCCCAGGAGTTGGATGTGCTCAAGCTGGAATCTGAGATTCAAGACCAGGTGCAGCAAGAAGTTGACAAAGGCCAGCGAGAATTCTTTTTGCGGGAGCAAATGCGGGTGATCCAGAGCGAGTTGGGCGAGATGGATACCCAACTCGCCGAAATTAATGAGCTGCGCGAAAAGTTGGCCCAGATGAATCTGCCCGACGAAGCCCGCGCCAAGGCGGAGAAGGAGCTGAATCGGCTGGCCATCATGCCGCCGGCCGCGCCCGAAGTCGGCATTATCCGCACCTACCTGGATTGGATTATCGAATTGCCCTGGGTGAACGCCACCAGCGATAATACTGATATTCGACAGGTGGCCAAGGTATTGGATAACAATCATTTTGGCATTCCCAAAGCCAAAGAGCGGATTCTGGAGCACATTGCCGTACTACAACGGGCTGGTCTTAAAATGCGCAGTCCCATTTTGTGCTTCGTGGGACCACCCGGCACGGGCAAAACCTCGCTGGGGCGCTCGATCTCTGAAGCGCTGGGCCGCAAGTTTGTCCGGATCAGCCTGGGCGGAATTCACGACGAGGCCGAAATTAGAGGTCACCGGCGCACCTACATTGGGGCGCTGCCGGGCCGGATCATCCAGAGTATGCGCCGGGCTGGCACGATCAACCCGGTCTTTATGCTGGATGAGATTGATAAGGTGGGGGCCGATTTTCGTGGCGACCCCAGCGCGGCTTTGCTGGAGGCGCTTGACCCCGAACAAAACTTCAGCTTTTCCGATCATTACCTGGAATTGCCCTATGACCTGTCGAAGGTGTTGTTTATCACCACGGCCAACGTGCTGTACACTATCCCCTCGGCCTTGCGGGACCGCATGGAAGTGATTGAATTTTCCGGCTATATCGAGGAAGAAAAGCTTGAAATTGCCCGTCAGTTTCTGATCCCCCGCCAATTTGAAGAGCATGGGTTGGAGGATGTCAGCTTAAAAATTGCCGATGGTGCGGTGCAGGGCATTGTGCGGGAGTACACCTACGAGGCCGGCGTGCGCAACTTGGAACGGGAAATCGGCCAGATTTGCCGCAAGTTGACCCGCCGCCTGGCCGAGCAAAAGCCTATTCCCAAAACTATTACCCGCCAGGCCCTGCACAAGTATCTGGGGCCGCCTCGCTATACCGAACAGATGGCCGAAAAAGAGGATCAGGTGGGCGTGGCCACCGGGATTGCCTACACCGAAGCCGGCGGCGATATCATGCCCATCGAGGTGACGTTGATGCCGGGCAAAGGCAATCTTACCTTGACCGGTCAATTGGGCGAGGTCATGCAAGAGTCGATTCAGGCGGCCTACTCCTTTGTCCGCTCGCACGCCAAAGAGTACGATATCAAACCGGCTCAGTTTGAAGGTTCTGATATTCACGTCCACGTGCCCGAAGGGGCGATTCCCAAAGATGGCCCCAGCGCCGGTATCACCATGGCCACGGCCCTGATTTCGGCTTTTTCTAATTACAAAGTCCGCCACGATGTGGCCATGACCGGCGAGATTACTCTACGCGGCAAGGTGTTGCCCATCGGCGGTCTCAAAGAAAAGATCCTGGCCGCGCATCGAGCCGGCATCCGCACCGTTATTGTGCCCGATCAAAACAAAAAAGATTTGGTGGATGTGCCCAAAAAAGTGCAGCGTGATCTGGCCATCATCCTGGTGGCCCGCATGGAAGAAGTTTTGAAGACGGCTCTCATTATCTCCAAGAAAAAGAAGGCTAAGGCTGAACCCGTCGCGTCTTAATTTCTATCTTTATCCGGGTCATCTATGTTCAGCCGTGAGCAATTTTTTGCCAACTCCTTGAAACACATCAAGCGCTTAAATCATTTTGATATTCAGGTCGGAGGGCCAGAACCATCGCTTGGGCTTCAACTTATGGGTCAACCCGGCCAATGACCACCAACCTTTCGTGTTTTTCGCCTTTTTCGTGCCCGTCGTGATCCAAATTTTTCTAACTAATCGGTCCTACCTGAGCAGTTACCCGGCTTTCACCTGTTTCAGCTGATGGCCGCGAAGCGAGCCATTGGCATCCTCAAAAAATAGAGCGCCCCCGACGAGACGCTCTACCAACCGATGTTGAAATTTTTGGGTTCCGCTCTGCTCAGCCCAATCTACACCCTTATGGTTTTGCTTCTGCCGCTGGTTGGGGCATCGGGAACCTCGCTTCAGCCCGTTTATTCATCCGCTGCGCTTTGGCCCGGTAAAAGGCTATTTGTTCTGCGTGTGTTTTACCCTGTAATTGTTCATAATGAGCTTCGCGAATGCGCCGGATCAATTCAATCGTTTTCACTTCACTCTTCTTCATTGCTCGCCACCTCCCGCGGAGAGTAGATTTGTAAGGGTTTGTAACCACGTTCCAGATTAACCGCATTAAACAGGCGGATTTTATCAAAATGGACAATATGTTTGAAATTCCAACTGACCATCACATCCGCCTCAGCGATAGTAGCCAGGGCTACATGCAAGCCATCTGCATAAAATTTGGGGGTGAGGATACCTCGCTGTTGGTAAAGTTCGGCCAATTCCAACGCCGGTTCAGCCACCCCGATCAAATCTGGCTGCCAGGTTAAGAGTTCAGCATAGATTTCCTGGACAGGCAGGGGCGCATCCTCAATCTCGGCGGCGATAATGTCCGAGAGAATCGCCTTGAGCAGACCCAGCCGGAAATCTGCCAGCAGGCCCTTCGACCAGCGGGCATACTCCGGGTCAAGGCAGCCGCCAATCACCGAGGTGTCAAGATAAACCCTTTGGACTTTCATCTTTTCATGATACCCGGAACCAACAAAAAATGCCAACTATGGAAAAGTGCCCGCCGAGTACTGCCTGGCCTGACGACCAGGCCAGGGAAACGCCGGCTATGCCCAATGAAAGCCCGATCCATCAGGCTAACCTACCCGCTTGAGCCGATTTCTAACCGGCTTTTACCTGTTTCAGCCGATGGCCGCAAAGCGAGCCATTGGCATCCTCAAAAAATAGAGCGTCCCCAGATGAGACGCCCTACCTGACCGATGTTGAAATTTTTGGGGTTTCGTTTTAGCTCAAGCCAACCTACTAACTAAATGGAGAGCGACTTGAGCGCCGCGCCGGTGACGATGCAGAAGGGCAGGGCCGTTGTGGCTCTGCCCTTTACGTTTAGAGGCTGCATCGTCCCCAAAGCGATAAACTCACCCCCTACCCCGCCGATCCGCGCGGGGTAGGCAGTTCGCTCAGGGTAATCAGGTGCTCACCTACATCAAGGGCCGCTACGCTGTCTGGCCTTTTTTGAGGTCACCGTTAAACCATTTACTTCAGCCGACTGCTCAAGCAGCGGTAGGAGACATAACTTCCAAAGCTATAATTAGGACCCCTACTAGAAATATCAGTATTGCGATACAGCCTGAAACTCTTATTACCCAAAGAGCACCCCTAAATCGCTTTCTGTACTCTTCAGGATTACTATCAAGAAGGTAGATAGCTTCTCGTGTTCGTGGACGGATGTTTTCCTCCCGAATTA
>CAZRYD010000112.1:0-424 GCA_964604225.1 uncultured Caldilineaceae bacterium
TGTTCAACTGCCAGATGTGCGGCCAATGCATTTTGCACAGCACCGGCATGACCTGCCCCATGAACTGTCCCAAAAATCTGCGCAACGGCCCCTGCGGCGGCGTCCGAGCCAACGGTCACTGCGAAGTTATCCCGGAACTGCCCTGTGTCTGGGTGCAGGCCTGGGAACGCAGCCAGCAGATGCCGGCTTACGGCCACGAAATGCAATGGCTGCAGCCGCCGGTCAATCGAGTGTTGCAGGGTACCTCCGCCTGGATCAATTTGATTGAAAATATTGACACCGAAACTCCGCCCGGCTGGAAATTGGCAGTGGAAGCCGGAGCCGACGGGAGGGCGCGATGATGCCAACCTCTCCCCCAGCCGAGCAACCCATGCGCGCCGGCAGCCGCCTGGAACGGGTGCTGCGCTCCGGCCGTTTTGCCGTT
>CAZRYD010000112.1:434-4117 GCA_964604225.1 uncultured Caldilineaceae bacterium
ACTACCGGCTGGCGAGCCGCCTGCGCGCCGTTGCCGCCGAACTGAACGCGCCCGACAGCGCCGATCCTAACGACGTCTACAAAAATGCCCTGGTGCTGGCCGAAGTGTGCGACGCCATCAACGCCACCGACGGTTCCGGAGGCAACTGCCATATGAGCAGCATGGGCTGCTGCGCGCTGCTCACTCGCGCCGGTTATGAGGCGGTGTTTCAGGTGGGCTGCCGGGACCGCAACCGCATTGGTATTCAGGGTGACCTGTTGGGCGCGGCGGCAATGGGCGTTAAAAATGTCCTCTGCCTCACCGGGGATGACGTCTCCAACGGCGATCAGCCCCAGGCCAAGCGGGTCTTTGATTTCGACTCCATCCAACTGCTGCGCGTGGCCCGCATGATGCGCGATCAGGGCGTCTTTTTGAGCGGGCGCAAGTTGACCAGCCCACCCCGCTTCTTTTTGGGCGCGGCGGAAAATCCCTTTGCGCCTCCATTCGAGTGGCGGCCGCTGCGCCTGGGCAAAAAGGTTGAAGCCGGAGCTGACTTTATCCAAACCCAGTATTGCTTTGACATTCCCCGTTTGCAGCAGTTTATGCAGCGCGTGCGCGATTTGGGCCTGCATGAGCGGGTTTTTATTCTGATTGGCGTCGGCCCCATCCGCAATGAAAAAGTGGCCCAGTTTATGCGCACCAAAGTGCCGGGGGTCTGGATACCGGATGCAGTCGTGGATCGCCTGGCCAAGACCCCGAAAGAGCAAAAGGTCGAAGAGGGCATGCAAATTTGTATCGAAATTATTCAACAGATCCGTGAGGTTGAAGGCGTGCATGGGGTGCATCTGATGGCTTATCGCCAGGAAGAAATGGTGGCCGAGATTATCAAGCGAGCCGGGCTTTTGCCCCGCCGGCCCCAGCGCGATTTGCCGCGGGCTACTTCCACCGAAATTCTGATACCTGAAACGCCGTTAGTATAAATTCTCCTCCGCAAGTAGCCTTGCTTCAGGAGTCCAAAATACACTTTGGCCCTGTTTTTTCTGTTTATTTCTTCTTTTTCGCATGTGTCATGTGTCCAATTAAACAATGACATTCGTCACTACAATTGACCTGCCCAAGCGCCTATACTTGGGGATGGATACCATTGCCAAGTGGTGTCCAACCTGTTGAGGCATTGCCTTGAGAATACCACCCAATCAGTTGCCAAATATAAGACTATTTTGTGCCGCTGGTATCGGCCAAAATAGTACACCAAAAGGCGCTATGATAAACAAGCATAGCGCCTTTTGATTTATGATGACAGGAGGTGATTTTACCTAAATTACGGTATCTTGATTTGACGATATTTCTACAAAGTTGTCACTGCTCTATAATGTTTTAATTGATTTTCATTTCATCTATTAAAGAACAAGGAGGTTCCAATGACCTTAGGCGGATTTGCTAATAGAATTGCTCAAATTAATTTGACTGACCGAACCGTCAGCTACCAGGAGATCAACGAGGCGGATGCCCGTAAATACCTTGGGGCGCGTGGGTTGGGGGTAAAATATGTCTTTGATAACGGCCCCCAGGTTGACCCCCTCTCACCCGATAATATTTTGTGTGTGATGAATGGCCCCCTGACCGGCACGGATGTCAATATGAGTGGCCGCTTGTGCGTGGTCACCAAATCACCGCTGACCGGCACGGTGACCGATAGCCATATGGGCGGCTGGACGGCGGCCAAGCTAAAATGGGCCGGCTTTGATGGTTTAGTATTTAAAGGCAAAGCTGACAAGCCTGTTTATGCCTATGTGGAAGATGGCCAGGTGACGCTGAAGGATGCCTCGGATTTGTGGGGCAAGGGTGTTCACGAAACATTGAAGCTGTTACTGGCGCGCCACGGCGAAGAGTGCGATGCGATGGCGATTGGGCCGGCCGGTGAAAACCTGGTAAGATTTGCCTGCTGGCTCAACGTTAATGATCGGGCTTCTGGACGGGGCGGCACCGGCGCAGTTGGCGGCAGCAAAAACCTGAAGGCCATTGTAATTAAGAGTGATAAAAAGAACCGGCCCAAAGCTGCCAACAAAGAAGCTGATAAAGCAGCCCGCAAGCATGCCCTGGCCAACATTATGGATGAAGCTAACATCACTTCGCCGCGCAAAGGTGGCCTGAGTGTGTACGGTACCAACGTGTTGATGAATATCACCAGCGGCATGGGCGCTTTACCGGCCAACAACTCGCAATTGACCTCCTTTGGCGACAAGGCCGAGAAGATTTCCGGCGAATATGTCAAAGAAAATATCCTGGTCAACGACCCCACCTGCCATGCCTGCCCGGTGGCCTGTAAGAAGGAAGTTGAGGTCAAGGAAGGGCCGTTCAAGGTTCACATGGAGAGCGTGGAATACGAGCCGGCCTGGTCGGTGGGCGCAAACTGCGGCAATGACGATATTGGGGCAGTGGCTTATATCATTGATCTGGCCAATGATTATGGTTTTGACGCCATCGAAATCGGCCAGGTGCTGTCGGTTTATATGGAAGCCAGCCAACGCGGCTACACCAACGGCGACGGCAAACTGGATTGGGGAGATACCCACGGGATGGTAGAAACTGCCCGCAAAATCGCCTTCCGCGAAGGCGTCGGCGACAAGCTGGCTGAAGGTGGAACCTCAGCGGCAAAAGCTTGGGGCCATCCCGAACTTGCCATGACGGTTAAAGGCCAGGGCATCCCGGCCTATGACCCGCGCGGCCTCAAAGGCATGGGCATTGCCTACGCTACCAGCAACCGCGGCGCCTGTCACCTGCGCGCCTACACTCCCGCCGCCGAACTGGGCGTCATGCCTTTTGGCTCGCTCAAAGTGGACCCGCTGGCCTGGGAAGGCAAGGGCAAGCTGGTTAAGATCTTCCAGGATGTGCATGCTGTGTCTGACTCATTGGATCTGTGCAAGTTCTCCGCCTTTGCCATGGGCATGGATGAATATACCGCTCTGTTCAATGCAGTGACCGGCCTGAATTACAGCGTTGAAGAGATGCTCAAGTGTGGCGAGCGCGTCTACAATCTGGAGCGCTACTATAACAACCTGGCCGGCTTCCGTGAAGGCTCCGATTACCTGCCCAAACGGTTTTTAGAGGAACCCAGCACCATGCCCGGCTCCGAAGGGCATGTCTGTGAATTGGACAAAATGCTGGCTGAATACTACGCCGAGCGTGGTTGGGTCAACGGGGTAGTGCCGGAGGCCAAGCTGAAAGAGCTTGAGATCGTTTAGGTAGGAGTAGGAAGTAGGTAGTAAGGGTTCATAGTTAGGTTGTCAGCTTAGGCTGGCTAAATAAAAACAGTAGCGCTGGCTCAAAACCTCGCTACTGTTTTCTTTTCTGATAATTTTGTTTTCCTCAGCCGCCGCCGCGCAGAGTTTTCCAGTGCAGTTTTTCTAACATAGCAGCGATGGCCATTTCCTCGCCTGATAGCTCCATCTCGATGCGGCCTACTACCAGCGAGCCGATCTTAGCCGGCTCGCTTTTTCTAAGCACCGCTTGCCAGTGTTCGGCCACTAAAACATTTGCAGCGGTCTCGGTCGCGCCCAGATCGGTCAAATACCTCTTCATTGTTTGGAGAGGAATGCCGAAGGTAAACTTCACCCCCGCCCTCCGCCCACCGGTGGAAAGATGCGTATATTATCCTGGGCCGTCAGCATTGTTTCCAGGCCGTTTAAATAACGCATATCGCG
>CAZRYD010000112.1:4217-7200 GCA_964604225.1 uncultured Caldilineaceae bacterium
TGGTGCAACACTTGACAGAGGGTTGGGCCTATGTTAGAATTTAGCCTCGAAGCTGCAAGTTCTACTCCCCCATTAGATAATTTTATACTTTAAACAACTTGGCTTAAGGCCAAGCAATCCTTCTGATGCTGTTGTTTTTCAATAAGCGATAACGGCCCAAATCGTTTTTCTGTTTTCATCCGGACAAAACCATCAATTGCCGGGTGTAATCTCATGCTTGATGAGGAGGAATGAATTGTGAAACTTGATGGCACGTACACTTTTGATGCGCCTCGTGACGTGGTTTGGCAAGCGCTGCTAGATCCTGAGGTGCTGACCAAAGTAATGCCTGGTTGTGAACGGCTTGAGCAGATTGGCGAAAATGAGTATAAAGGTACCCTGAAAATTCGGGTTGGCCCGGTTCAGGGTCAGTTTGAAGGTCTGGTCAACCTCTCCGATATTAACGCCCCAGAGAGTTATCGTATGCAGGTTGATGGTAAAGGCGCGCCCGGTTTTATGAAAGGCGTGGGTGGGGTAAGCCTTGAGGATCAAGGAGCGGCAACCCTGATGCATTATTCCGGTGAAGCCCAGGTTGGTGGTCGCATCGCCAGCGTGGGACAGCGCCTGCTCGAAAGTTCGGCCAAAGCCCTGACTCGCCAGAGCCTGGACGGTCTGCACGAGCAAATTAAAGCCCGGGCGCAAGCCAGCGCCAATGCGCCGGCTGCGACCAATGCTGCCAGCGAAGCTGCCTCGGCCAGCGCAGTCAATGCCCCTTCAGAAATAGAATTTGCCCTGGGGGTGGGCAAGCATCTCCTCGATGATCTGGTGCCGACTCCGCAGCGACCCAAGCTAATCGCGGCTGGCTTGGTTTTTCTGGGGTCGTTAGTTGTGCTCAATTGGTGGATGAACGCCATTGCCCGCAAAGTAGCCAGGGAAGTTTGGGAAAGGAGGGATATTTAGAAGATAGAAGCTAGTGGGTGGTAGATCGAAATTAGAGATTGGTTTTTGGACGAGACCAAAATCCAAAATCTAAAATCCCAAATCTGAAATCCAACGAAGGAGGCAGTTTCTATGACAGAAATTACGGTGAAAGTTAACGGAAAATCGTATACAAAAGATGTCGAGCCACGTATGCTGCTGGTTCACTTTATCCGTGACGTGTTGGGGTTAACCGGAACCAACATCGGCTGCGATACCAGTCAATGCGGCGCCTGTACCATCCACATGGATGGGATGTCAGTCAAATCCTGTACCACTTTGGCTGTTCAGGCCGATGGCTCTGATATCACCACTATTGAAGGGTTGGCCAGCAACGGCCATCTCCACCCCATGCAGCAGGCTTTTTGGGACAACCACGGCCTGCAATGCGGCTATTGCACCCCCGGCATGATTATGGCCGCCACCAAACTGGTCGAAAACAATCCAAATATCAGCGAGTCCGACATTCGGCACGGGTTAGAAGGTAATATTTGCCGCTGCACCGGCTATGACAACATTGTAAAGGCCGTTAAAGCCGCTGCGGCGGAGATGGCAGGAGGTAAATAATGGCTAAGGATGTTGGTAAGGCTATTAAACGGGTTGAAGACCCCCGCTTTATTCAAGGTCGCGGCAAATATGTGGCTAATTTGAAACTGCCCGATCTGGTGCATGTGGCCATCCTGCGCAGCCCGCACGCTCACGCCAAAATCAAGAGCATCAATGCTGAGGCGGCCAAAGCTTTGCCGGGTGTGATAGCCGTCTTTACCGGCGAGGATTTGCGAGCCAGCGGCGTGGGTGATTTACCTTGTGGTTTCAATCCTCCTGGAATTAAAGTGCCGAGCCGTCCGTCGTTGGCTGTCGGTAAAGTGCGGCACGTAGGGGATGGTGTTGTCGCGATTGCCGCCGAAAGCCCTTATATTGCTTACGATGCGATGGGTCTGATCGAGGTTGATTATGAGCCGCTCCCGGCTGTCATCGGGGCCAAAGCTACTATGGAATCGAGCACGCTCGTCCACGACGACCTGCCCAACAACCTCAGCTTCACCTGGCCTTTGGGTGATAAAGAAGCCTGCGAAAAGGCCATCGCTGAAGCCGATCATGTGGTTGAGCTTGATCTGATCAACCAGCGGCTTATTCCCAACGCTATGGAACCCCGCGCCTGCGCGGCCCAATGGGACGCCGCCATGGAAGAGATGACCATTTGGACGACCAGCCAGAATCCTCACATTATTCGGATGCTGTTAAGTGCTGCCACCCTGCACATCCCCGAAAACAAACTGCGGGTCATCTCGCCCGACGTGGGCGGCGGCTTTGGCAGCAAAATCTTCCATTATCCGGAAGAAGTGATTGTACCCTGGGTGGCTCAACGGGTGGGCCGGCCGGCCAAATGGGTCAGCACCCGTACCGAAGCCATGCAGTCTGACGCGCATGGCCGCGACCATGTGACCCACTGCAAGTTGGCCTTGAAGAAAGACGGCACCTTCACCGCTTTGTATGTAGAGACTTGGGCGGATATGGGTGCTTACCTGTCACTCTTTGCCCCCATGATCCCCTCGGCGCTCTATATCACCTTGCTCGCCGGCTTATACAAAACTCCGATCATCTACGGCGTCACCTACGGCACCATGACCAATACCGTGCCGGTTGACGCTTATCGGGGCGCGGGCCGGCCTGAAGCCAGCTATGTAGTTGAACGACTGATTGACGTTGCCGCCCAAGAATTGGGTATGGACCCCATCGAGATTCGCCGCAAAAATTTCATTCCGGCTAATGAGTTCCCCTATCAAACGCCGGTAGCCCTGATGTATGACAGCGGCGATTATGAGCGCTTGTTCAATGAAGCCGAAAAGTTAGCTGGCTACAAAGCCATGCGCCAGGCTCAAGCGCAAGCTCGCCAGGCTGGTAAGCTGGTTGGCATCGGTGTGAGCGGTTGTATCGAAGTCAGCGGCCCGGCCCCTTCCAAGGCTGTGGTGGGCCTGGGGGCAGGCGTTGGTTTGTGGGAAAGCGGCGCGATTCGCGTTCATCC
>CAZRYD010000112.1:7300-18181 GCA_964604225.1 uncultured Caldilineaceae bacterium
ACTGCCGACAACCTGCCCGAAGGGATGGAGCCTAGCCTGGAAGAAACCGCCTTTTACGATCCATCCAATTTCACTTTCCCCAACAGCGCCCACATCGCCCAGGTGGAAGTGGACCGCGACACCGGCGAGGTGACCATCCAGCGCTACATCGCCGTGGATGACGTTGGTAAAGTCATCAACCCGATGATAGTAGAAGGCCAGATTCAAGGGGGTATTGTTCAGGGCGTGGGCCAGGCCTTGTGGGAACACGGCGTTTACAATCAGGACGGCCAACTCTTATCCGGCTCACTCATGGATTACGCCATGCCCCGCGCCGACCGGCTGGTAACGGCCGAGGTAGGACGGGTCGAAACACCTTCACCGCACAACCCACTGGGCGTCAAAGGGGCCGGCGAAATGGGCACCATTGCCGCAACGGTGACAGTTGCCAATGCCGTGATGGATGCGTTGGCCCCCTTGGGGATCAAACATCTTGATATGCCGCTAACGGCGGAGAAAGTCTACAACGCTATCAAGGGCGCAAACGGAGGAGGGAAATAATGTATCCGCCAAAATTTGATTACTATCGAGCCAGTTCAGTGACCGAAGCCATCTCTCTGCTTCAGCAGCATGGCGGGGCTAAAGTGCTGGCGGGGGGGCACAGCCTCATCCCGGTCATGAATCTGCGTCTGGCCGACCCCGGCACGTTGATTGACATCGGGCGCATCGGCGAACTGAAAGGTATCTCGGCTAAAAATGCATCTGTGCGGATTGGGGCGCTGACCACCCATGCCATGATTGCCGCTTCTGCCGATGTGCCTACGGTGTTGTCTGAAGCGGCAGGGATGATTGGCGACCCGCAAGTGCGCAACCGGGGCACCATCGGCGGCAATATTGCTCACGCCGACCCGGCCTCTGACTTGCCGACGGTGCTGACCGCTCTGGGCGCAACCATTCATGTCGCCGGGCCTAAGGGCGAGCGGAGCATTGCTGCGACGAATTTCTTCACCGACCTCTTTGTGACGGCTCTGCAGGAGGGAGAGATTGTGACGGCCATCGAAGTACCGTCGGCCCATACCGGCACCGGCTCGGCCTATGCCAAGCTGTTCAATCCCGCCTCACGCTATGCCATGGTTGGTGCGGCGGCGGTGGTGACGGTGGCGGATGGTCACTGCAAGGCTGCCGGCGTGGCTGTGGGCGGTCTGGTTCCCTCGGCTACCAGGGCCAAATCCGTTGAAGCGGCGCTGGTGGGCAAGAAGCTTAATGACGCGGCCATTGAGACTGCGGCTCAGATGGTGGTGAACGATCTGGGCGATGATGTTATCGGCGATATTCATGCCAGCGCTGATTATCGCCGGGCCATGGCCCCGGTTTATGTGGCCCGGGCCATTAAGGCTGCGGCGCAGCGGGTGAAATGAGTAGGTCACGCTTTCAGGTATGACCCTGCTGGGTACAAAAGGTAATAAAAAGGTCGGTGGACATCCAAGGTCCACCGACCTTTTTTAGTTGAGTTTGGGTTTGGCTGTTTGAGCTAGCGCCAGCTTAAGACCCGTTCATCCACAAAATTGTAGGTGATTTGAAGCTGGTCATTAATCTCGTCCGAAAATAGAGGCTGCTGATTAGACCCGTCGGCGTTCATAACCCAGATTTCCCAGCGACCGGTACGGTCGGTGAGAAAGGCAATTTGGGTGGCATCCGGCGACCAGGCCGGGGCAACGTTGTTCCAGGGTTTGTCGTTGCCTGGCGTGGCAGTTTCCCACAGAGGCGTTTCGGTCAAGCGCACTCGACCGGTTCCATTGGCATTCAGCCGGTAAATGTCCCAACCAGGTCCGCCGCCCTGCTGGCCCATGGTCACGGCCAGATAGCGTCCATCGGGCGAGAACACCGGCGAGCCATCATTGATTTCGTCGGTGATATTCTGCCGGTGATCCCTGTTTACATCCACTTCTAACAGGCCTCGCCCGCCATCAGAGACGATGCGCCAGGGTTGGCTTGGATCCCAGGCCGGGCGAAAAGCATAGGTGCCGCCGTCAACATCTTTGAAATTGCCGTCAGCCAGGTTGATCGTCCGCAGCCCCCAGTGCGGATCAGGCGGCAGTTTCCAGCACAGGCTGGGACCACTACTGCCGAACTTGACTTTTATGTCAGTGGCGTTGCCCGGAGGGCGCGGGGGTGTTTTGCCTTCGCCCAAACCAAAACATTCTGTTTTCGGGTCTGTGCGACCCCCGGTCTGGAAATTGAAAACAAGCTGCGAGCCATCGGGCGACCAATCCGGGCCTTTGGCCTGCTTGACGAAGCCCTGAATGGAGCGCTCGTTGGCGCCATCCAGATTGATTACCCACACCGAACCGGTTTCGCCCTCCCAGCGAGTAAAAGCCACCCTTTGCCCGTCGGGCGAAAGAACCGGGTCGATGCCGTTGGTCAGGCGGCGCAAACCACTGCCGTCGGGATTGATGACCATAATGTCGCCGCCGCTGAAACGCTGGAAGACTATTTTGCTTTCGCTAACCGGTCTGGCCGGGACGAAGGGTGCGGCGGCGCTCTGGCTCGCCTCGGCACTGCTGTCCGCTAGAGGCATATCTGGCGCTTTGGGCACGTCTGACCAGCGCCCGGCCAATTTGAGGAAGTTGATGGGCGTCCAGCCCAGCTCCCCCGCCGGAATCGTTTTAACCAAAGCCCAGCTTTTAGTCTCATCAAGCCCCCAAACCGAAACCAGCGTATTGATGGAGAGCACGCCGACGACATCATTATAAATGCCCGGCCCGGCGCGGACCTCAATGGCATTGCTTTCAACCCAGGCAGTTTGCACTTGTGGCGCGTTGGCCAGCGAACCGTTGAGGTTCAAATCACTCAGCGCCGCCCAACCAACCTGGGCGCTGGTGGGCTTGATCAGGACCCACTGGCTGCTTTTATCCACGGCCAACACTGGGATGTTTTCATCAGTTTGTTTTAAGCTGTCTATTGGGGCATAGTCGGTACCTGGTCCGGGCCGAACATCTACTGGGACGCGGATAATTTTGGCCGTGGTCACCGGGCCAAGGTTGCCAAACGTTGCGGCTTGATTGGCGGTGGACTCATCGGCCACAGTTATGGCCGCGGCGGCGGTGTCTGCATCCGCAGCCGAAGAGACATTGCCCAAGGCGGCCGGCTGGGTCGAGTCCGCTGCAGCGGCGATCTGGCCGGCGGAGTTGCCCTCACTCAGGGCTGTGACGGGAACGACAGGTACATTGGTCACAGAGCCGTCAACTGCCAGATAACTTAAGGCGACCCAGCCCTGTTGTTTACCGGCTGTTTCTACCAACGCCCAATCCTGGCGGGGATTGAGGGCCAGAATGGTCACTTTGTCGTTGCGAGCCAGAGTAGCAATACGCTCATAATTTCCACCTGGCCCCTGGCGCATATTTAAACCATCATTATTAACTTGCGCCGTCGTTACCGCAGTCAGGTTGGCCACTGAGACAGGCGGGTTGGAAACGGGCTGACTGCCGGCCGTTTCACTGGTGGCAGGGGTATTTTCGCTTGACGACGCGATCGAAGCGCTTTGCACTATCGCGGCCAGCGGGTTGGGCGGCAGCACCGGCGCCTGATCCAGTGTGCCCACTACCCGAATCGCCGCAGCCGGAACCCAGCCCAGATTGCGGGAGGTGTCAATGACATAGTACCAATCACCGCCAGCATTTTTGCCAATGATACCCGCTAAATCGCCGGACACTTTGGTAGCAACTACACCATAATTTGCCCCCGGTCCCTGGCGAAATGCCACATTGGGCCCGGTTACAAAACTTACGGCGACGATAGGGAACTCTTTGGTGACAGCGCCACTGATTTGCTCGGCCAATACTTCGGCATTGCTGCCAGCGCTGGCTTGTACCTCAGGAGCCGGCGTTGAGCTTGCGGTAGCGGCCGGAGGTGGGGTGACGGTGGGCGCTACGGTTGGCGGCAGGGTAGCTTTGGGAAAGGGGGTGAGTGAAGCTGCCGCGGCCTGGGCCGGTGTAGTGGGCCACTCGGCTGGATTGAGCGGTTTCAGTTTTTCTCCCTCTGTCTCGTGCGTCAGGCCACAACCGGCGAGCAGCAAGATTAAAGGTAGAGCTATCGTTAAAATCCAGATTTGTTTTTTCATCGTGTGTTATTTTCTCTAGACTTAAACTGTATCAGGGCCAGGTTCCGGGGCCGATGGATTGAGCGAGATGGCCGAACCAGATTGCGGCGCAGGCCGGCGTGGCGGCGTAGGTTGTTCGGGCACTCGCTCTCTTTCCTGTTCCACCGGAGTTTCCCCTGGCTCGCGCAGGCCAAGGACTTTTCTAGTCAGGCGTGTGGTCAATCCACCGGCCCCATCGAGGAAGGTGTAGACCACCGGCACGACAATCAGGGTCAGCATGGTGGACGAGATGTTACCGCCGATGACCACGGCGGCCAGGGGAGCGCGGCTCTCCGCCCCTGCGCCGGTGCCGAGGAGCAACGGCAACAGGGCGAACACAATAGCCGCTGTAGTCATCAAGATAGGGCGAATGCGCAGGCGACCCGCCTCCACCAGCGCGTTTTTGCGGGTGTAACCTCGTTCTCGGCGTAACACGTTAGTAAAGTCAACCAACAGGATGGCGTTTTTGGTCACCACACCCATCAACAAGATAATCCCCAGGAGGGAGATGAGGTTAAGCGTATTGCCGGTCAACCACAACCCGCCAAACGCCCCCACCAACGTGACCGGCAGCGAGAACATAATCGCTAGGGGGTGCAGCCAGCTCTGGAAGAGCGCGACCAACAGCATATAGATGAGTAAAACCCCCAGCACCATGGATTGCCCCAACTGGGCAAAAGATTCACGCTGGGTTTCCGATTGGCCGATAAACTTAAAACCATAGCCAGCCGGGAATTCAACTTGAGCATTTAGCGCGGCTTCAATATCGTCGGTGACTTCACCGGCGGTCCGCTCGGAAACACCGCTGCCAACATTAAGCACGCGCTGCCGGTCGCTGCGGTTGATGAGCGCCGGAGCTTGGGTGCGCTCCACAGTGGCAATCTGGTTCAGAACAATCGCTTGCCCGTCGTGATAACCCAGCGGCAATTCCAACAGTTGGGTCATATCCTGGCGAGCGGACTCAACCAGACGGAGAGTAATATCAATCTCATTGCCACTGGGCGGATTGAATTGGCCGACGGTGCTGCCGCTGAGAGCCGTGCGCAGCGTTGTCGCTGCCTGCGCCGGGGCGAGACCTAGGTCGAGGGCGCGGTCACGATTGACGATAAGCTGAGCTTCACTGGCCCGCGCCGCATCGGTGTTGCGCACGTCAACCGCACCGGGTATGGTTTTGATAATCTTCTCGGCCTGGTTGGCCAGGTCAATCAACACATTCTGATCCGGTCCAAATATCTGCACCTGAATGGGGCTGCCCCCACCTCCGCCCGTGCTGGCAGCCAGGGTCACTGCGATGTTCGCGTCGGGAACTTTTTGGAGCAGCTCGCGCAGAACGTTGGCAATGTCTGTGGTGCTGCGAGAGCGATCCGCTTTGTCAACCAAACGCAGATCAATGGTGGCTGAATTAGAACCGGTACCGCCGCCGCCGCCAAAGGGGTTACTCCCTCCCCGCGAACCCACGCGGGTGAGCAGGGTGACGGCTTCCCCGGACGTTTCGCTCAGAATGATGCGTTCAGCTTGACTGGCTGCCCGGTCGGTTGCCTCCAGATTAGTGCCGGGTGGCATCAGGACGTTGATCTGAATTTGTCCATCATCTTCTTGCGGGAAAAATTCACTGCCGACAAAACCGCCGATGACCAGGTAAATTCCACCGGCCAGAGCCACAAGGGCAATGATCACGGCCAGTGATTGGGTTAAAAAATTAGCCAGAAAGAAACGCAGGGTCAGGGCATAAAAATTTGCCAGTGCATCGAAACCGGCTTCCCACGCCCGGACAAAACCGTGCCACAGCCAGGTAATCGGCAGCAGGAGATAATGGAGAACTTTACCCAGGCCCTGGGGCGGCTGCTCCGGCTGGCTTTCATCTTTCATCCAGAAGGCGGCCAGCATGGGGGTCAGGGTAAAGGCGACAAACAGGGACGCCAGGGTGGTTACGGCAATGGTGATCCCGTAGGAGAAGAAGAACTGGCCGATGATGCCAGAGGTGAAGGCTACCGGCACGTAAATGACCACGTCTACCAGGGTAATGGTGATGGCGGCCAGGCCAATTTCGGAGCGGCCATCAAGGGCGGCCTGTTGGGGTGGTTTCTTCATCTTCAAGTGGCGCTCGATGTTCTCGATAACCACAATGGAGTCGTCCACCAAAATGCCAATGACCAGAGTCAAAGCCATCAGGGTTAACTGGTTCAGGCTAAAGCCAAGCATCCACATCACCAGGAAAGAACTCATGATACAGGTCGGGATGGCCATAAGGACGATGAAGGTGCTGCGAATGGTGTGCAGAAAAACCAGCATGACGATACCGGTAATGAGAATGGCCAGGACGAGATCTTCTTGCACGGCGGCCACCGAGTCACGGATAAATTCGGAGCTATCCAGGACGACGGTCAAAGTGGCCCCGGCAGGCAAGTCTTCCTGGAATTCCTCAATGACCTTTTGGATGTTATTGGCCACCTCGACGGTGTTGGAGTCGCTGGTTTTGGTAACGCTGATGCTGACCGCATCCAGTCCATTGAAGCGCAGGATCTGCTCACGGTCTTTCAAGCCTTCCTTGACCGTCGCTACATCGCTCAGATCAACCAGGCCGCCCGGCACCTTGTTATCCCTGGCATCCTTGACGACAATGTGATTGATTTCTTCGATGGACTTAAATTCACCTACCGAGCGAATGGAAGTTTTTTGGCGGCCTTCATCCAGAGAACCCGCCGGGAAGGTGACGTTGTTGGCCGAAACCGCCTGCTGGATGGCGCTGAAAGGCAGGCTGTAAGCCGCTAGTTTGGCCGGGTCGGCCTCGATTTGTACTTCGCGTTCGCGCCCACCGGCAATGCTGACGGAAGCTACGCCGTCAACCGCTTGCAGGCGAGCTTTGAGGTCGTCATTGGCGATGTCAAACAACGTTTCCTGGTTTTGCGGACCATTTAACGCGGCCGCGATAATCGGGATGGCATTGATATCGGCTTTGATGATGGTCGGGTCTTCAGCTTCGCTTGGCAATTGGTTACGCACGGTGGCCACCTGGCGTTCCACGTCAATAGCGGCCTGGTTACCGTCTACGCCTTCGACAAAGGCGATGGTCACCGTGCCCAACCCTTCGGTAGAGCGAGAGATAAGCTGATCAATCCCGGCAATTCCGGCTACGGCGTCCTCAATCGGCTTGACCACCAGATCTTCCACGTCTTCAGGTGAAGCGCCAGGGAAGACCGTGACGACGGTAACAAAGGGAAAGTCAACCTTGGGGAAGCGGTCCAGGGGCATAAAAGTAAAGGCGCGATAGCCCAACACCACCAGGCCCAGAATGATCATCAGCATGGTCAGGGGCCGGTTAATGGATAATCTTGTTAATCCCATAAATTATCTTGTCCTTTTTATACATTCAACGGTTAACGTTAAGCGTTGAACCTATTCGGCAATGCCGGAGTTGTTGGTTACTTCCACCTTAGCTCCGTCAACCAGGCTGGCTTGCCCGGCGGTGACCACGGTTTCACCTTCTTTCAAGCCGGATAAAATTTCGATATTATCCTTATCAGATAAGCCGGTGGTCACCTGGCGCTGCTCAACGGTGTTGTCACTTTTGACCACAAACGCGGCCGGTTTATCGTCGATGGTTGTAATGGCCGTGCGCGGAGCCAGCAAGGTGTTGGGTTTTTCCTGAGCCAAAATAGACACGTTGGCATACATGCCACTACGCAGCAGCTCGGCTCCCTTGGTAGGGGTGATTTTGATCTCAAACGTGCGCGAATCTTTGTTGGCCTCCGGGGCAATGCTGTTGACCACTCCCGGAAAATCCTGGCCGGGATAGGCGGTCATTTTCAGCGCGGCGCTTTGGCCTTTTTCTACCTGGCCAATCTGGCCTTCCGGCACATTGACCACCACCTCGACTTCTTTGGAGATAAAAGAGGCCACGTTTGTTTGCGGGCTAACCCGGCTGCCCTGGCTAATGTTGAGTTCAGCTATCACCCCAGCAAAGGGAGCTTTGATGACCACCTCACCCAATTGAATGTTCGCCAGGTCGAGCGCCGCTTCAGCTTGTTTAATCGCCGCCCGCGCTGCTTCAAAATCAATCTGGCGATAGGGTTGGAGTTTCAAGGCCAAAGCGAGTTCGGCTTGAGCCTGTTGCAACATCAGCGGAGCCAGTTGGGAGTCGCTGGGGTTGGTATCCAGGTTATATTTGGCCAGGGCATTCTGATAAGTGATCGTGGCTTGCTCCAGGCGAACAGCCTGAGACGTTTGACCGACATCACCGGCCCAGGCAATTTTGTCATATTCGGTTTGAGCGGCTTTCAAGTCAGCCTGGGCTTTAGCCAGGTCGGCGGCGGCTTTGGTACGCTCATCATCGTTGACGTTGGCCACATCGTTTACGGCGGCCCGAGCCAGTTCTACCGCTGCCTGGGCCGCGGCAATTTCTTCGGGGCGAGAGCCCAATTCCATTTTAGCCAGATTGAGTTTGGCCGAAGTCACAGCGGCTTCAGCCTGCTTGAGCTGGGCCAGATAGGTATCATCTTCAATCACGGCAATGGGGTCGCCGGCCTGGACCTCGTCGCCTACCTCAACCAGCACCGACTTGATGCGACCGTTCGCGCCGGGCAGGATGTCCACACTATCCTTGGCCTGGAGCGTGCCAGCGTAGTCCAGCACCAGGGCCATTTGGCCGTTTTGGGTTTTGGCCACTTCAATGGGGATGACTTTCTCTGCTTCAGGCGGGGCTGCCTGGGCCACAGGCTGCTGGCCTTGTGAGCCACCGCAGCCGGTAGTGAAGATCATTGCTCCTAGCAGCAAGACCAGCAAGAGGGGAATACTTCGTTTCATAAAATGGTTTACCTCCAAGTTTATAACGTGAAGCGTGAAACGTAAAGATAATAGTACAAATGTTCTATTGTGTCAATAATCATACGAGCCAACACAGTGTACTTCAAAAGCTATGCCGCAGTTCACTCTTTTTGAGTCAGCTTAAGGTTTTCCAACTTGGCAGAGTGAATTGGGTCACGCCAAAAGAGCCGCAATTTTTCAATCTCAGCATCCAGGTCTACGCCTGATAATGAGGTATAACGCCCGATGTGCATGCGAAAAATATATCCCAGAAGTTGCTCCATGGCCGTCAAATCTTCATCAGTGAGACTGGCAAAACCCGTCGCCGCATCGTGCAACGTTGCTTCCTCAATCTGCTTGACTAATTCAACCCCTGCCGGAGTTGCCTGCACCAAAACTACGCGGCGATCCATCTGGCTGCGCGTCCGTTCGACCAAAGCCATTTTTACCAGGCGATCAATGACGCCGGTCATGGTTGGGGCATCTTGAAAAGTTACGTTGATCAAATCACTCATGGTGCAAGCTTCTTTATGCGCAGTCAAAGTAGCCAGGGTTATAAATTGCGGATGGGTCAAGCCAAACGCCTGGAGCCGCTGGGCAAACTGCCGCTTGGAGATCCACATCAGCGCAATAAAAGCGTCGTGAATGGCTTTAATTCGCTCTGCTCGGGTGAGTGCAAGCACTGCCATAGAAACCTGCCCTTCTAAAAATAATTTTTGCAAAGAATATTTAACGACACTAAATATAATCGGCACGAAATTGTTTGTCAAATAACAACTTCGCGCCGAAAAATGTACTACTTTGTCAAGGTAAAATTGATGGGTTGACGTAGGGGCGCACCCTTGCGGTCGCCCTGGCGGGGCAGGCGCAAGGCCGTGCCCCTACACATCGTTTTAACATTGACAAAGCAGTACGCTGTCGCAGGGGCAGGATCACTTTGGTGGCTGTCACATAAAAAAACTCCTTACCTAAACTCTATTAGTATACTTTATTTGAGGGAGAGGCGCATCAGCCTAAAGTTGTAATAGGGGCCAATGTTGGGAAATAAGCTTCTACACCTGGGCGTAAATAGACATCCAGTTCTCGACCACAGACGGCGGACGGCAGACGAAGGTCAGCGGTCGGTGGTCAGAAACTGTTAGCGGAATTAGGTTGCAGAGTACTAGAGGAATGGCGGGGAGGACTCGTTAAGTGGGGCCAGAGCCATTTGCGTATAGACAGCTCCAGCGGGTTTTAACTCGCTTTTCATCAGGCTAAGTGCGGCCACATGCAGGGCTGCCAGTTGCCCGACTTGCCCTTGCGCCTGTTCAAGCGCCTGCCCCAGTTGAGTTAACTGCCGCTGGGGCAGGCCATCTTTAACCCGGCCAATGGTCAGGTGGGGGGAGTAGGGGCGAGCTTCTGGGGCGAAACCGATTGTTTTTAGTTTCTCGCCCAGGGCTTGCTGAAGTGTAATCAAAGTGTCGGTTTGGCCCGAAACGCCGGCCCAGATGATGCGCGGTCGCCGGGTGTGGGGAAAACAGCCCAACCCGCCGAGAGTCAGGGCAAAAGGTGAACAGGCGTTGGCCGCAGCCTCGATAAGGCGGGCAATTTTGTTGATATCGTCTGGGGCCACATCGCCCAAAAAGTGGAGGGTCAGATGAAGACCATCCGGCGCGGTCCAGCGCACCGTCTGCGGTGGGGTGACCTTCTTTAAGCGATTTTGCAGGTCGGCCAGCACCGTCCGGGCCTCAGCCGAAAGTTCGATGGCAATGAAACAGCGTATTGTCGGCATAGCACTCGAATTATACCACGAAGAAAAATAAATGATGAAAAATGTAACCCCCGATCAGGTTGTTAAATGCGATTGACAAAACTGTGGCGGCAAAGTATAGTACGTGTCCCCCTTAATCTTGTTCTGTTGTTCAGCCTACCCCTGGTGAAATTGGGAAGGGTCAGAATAAACTTTGACACCCCTCAATAAC
>CAZRYD010000113.1:0-6375 GCA_964604225.1 uncultured Caldilineaceae bacterium
CCCTGAGGCAAAAACTACTAATCAACCTAAAACTAAGGAAAAAAATATGGCCGCCGAAAATCAAGATACTCTGACCAATTCTGTGGTTAATGTTTCAGCAGCCCCTGAATCACTGCCAGTTAATGAGGCTGATAACGATTTAAGTTCATCAGTTGAGACAGATGAACTGGGACTGCCTGTGGCCATGGAAGCCCCGCCGGCCAGTTTGGTTGCTACCCGTATGGCCACAGGCGAGGTTGATGAACTGGGACTGCCGGTAGCTATGGCTGCTCCGCCCACAGATGTAACGTTACCTGTACCCCCTGCCCCGCCGCCATCTGATGTTGGTACAGGGGATCTAACAGGCTTGGCCGATGATAATGATCTTTCTGGCCTGGCTGGAGAAGAACCTGTACCACCTTCATCCACAGGAGCGGAGGCAATTGCTGCCGCACCACCCGTTGAGCCAGCATCGTTTACTCCTCCACCCCCGCTGCCGGTTTCGATGCCCGAACCTACGCCTGTCGCGCCTGTCGAAACCGCCCCGGTTGAGCCTCCCCCCTCACCTGTCATCCAGACGTCCGTGGATAGACCCTTGCCAGAACCGCCACCGGTGGCTCCTACCTATACGCCGCCGCCAGCATATGTTCCCCCCCCGGCTCCGGTAGCTGTACCAGTTCCAGTACCTGTCGCCCCCCCACCCCCACCGCCGGTAATAGAATCGATTGGCGGAATTTTGACTCAGGTTGGCCCCGTTAAGGTTGAGGATCTCTTGCCGCAAGATTACCAATATGCCGCCAGTACGCTGCAACTGAGCGAGCGAGCCAAGGTTGAAAAAGATGACCGGCTGAGCGAAAAAGTGGAGCGCTACATTGGCAAAGAGCGGCGCGAAGCATTGGATCATGAAATTGAGCGCTTATATGATGTGGTTTCTAACGAATTGAGCGACAACAACGATGATGTCTCCTTTGCCTTAAAAGCCCTCAGTGAGGCTCAGGATATTGTGCTCGAGGATATTCGCCAGTACGATGAGGCCCTTTATCGGGTGGCTATGGTTAAAACCATGCTCGTGCGCCGGCGAAATCTCAAACGTTGGTCTTATACCTGGGGTTCATTTGTTTTCTTTTATGCAGTGATCTGGTTAGCTCTATTTGTTACGGCTATCGTCTTTACCGGAAATATTAATACCACCGTTGGAGCTTTTGCCGGACAGAGTGGGGGATTGGCTGCGGCTAGAGCAGCTTGGTATTCAGCCTTGGCCGGAGGGATCGGTGGAGTTATTGGTATCCTGTACAGCCTCTACTGGCGGGTAGCGGTCAAGCAAAATTTTGACCGTCAATACCTCATGTATTATCTGGTCCAGCCGATTATGGGGTTTATGCTGGGAGCAGTTACCCACTTGATTATTACCGCGGGTTTCCTTACTTTTAATGCTGCGGGGGCAACCTCAGACATTACCGTTATCTTACAAATGGTTATCGGTTTTATTGCCGGTTTCCGCCAGCGCCTGGTTTACGAGATGATCGACAAAATTGTGCAAAGAATCTCGCCAGAAGAGACAGATAAGTCACCTACCAGCGTTGTACCGGAACAATAGGCATCCGTCATCTCGATCTTGTTATCTTGCTAAAGCCGTAGGATTCCTCCTCGGCTTTTCTTTACCTCACCGGCCGAAGTTAATCAGTAAAATGTGGAGGAAAATTAAAGTATGGCTGAGTATATTGAAACTCAAACCAAAGACGGAGCCACCCTAAAGATAGAAGTTGAATCCATCTCAAAGATGGCTGCCGGTTTCACCCGTTCCACCTCGCCCGCCAATGTTTCCCACGATGGCGTAAAAGACGCCTACGATCAAACCCTGCAAACCGTTCGTATCTGCGCCAATGGTATGATTGAGACTTTAAAAGGGTTAGACACCTTGCCCAGTTCCGCCTCGATAGATTTTGCCATTAAAATTGATGCCGACGCCGGCGCAATGGTTGCCAAATCTCTGGGCGACGCCCACTTCAAAGTCTCGCTCAGTTGGAAGCAAGTTGAAGACGAGAAAAAATAAATCAAATCATTCGATTTACGGAGGTATTTTCAATCATGGCAGAGCTTGAACTCAAAGAAGGGCAAACCTATCTCCTGGATGGAAACGTCCTGGTAGAAGCTTCGTTCAATGATACTACGGGCTTGTGGCAACTGCATGAGTCGGAAGAGCGGGCCAATTGGTTGGTTTCACCCAATGGCCGGCTGTTGGGGATGCAGTTTGATATTGCCCGCGATGTCTGGCTGCTGGCGCGAGAACCGGATATCTGGACCACCAACGATTTGCAACCCGCCGGGGAAAAAGCGCCCAAATTAGGCCAACTCATGCGTCAGGCCGAAGCCACCGCTGCGCAAAAATATGCGGGACAGCTTACCCTGATGCGCGTAGATACCGGCTGGAAAGCCATGTACGGCGCGCCTAACTTTGAAACCGAAGAGGGCCGCCGTGAATTTCAAAAACTCAAAACCTTCAAATCCTTGTATGAAGCCCTGCGTGATTTAACCGCCTCCGCTTAATTTAGCGCAGTTTTTCGGTAATTGCAGCCTCGTACCATCTACGACATTTGTTGTACTTCATCCGTCATTTGATGTAATAAAGACCGTCCGTAAGGCGGTCTTTTTTGTTATTTTGAATGGGGCTTTGTGCTGATGTAAAACAGCTTAAAATTTGATAAGATAAAGATAGGTGTGTTTGGAACATTTTAGTATAGAGTCAGCGTCTAAACAGCAGGCTAACTTCGGATAAACGACAGGTTAGCGACGGTTTTCAGTCCTTCAACTGCGGGTCAGCAAACGCCTCTGTAACCATTTTTTTAGGCTAATACCTGCTATAATTAGCCACAAATTGGCTTCTGCTAAATTTGACAAAAAAATGAAGTTTTTTCGCGGTTAACCGTATAACTTATCGAGAAAAAGACAGCCTCTTCAATTTAGCAGGACTTGTCGTATCAGAGAAACCAATAGATGATGAGGTGGATGAGATGAACAGGAAACGAGTTTTGAACTGGTTAGTAAGAATTAGTTTATTTGCTGTGATTTTAACTTTGGGTACTGCCGCCGCCTTGGTGGCCGGTGAAACGCAAGGTATGGCCATGGCCGACCTGTCTGACGCGCCTGTTCAAGCGTTGACCACTGCGGCTCAAGGCAATACTCTCTACGCCGACGTGCGTAGTGACTCGGCTGTGGCTGGTATCTATCGCAGCAACGATAACGGCCTTACCTGGCAAGCCGTGAGCGCCGGCCCCGGCGTGCCGTTGAACAGCTTGGCTGTGCATCCGGGCAATGAACAGGTGCTTTTTGCCGGTTCCGCTGGTGGGCCGGTTGCCTCCACCAGCAACCTCTGGCGCAGCGATAACGGGGGCCAAACGTGGCGCAAGTTTTACCTGAGCCTGCCGGCTAACCCAGATGGCCTGATCCCGGCGGTGACTGCGCTAGCTACCGACCCACACCAACCTGGAGCCCTCTATGTAGGCACCGATGGCCAGGGCGTCTACCGCTTCGATGTGGGTACAGATGGTCATGGTTACACTCTGGTGGGAGATGTCTCTCTGTACAACGCCCACGTCAAAGGGTTGGAGATTGATACGAATAGTCGGGTTTATGCCTTGACTAACCAGGGCTTGTATGTCAACTCCGGCGCTAATTGGGACAAGGTCGAAACGCTGCCTGAGGTGGCCGTGAGTCTGGCGGTGGCACCTACGGACCCGCAGACAGTTTATGCCGGGACTCCTTCCAGCGGGGTTTATCGTTCCACCGATGGCGGCCAAAGCTGGGAGTCTATCAGCACCGGCCTTGATCTGGCCCCTGGGGTAGCTCTGCGGGTAACCGCTCTAACCGTGGATGGGCAAGACCCGCAGCGGCTGGTGGTTGCTACCGCTTACAGTCTGGGTAGCCGGTTAGCCGGTGGTGGTGTCTATGAAAGCCTTAATGGGGGTAGCCACTGGACCAGGCTGGGCGAGGCTGAGGAGATAGTGAACGAATTGACCATCAATGGACGAGCCGTCTACGCCGCTACCAGCAAAGGTTTGATCACCTATGGCGAAGAAACCCGGCCTGTCATTCCTGTACCGGCGCTGCAACCGCTGACCAATCCAAATGGCTTGCAGGTGGCGATCCTGATTTTGACTGTAGTGATGGCCGGCTTGGCCCTGATGGGACAGGCTGAGTGGCTGCTGCGCCGGGTTTGGGCGTAAAGGCGAGTATAGAACAAGTTTGGGCAGACTCACAGGGACGCCAGAAAACCCCTGAGGGTCTCAAGGAGGATGAGCAAATGAGGATTTTGAAAGTATTGAATTGGGTTGGTTTGGGCGTGGTGATCTGGAGCTTGAGTCTGCTGTGGCCGGAAATCAATTTCATCTTAACCCCGCCGGTGATGGTTGGGTTGGCGCTGATACTTGGGGCTCTCATTTTAGCCTACATTTTGGGCTATTATCATAGTCAAATTGATCAGAGCCAACTGCGTCGCGGTGATGAAAATAGACAAAAACATTCATCACGGCCTTCTAGACCTGTGCCACCGCTGTCGATGGCCTAAACAATGACTAAAAAATTTTACAAACTCTCATAACTGTGATTTTTTACCACCCCTTGTCTAATTTAGCGAGGGGTGGTATTGTAATTATGGGATTTATCCCCTAAAATTGAGCGGGCGAGGTAGCCCCTTAAAAAGTAGGTTAGAGGTTGAAAATTCCCATGCAAAAGTTACGCCAATTCAGCCAGGAACTATTTGGACATCCCTCTATTCTACTTTGGTTGTTGCTCTTAGGCGTGCTGGCTTTAATTGCCGTTGCCACCGCCTTTGTTCTGTTCACCCAACTTGAAATAAATGCCGGCTTTGACACCCCGACGCCGGCGGTAGCTCTGTTTGTCACCCCTACCGGGGCCTTGGCGTCGGTCCCATCCATCCAACTTACCCCGGTGGATGGTGGACCCGGCACCTCGATAGCGGTAGCCGGCCAAGGTTGGCAGCCGGGCGACACCCTGTTCATTAGCCTGGAGAACCCTTTAGATAGCCAAAGAGCACAGACTGCTATCGCCAGTGTTTCGGTGACGGATCAGGGCGCTTTTATCGCCTCATTCACCTATCCCAATGAAGCTTACTGGGCCAACCTGCCTCAGGTGCTCATCACCGCGCAATCCGCCACCACCGGTCAGAAGACTTCCCATGAATTCCATATTTTGGCCACGGCTACCCTTATCCCACCGCTCGTTACGCTTGAACCAACCCTGACCTCCACTCCGCTGCCTCCGCCTCCAACCCCACTGCCCACGCTAACCTCACTACCTGCACCGACAGCTACGTCCCTTCCTGTGCCCACCGCAACCCCTGTACCCACCCCTATGCCCGAGATCAAAAATTGGCGGGGCGAATATTATACCAACTCCGATTTGTTAGGCGCTGCGGCCTTGGTCCGCGACGATCCGGCTATCGACTTCAACTGGGGCCGCAGTGCCCCCACCTCTGGAGTGCCGGTTGATAATTTCTCGGTCCGCTGGACGCGCTCATTGAGCTTTGATGAGGGCTTATATCGGTTCCATATCATCGTGGATGATGGCGTGCGGCTATGGCTCGACGATCAATTGCTGCTGGATGCCTGGCAGGACGGCAGCTTGCGCGAAATTGTGGTCGAGCGTCAGGTCTGGGCCGGGCATCATCCTTTACGCCTGGAGTATTACGAGCGTAGCGGCGATGCCGCCATCCGGCTGTGGTGGGAAAAAGTGGCTGTCAACTCATATCCCGATTGGAGAGGGGAATACTGGCCCAATCGAGACCTTAACGGCAGTCCGCTCCTGGTACGAAACGACTCAGTAATTAACTTTTTCTGGTACAGCCAGCCGCCCGCGCCCGGCTTGCCGGCGGATAATTTTTCAGCGCGCTGGAGCCGGCAGGTCAATTTTGAAACCGGTCTTTACCGCTTTTATGCTGAGGTGGATGATGGCGTGCGCCTGCTGATTGATGGCAATCCCATTATCAACGAGTGGCACGGCAGCGGCAATACCGTTTATATCGCCGACGCAGCCTTGAGCGGCTGGCATCGGGTGGTGGCGGAATATTACGAGCAAAGTGGCGAGGCCTTTATCAGATTCCGTTGGGAGCGAATTATTGTACAGCCTAGCGCTACTTCCAAACCCGAACCCACCCGTACCCCAACCCACACCCCGACCCCTACCTCTACCTTCACCCCCACGCCAACCTTTACCCCAACTCAGACATCAACCGTGACTCCTACCACCACCGTAACCCTCACTCCCACTCAGACTTCTACGATTACCCCAACCACCACGACAACCCTTACCCCAACTACGGTGACGCCGACCGGTACTTTTACGCCCACAGCTACGGCTACCTCAACAGACACGCCTACT
>CAZRYD010000113.1:6475-17966 GCA_964604225.1 uncultured Caldilineaceae bacterium
CTGAGTCGTTTCAATCGTCTCTTAGATTTCTTTCTGTTTCCCCCACACCCCGGTCCATTCGGGCAATTGGGCCCAGCCCTGCCGGCGAATAGTTGCGGCTAGCTCGGTCCCAAAGAAAAATTCGGTCTGGTTAACGGCCTCGTCCACGCTGGCAAAGCGGTAATCGGTGCGGATGGTCTGCCGGAAGAAGCCCCATTCACTTTCCAACCAGGCATAATACTCAGCCAGGGCCGGCGTGGGTGGGGCGGGAGTCAGGCTGCCGGTGGTCAGCGTCTCGATAATAATCAGCGCTCCGCCTGGAACCACCACCCGGTGCATTTCCTGCAAAACCCGGCCAATTTGAGTTTGCCACTCGGCGGCAAACCAGCCCCGCAAATGGCCGATAGCCCAACCCGCCGTGACGACCTCGGCCCAGCCGCTTGGAAGGGGCAGCGTCCGCATGTCGCCTTGCACCAGGTCCCACCGCCCAGCGGCCTGTCCTCGCTGGTGTTGATTTTCTTGCAGCATCGCCCCATGCACATCAAGCCCAACCACCTGCCCGGCCTGATGGCCCAAAAGGAGCGGTAAGCGCCCCGTGCCGGTCCCTAAATCAAGGATACGCTTCCCCGGCAGTCCCGCCACTTGTTGCAGCGCCGGCAGCAAGTTGTGTTCACAATCCTCAGGAGAAATCAAACGATGGTAATCAGCGGCTCGGCAAGAATAAATATAACGAAAGTGATCCATACCCGCCTCAATCGTGCTGAATTATAACATACTATGTCTACTGATGATAAGCCTACTCCTTAGACGAGCCTGAGCCAGCGCCCTTACCTGCTTGTAGTTACGAATTGGGGCCGCAGGTGAGGCTGTAGGCCATCAAGAAGAAAAAAGGCCAGCTTAACCGGCTGGCTTTCTGTTTTGGGGATAGACAAGGCGAGGCGAGTCGTAATAGAATGAAAAAAGTCAGCAAGAATAAGAGTTTTTTGGAGGATTACAATGGCAGTAGGTTATAAGTATCGCGAAATTGTCGGGTTTCCTAATCTTCGGATAGGCCAGGAATGGTTATCAACAACCCAATTGGCAATGACAAATCTTGTTGACAACAGTTCAAAAGAGTCTAGCTTGATCAGGCTCTTAGGTGATAGTGAACATCCAAGCTTCAGGAAATACTTTGTTCACCATGAAACCGTTTGGTTAAAAAAGGTAAAGTTTGAGGATAAAATCAGAACGAGTGTAACCGCAATTGAAGATGTTGCATCAGGGTAGGCTTTAATGATTTCTTCATAAACGGTGTTAATCATATCTGCGTCTGATTGTCCCTTGAAGTCAACAGAAACTGCCCAAGAAACTTCTGCGTTAGTAATATAGAGCAAAAAGTCCTAAGATTGCCCATTTGCGTTGAGGTATGCTACACTTTGGGGGAGGGGATGAAGCGGTGAGGCGAAGAAGCGAGGAAGTGGTCAGGAAAAATAACACAATTGTTTTTCGCGTCCTCGCGTCCTCGCCTCCTTTCTTTTTCCTCCTCTTTGGCCTATGGGCCTTGATCCTAACCTATCCCCTATCCTTGCATCTCTTTAGCCACATCCCGCGCGGCAGCGAAGAGGCCGGCACCGTTCCCTTTTTCAATCTTTGGACGCTCCAGTGGAATATTGACCAACTCACCCAGGGCTATCCACGCTATTGGGATGCTCCCATTTTTGCCCCGGATAAGGGTGCCTTTGCTTTTTCTGAACCTCAACCCTTAAGCGCCCTGCTGGCCGCACCGCTTTGGCTGGCCCTTCGATCGCCGGCTTTGGGCTATAATGCTGTGGTTATCTTATTTTTGGCCCTCAACGGCTGGTTTGCTTTTTGGCTATTATGCAGTTGGAAGTTGCCCAAGCTGCCCTGCCTTTTGGCCGGCCTAGTCATCCAAGCGCTGCCCTTTGTGGCCCAAGAAATGGGTGTGCTGCAACTCATTGCCATTTTCGGCTTTATGTGGTCGTTACTTTTTCTCAGCCGGTTTCTGGCCTCATCTGACCATCCTCCGAGCTGGCAAACCGGCCTCTGCCTGGCCCTCGGTACAACGGTAACCTTTCTAACCTGCGACTACTATGGCCTGTTTAGTTTCTTTTTTCTGCCGCTGGCCGGTCTCTTTCAGCTCCGGCGCAAGCACTTAACCTTGAAGTTCGCCAGCCAGTTGCTGGCCGTCGGGTTGCTGCCAGTGGTTTTGACCGGTCCCTTTCTCTGGGCGCAGCAGCAGCGCCTGGCCGAATATCACTTCACCCGCAGCGCCAAAATTATCGAAGATAACTCGGCCAAGCTGGCTTATTACCGCAATTTTTCAGATGATAACCTTTTCTACAGCCAAATTTTGGGTCTGAAGTCGGCTCAAGGCCAGCGCCTTTTCCCCGGTTTCGGTCTCATCGCCCTGGCGGGGTTGGGACTTTTTGGCGGACAGCAAAAAAAAGTTAAACTTTATTTAATTGTAGCCGTTGGCTTGGCGCTGGTTTTATCGCTAGGACTGCGCCTCAACCTCGGCGGCCTAGTTCCTTATCAATGGGTCAGAGATTATGTGCCGGGCTTGGCCCAACTGCGCAGCCCCTTCCGCTTTGCGGTCTTGGTGCAGCTTCACCTGGCGCTGCTGGTCGGTTTTGGCCTGACTAATTTGGGGCGATGGTTTCAGCCACCAAAAAAACTGCTGCTGGTGGCAATTGCCGCCCTGACCACTTTTGAAGCCCTGGCCCTGCCGCTGCCGCTTCAGCCGCTCCCAACTATGGCCGGGCCGACTCCCTGGCAAAGCTGGCTCAATCAACAAGCCGGGACACCCCAGATTGTCATCTTGCCTTTTGCCCAGAGCAGCAAGGTTGAAGATTTTGAAGCAACCACACGTTGGATGCTGGCTAATCGTTTTTTCCGGGGGAGTATGCTCAACGGCTACTCCGGCTTTTTCCCCGCCGACCACGGCCACATTCGAGATGAGCTGGTCAAATTTCCCACCGCAGCGGGCATTCAAAGCCTGCAACAAAAAGAGATTGGCTACGTAGTAGTTTATTATAATTTGGCTAACGCGCCCCCGCCCCAAGCACTTGAATCGTATTTAACCTTGCTATATCGAGATGAGTCTTCGGCTGTGGCTGTCTACGCCCTAAAATGAAACGATTGTTCTCCTTTTTAATGTTTTATGGTAAAATATATCCAGACTCTGTAGGGTTATGTCAAAAGGGTGAATGATGCCATTAAGTCAAACAGATGCCATTGACAGGTTGGCCCAGTTACTCCAGCAAAATCCGGCTACAACGAATCTATCTGAGGATCAAATTGTCGAACTGGCTAATCGTGCCAAGATTCATCTCTATCCACAGGGGGAGACCATTATCAAGCAGGGCGACAGTGACGACCGCTTCTTTGTGGTGATTAGCGGTGAACTCCAGGTATTTGATGAGCGCGAGTCCCCTCGCCGCTTGTTAAATTATATTCCGGTTGGCTCGGCTGTGGGCTTACGAGCGGCCATTCATGGGACGGGGGTTCGGCAGGCGACAGTTGAAGCTGAATTCGACTCGGTGGTGGCCATTTACACTAGAGATGATTTAGAGTGGTTACTCCTGCAAGATCCTCAAATTGAAGCCAGAATCAGAGAGCTGGAGCGGATTTATGATGAACGAACCCTCACCGATTTTCCGGGCCGGCAGCCGGATGAGATTGTTTTGGCCGCAATCAAGCGACATATTTTAGCCTTTATAGCCAAGTTAATCTGGCCCATCGTGCTCTTGATTATTCCTGTTTTGGCGCTGCTGGTGGCCGAATTATTTGGCCTGAGGGTTTTGGCCCTCATGAACGCAAACCCGGGCTTATTTACCCTGTTGTTAGCCCCATTTGTAATTTTATCTATCCTGCAAATTCTCTATTTTTATTTCGATTGGCGGAATGATGATCTGATTGTGACCACCAAACGGGTCATTCATATCGAACGGATTTTGTTTTACAGTGAATTGCGGGATGAAGCGCCCCTAACCCAAATCCAGAACATTACCTATGAAACTCACGGGTGGCTTGATGCTCTATTTGATGTGGACGATATTTATATTCAAACTGCCGCCCTGGGGATGATTTCAGTCAAAAAAATACCGGCAGCGCAAGAGCTGGTTAAAATCATTTTGCAGGCTCAACAACGCGCTAAAGAGCGAGCCGTCGCCTCTGATAGAGCGGCTACCCGTCGCTTGATCAGCGAGCGGATGGAGCGCAACCTCCTGGAAACACCCCCGCCGGTAACTGCGCCACCGCGTAAAGCCAGCCCGAGCATTAATGTGCCTAAAGTGCCTATTCCTAAATTTGGGCTGGATTATTTCATCCCCAGAACCGAACAGGTGACGACCGAAAAGGGCGATAAGGTTGTTACCTGGCGTAAACATTATCTTATTTTGCTCCAACATATCCTGTTGCCGGTTTTAGCCCTGTTAGCCTCTATTTATTTATTCAGCGCTTCCTTTTTTGACTGGCCTCCTTTTGCCTATCGAGTGGTTTGGGAGCCTCTCTATTTGATATTAGGCGCAGCCGTCTTGATTAGCCTGTTCTGGTATATCTGGGAATATGACTCGTGGCGTCGAGACGTTTACATTCTGACCAGCACCAAGATCATCGATGTGGAGAGTTCTGCTTTTCGCTTGCGCGGTGAAAAAGTGCGTGAAGGCAGCTTTGATAGCATCCAAAACATCACCTATGATCTACCTAATATCTTCTATCGGCTGATCAACCTGGGCAGTGTCACCATTCAAACGGCCGGTACAGGTGGCAATTTTACCTTTAAGCAAGTTTTTAATCCCAGTGCAGTGCAAGAAGAGATTTTTCGCAGATGGGACGTCTATCAACAACGCAAGCGGGAAAAACAACGCGATGAAACTACCCGGCAAGTAGTCACAGTCCTGGGTGAGTATCACGAGATGACCAATCCCATCAAACCGCAATAATCTGTCCGCAGCACCCGAATCACTTTCTAAAACAAACAGGGGCGGGATAATCCCGCCCCTGTTTTACTGACCAAGAGTTTCTATTCCGATTTAGCCGCTGCCGGCGGCGGCGCAGCCCCCTTACGCGCCTTGTAACGTTTCCACCAGGCTCGAATGATCCAAATGACCACCACCACCGGAATAAGGAAGATAATCAACAAAGGTAGCACAAAAATTACCAGCCAGATCAGCAGGTTGGCCAAACCTTGTAAGGCGACTACCAGCGTTTGCACCGCCTCTTTGGCCACCCCTTGCGGCTGCCAACCGGCCACGCTGACCGGCTGAGATAAAACGTCAGGGATCAGTTCAATAGTGACGGTCGAGAGGACCGCTTTATTGGCCAGATAGCGCAGCCGGCCCTCAATCTCCTCGATCTGGCCGCGCACGTTGGTTAATTCCCGGTAGACCTCCAAAATATCACTGGTGCTGCCAACCCGCTGTCGCTCCTCCAACAACTGCTGCAACGCCTTCTCGGTCACTTCCAGGTTGGCTTTGCGCGCCTGCAAATCGGTGAACTCTTCGCTCACATCCTCGGTACCGGAATTCTCCGCCTCAACCCGCACCGCCAGTGCTCGCAGTTTGTCCAGCGTGTCCAAATACCCCTCCGCCGGCACCCGGATAGTGATGCTCCCCCGCGGCACCTCGCCGGCCTGGTAAACATTTGAGGCCGACACATAACCACCTTGCTCCTTAGCCAGGTTGGTTATGGCCGTCATCGCCTCGCGGGTATCCTGAACTACCAGCGAGATATTGCCCGTGTAAATAATAACACGCGAATCTTGGGATTGGGCCGCGCTGTTGAGCACCTGCTCAATCGGCGCAAGCCGGCCGTCAGAGTCTGAGCTCGGTTCAGCCGGGGCAACGGCCTGCGCTTCGACGCCTCCGGCCTCAGACATACTTGGCGCATAAGCAGCACTTTGCTCAGGGGCGCGCGCTGCGCCGCAGGCCGTTAGGGTGGCTAACAATAGCATAGCAAAAATAACTGATAATCTTGAAAGAGATAGGGGAAGGTTTGAGAGATAAGTTTGGCTGGTTTTCATCTTCTGCTCCATCATTAGGTTTTGGGTTAAAAATAAAAAACTCTCACGCTTTGTAGACGTGAGAGTGGCTATTTTGGTTCCCTACCAGCCAAAAGCTAAGCGATTCCAAAGCCGGGCCGGAAAATCATAAGCCTTCATTTTTTCCTGGGTCACGCTCACCGGGTAAGAAATGCGCCTGTATTCAAATGATTTGGCTTCGACATCCAAAATGCCATAAGCGGCCCTGGCGTCACCGTCGCGGGGCTGGCCCACGCTGCCGGGGTTGATGATCAAACGCCGCTCGCCAAGCAGCATCGGACCATTATTAAATTCAGCCGCCAGCGGTTCACACAGCGCATCAGGTTTTAAGGCTTCTTGAAAGATTACCGGGCTGTGGGTGTGGCCCACAAAGCAATAGGTCGTATTAAACTGCTTGAAGTTAGGTTGGGCAATGGTCGGTGAAAGAATGTACTCCCAGATCGGATGGCGTGGGCTGCCGTGTACCAGGGTATATAACTCTTCTTCAACCAGGGCAATAGGCAGATTATCCAGATAATCACGCACTTTATCGGTCAATTGTTCGCGAGTCCACAATGAGGCAAAACGAGCATCGGGGTTGAAATCGTCAATATCCAGTTTGCCCAGCACCGCCCAATCGTGATTGCCGGCAATACACAGGTGATCGAGGGTTAAGAGCAGCTCGACACATTCGTTGGGGTCCGGTCCATAGCCGACCATATCCCCCAGGCACCAGACCTTATCGTATAATCCCTCGGCATCTTCAAGAACGGATTCAAAAGCGGCCAGGTTGGCGTGAATATCAGAGATGAGGAGATAACGCATAAAAAATCCTTTTATTTATAAAGCTAACGGTATCATACCATAACTTATTTAAATCTGCCAAAGGCTTTGTCCCTCTCCGACAATCAGGGTATAATGCTGGCAAGGAGTGCCCTGTGCCGATTCTTGAGCCTAATACCCTGGATTTTATCAGCCACAGCCAAGCCCAAACCCGCCGTCTCGGCGCGCGCCTGGCTGCCTTTTTGCAACCAGGCGATGTGCTGGCGCTGGCGGGCGAGCTGGGGAGCGGTAAAACCTGCTGGGTGCAGGGTGTTTGTAAAGGTTTGGGCGTCGCCGATCCGGTGATTTCCCCGACCTTTACCCTGGTGAACGAATACCATGGGCTTTATCCGGTTTACCACATTGATCTATACCGCCTGGCCGACATGGCTGAAACGGCCACCTTTGGCCTGGAAGATTATCTGTACGGCTCTGGCATCAGCCTGATTGAGTGGGCCGACCGGGCCAAAGATTTACTTCCCAGTGAATACTTGACCGTAGAGTTGTACCATCTGGAGGAGACCAAGCGGCGGGTGGTGTTGCGCCCGCAGGGGCAGCGCTTTCTGAAGCTGCTCGAGGCTTTCAAACAGGCGACCTTTGCTCAACAACATTAAATTATTAATAATAAGTTTGCCTTAACTTATCCTAAAATCCAATAGGTAAAAAGCACTGTCTGAGCAAATAAGCGAAAGATAAAAGCCTCCTATTCGCCCCTTCGCCATTCGCTCATTCCTTGACTCATCATGATTCTAGCCATTGATACTGCTACCCAATACGCCAGCCTGGCCCTTTATCATCAAGATGGCGTTTTTGCCGAGGAAACTTGGTTTGCCGGGCGCAATCACACCGTCGAATTGATGCCTCGGCTGACCCGCCTGCTCAAGCTGGCCAACCTGAAAGTGGCCGAGTTGACCGCCCTGGCTGTCTCTCTGGGGCCTGGTTCCTTTACCGGTGTGCGGATTGGCCTGGCCGCAGCCAAGGGCCTGGCCTGGCCGCACAAATTACCGGTCATCGGCGTCTCCACCCTGGAAATGGCCGCCTATCCATTCCGCTCAAGCCATTTGCCGGTCTGGGTTGTGCTGCAAGCTGGCCGCGGTCGCATTATCACTGCCTGTTATGGCCAGGCTGATGACGAATGGCAGCTTCTGGTTGAGCCTCATCTGACCAACATCGAAACCTTGGCCCAACAGATCGACAAACCGGCTCTGTGTACCGGCGAGATCGACGAGCCAGCCGCCCAAATTTTGCAGCGGGGCTCTGAGCAAAAAGTTACCGTCCTTTCTCCGGCCATGCGTCTGCGCCGGGCCAGCTTTCTGGCCGAAATTGCTACCCAACGCCTGGAAGCCAGCGATCAAGATGACCCCGACGCCCTGGCTCCAATCTACCTGCCGTCCCCTTCAGTGAGCGAGCGGCCGTGAAGCAGTCGGTTTTACCCTTCAAAATTGAGACGATGACCCTGGCCGACATCCCTGCTGTTGTGGCCATCGAGCGCGTCTCTTACTCGCTGACCTGGCCCACCCGCGCTTATGAATACGAACTGCAACACAACCAGTTCGCCCATTACTTTGTCCTGCGGACCTCTCTGCGCTACCCCCCACCTGCTCCAGCGACGGTGCCAAATGACACTCCCGGCGATCAGCAGTCTGCTGCCGGTGGCCGTCCTGATCAAAACGGTCAGCCCGGTGAGTCTAGCTTCCTTATCGGCCTGGCCGGGTTCTGGCTCATGGCCGACGAAGTCCACATCAGCACTATTGCCGTCCACCCCAACTGGCGAGGACTGGGGCTGGGGGAGTGGCTGCTGCTGACTTTGCTCAAAGCGGGCCAGGCTTTGGCCGCCCAGGTCGCTACTTTGGAGGTCCGCCCATCCAACCAAACCGCCCTGGCCCTGTATCAGAAATACCGATTTAAAGAAGTCGGTCGGCGCTTGCGGTATTACACCGACAACGACGAAGATGCCCTTATTTTTACCACCCCTCCCCTGACCTCGCCAGATTATCAGGCAATGCTTTCCCAACGGCAGGTTGCACTTTTTCAGCGCTTAGCTAAAATTGAAGAGAAGCAATCACAATAAATCGGCTGCAAATCAAAAATTCACTTACACCTTGGAGGCCAAATGGCTGAATTCATCGAATTTACCAACAACTATCAAGATCGCAGCACCGACCGGGGCTTTCAGTGGGAGTTTTATTGCCAACGCTGCAATAATGGCTATCGCTCCGAGTTTCAGGCTTCGGCTACCGGGTTGATTTCCGAAGCCCTGGATGTTGCCGGCAGTTTTCTGGGCGGCATCATGAGCAATATTGCCAATGTCGGCGACCGGGTTCATTCGGCCGCCTGGGAGCGCGCCCACGATCACGCCTTTACCGAGGCGGCAGGCGAGGTACGGGCTTTTTTCATCCAATGTCCCAATTGCAACGAATGGGTTTGCCGAAATCGCTGCTGGAATGAAAGCCGGGGGTTATGCCTGGATTGCGCCCCCAGCGCCAGCGTAGCCGCCGCTCAAGCCCAGGCCACAGCCATAGCCGATCAGGCCCGCCAAAAAGTCTCCGAACGGGCTTACGATGTCAATGAATACACCGAAGGCAATGAGCGCCGGGCGGGCTGTCCCAAATGCGGGGCCAGCCTGAGCGCCAACGCCAAATTTTGTCCTGAGTGCGGCACAGCCATTAAAGCCACCAAGTTTTGCAGCCAATGCGGCAGCGAATTAGAAGCCAACGCTAAATTCTGTCCAGAGTGCGGGGCCAAGCAATAAACATGCCCAACAAATTTATCGATTTTCAAAACCAGGTTGAAGCGGTCAATGCCCGCTATGCCCACGGCGAAATTAGCGAAGCCGAACGTGACGCCACGGTGCGCCAGATGCGTCTGCCAGACGAGCGCTGGGGCGACGCCTGGCTGCTCAGCCCCAAGGGCGAGTGGTTTCGTAAAGCCAAAGGCAGCGATCGGTGGGTGCGTGATTATCCCTTAGACCTGATTGACCCGGCCGCCTTGCCCCCGCTGCCGGCAATGGATTTGCACCAGGTGGCCCGCGCTGTGCATGATTGCACCCGCTGTCCCCTCTCTCAGGGTCGCACTCGCGCCGTGCCCGGCGAAGGTCCGCCCCGGGCCGATATTATGCTCATTGGCGAAGGGCCGGGGTTTAATGAAGACAAGCAGGGCCGGCCTTTTGTCGGTGCGTCGGGCAAATTTTTGGAGGAGTTGCTCAACGGCATCGGCTACAAGCGCGAAGACGTTTTTATTGCCAACGTGGTCAAATGCCGCCCGCCCAATAACCGCGACCCCGAAGCAGAAGAGCTGGCCGCCTGCAAGGGCTATCTCGACCGGCAGGTCGAACTGGTTGATCCCAAAGTGATTGTCACTCTGGGGCGCTTCTCGATGTATCGCTACTTCCCCGGCGCGTCTATCACCAAAATTCACGGCCAGGCCCAACGCGTCGGCAACCGGCTGATTGTGCCGATGTTCCACCCGGCGGCGGCCCTGCACCAGCCCAAATGGCGGCCCGCCCTGATTGAAGATTTCCAGAAACTGCCAGATTATATCAAAGAGGCTGCTGCCTTTAGCCAGTCTAAAGATATAGATCCAGACAGCGCCACCCAATTGAATTTTTTTTAACCGGGATTGACCTATGGCAGATCAATCAAATCCCTCTCAAGCTAGTGCAGGCGCTAACCAGGTTTTGCTGGCGGTTCGGCTCGGTTGGCTGACCGTCGAAGCCTTTGGCCGCTTGCGGCGTTATGCCCGCTCCGGCTTCAAGTTGGAAGACACACCTGGCGACGCCAGCCATCGTTTCAGCTTTAGTGACCGCTCCCTCAGCGAACACGATGAGTTCTTCTTTGCCGTAGACCAATTACATCGCACCGCTGCCCGGCTCAAACCCGAGCTGCCGCTGTGCCCATTGCCCGCTCAAGATAAACTGGCCCAGTTCCTGGCCGGTGGGCCAGATCTCAACGCTTGCCAGGGCGCGTTGGACCATTGGAGCCAGCAGGTTTGGACCACGCTCAGCACCGAGAATGAATTGGTGGGGCGAGGGTTCACCTACGGCGGCAGCCTGGCCGATACCTACTGGCACGCCGATGTGTTGGGGCCGGATCAGTTTGCCCAATTGCTCAGGCCGCAGCGGCTGGAATACATCGCCGCCCGCTTTGACAGCATAGCCGACCATCTGCCCCAACACACCGCCCAGGTGCTGCACTACACGCTTTATAAACACCGCGACCAGGGCCGAATTGACAAGCAGGATCAGAACGGCAAAAAGCACGCGCTCAAATTGCTGGAGTCACAGGCCAAAGTTTGGCACGACTTGCTCTTTGGCAGCCGCAGCGCCGACAGCTATTTGTGGGCTACGGATCAACGTTGGTTAATACTGGGGAGTGTGGGGGTTACGCTGGTGTTTGTGCTGGCCGCCCTCTTGGGGGTCTGGCTGACTGCCTTGACCATGTCCAGCGTTGGGCGCACTGTTACCGCCGAGATGACCGGCCTCTCCCAGGAAATTGGCCAGGCCCAGAACGGCTTCGTCGGCGCCCTGCTGGATTGGCAGAAGTGGTCAACCCTGTTGGCGACTCTTTCCTCGATGGTGGTGCTTGTTTCCGGCCTGGTCGGCAACCTGTCCGGCTGGGTGCTGGCCTTTTATCGCCGCATCAACGGCTGGTTGAAGCTCCAGTTTATCTATTA
>CAZRYD010000114.1:0-17939 GCA_964604225.1 uncultured Caldilineaceae bacterium
GGTAGTATCAAGCAGAATTTCATTATGTCAAATTATACCTGACAGTGTACTACTTAGAAAAAACTAATCCTGGCCTGGCTGACACCCTAGCGATTATGGCTAACCCTGAAATTGAAGCAATTTTGGAAGAAGGGGAGAAGAATATTCAAGAGGGAAAAACCATTCCTTTTGAGAAATGGTTAGAGGACTAACGCAAATGAAGCTATTATGTTCGTCTTGGAATTTGAACCGGCTGCGTTTAGGATATTCAAAAAGCTGCCCAAGGATGTGCAAGAAAAAATAGCTAATGAAGCCGAAGTATTGAAAACTAATCCTCTGGCTGGTGAACCGCTGAAGGGGAAGTATAAATATTTAAGGTCACTCCATTTAAGTTTTAAGGGCAGTGCCTACAGAGTTATTTATCAGGTATTCTCTCAGACCTCTACGGTAATGGTGCGCCTGGCCACTACTAGAGAAAATATCTATCGGCGTCTCGATCAAATGAAAATTAAACCTGTCGCTTAAACAAACTGTGTATAGACCTAAACCAATTTACCCTTCAAAGCTATTGAACAAAGCTGCAAAGAGTACCAAGAAGGTAAGGCTATCCACATAGAAGAGGTTATAAAACTACTGTAATATTTCCGATCAAATCTCAAAAAATTTCAATATAATATGAACCAACTTGATTTATCTCTTCACAGGCGCCATTCTTTAGGCAGAGTCTACGACTTAATTATTCAGCACAGCAGGGAAAAGAAAGTGAAAACAATGTCGGACTCGGATGACCTTACTTTAACGGCGTCTAGCTTTACTGAAGTAGAACCGACTGGACAACCTATAAACTCCCTCTCCCCAGACCAATCTATCGTTAAATAAGACCTTGTTTATAAAAATAAAAAAACCAGACGGCAAAGAACCGCCTGGCTTTTTTATTACATACCCTTATCACTAACCGGAAAGTAAATTTATAACTCTAGCCTTGCCGTTATTATAAAGTCCGTTTGTTCATTGTGACGCTTGATATAACTATCAAGTCCCACAAGCGACAATTTTGATTTCCAGGCCTGCATACTTTGTGCTATTATATCGTTGCCATTGTTGTTGACATAATAGTAATAAAGTAAAAGTGAAGGTGAAGCCCATGGCGCAACGTGTCCCAACCAGACGGCGGCGACGACCTCTCGTCTCCAAGAAACTGCTGATAATCTGGTTAGCCATCCTGGCCCTGGAATGTGCCAGTGTCGCTTCTCTCTCAGCCTATTGGGTTTTAACCCCTGGCCAGGGAATAGGTTTTCCTTCGGCCGCCCCCCTACCCGTTTCTACCCCGTTCCTTTTGCCAGAACCGACTCGCCCGCCGGAACCAAGCGCTACGCCTACCCAGGTGGTCAGCTATCTTCCAACTCCAACCGCTACCCCGTCGCCTGAACCCACGCAAACCCCTACAACGGCTGTCAGCCCGCCACTAATTGCCCCGGTACCGGTCCAAACGGAAACGCCAACGCCAGCCCAAATTGAGCATGTGGTTATTATCAGTATTGACGGGTTACGCCCGGATGCTCTTTTTGTAGCTGATGCCCCCACCTTGGATGACCTCATCGCCAGGGGCGCTTACAGTCCCAGCGCTCAAACGGTGAAGATTAGCGAGACGCTGCCCAGCCACGCCTCAATGTTGAGCGGCATGGTTCCGGAAAAACACGGCATTTTGTGGGGCGTGCCCTATATAGGCTGGCCGGGCATGAACGGCCCGACGCTGTTCAGTGTGGCCCATGCTGCCGGCTTAAGCACAGCGATGGTTTTTGGCAAGCAGAAGTTGAATTATCTGGCTTTACCCAACTCTGTGGATCAACTTTATGGGGCAGATGCCCATGATTTGGAGGTTAAGGATTGGGCCATAGAGGTTATTGAGGCCAGTTTGCCCAATATTGTATTCATTCATTTCCCGGATGTTGATCGGGTTGGCCATGCTTATGGCTGGATGTCGCCCAATCAATTTCAGGCAATTGCTTTTGTGGATGGGTTGATTGGTGAGATTGTGGCTGCACTTGACAAGAGAGGCTATCTAAATAGCACGCTGCTGATTGTAACGGCCGATCACGGCGGTCACGGCCTTAGACATGGGGATGACTCGCCGGAAGACCGGACCATTCCCTGGCTGGCTGTCGGACCGGGTGTCTCCCCCGGCCTCACTCTGAATACGGACATTAATACCTTCGATACGGCCCCGACAGCTTTATATGCCTTGAAATTACCGCTTCCTGAAGGCTGGGACGGCAAGCCAATTAAAGAAATTTTTAGCGAGCGTTGATGGGTACCAACAGCAGAGTGAAAGCAAGCCAGAGGGTCGAGCGCCCTCTGGCTTTTTTATTGCCTGCCCACGGTATTCGGCATTTTCACTTCTGCGGTCAAATCGTGGTATAATTTTGTTTTGTATGGTAAGGAGCGCAAAGTTTGTGTCAAGGCTCATTTATTGGTTTTTGCTCAGCTTAATGCTGGTCGGTTGCGGCCGTCTGGCGACGCCGATCAGTGGGGCATCGCCGCAAGCCCCCACCGCGCCGCTTGTGTCGGCCAGCGCCACCCCACCGCCGACTCCCCGGGCGACAGCAACTCCACGCCCGGCCACACCGATTGCCACCTTCACCCCCACCGTCACCCCGACCCCCATCATCTATGTGATCCAGGCCGGCGACACGCTGCTAAACATTGCCATTCAGTTTGAGCGTACCACTGAGGAAATTCAGACGGCCAACGGCATTGCCGATCCGCGTTTTTTGCAAATCGGTCAAACACTCATTATTCCGCCCCCTAAGGTAAGCTCCGAAGACCCTCCCACCCCTACGCCAACGCCCCCGGTGCTGAAGGTCAGCGCCATCAATTTTCAGGAGACGCGCCAGGGCACGTTGTGGTGTCTGGGCGAAGTGACCAACCCCGGCAGTGTGTCCTTAGCCGAGGTTGTCGTTGAAGCCTCGTTGCTTGACGGCGGAGGTCTGGTCTTGGCCAGAGGCGCGGCCTATACCCAACTCGATGTGATCCAACCCGGTCAAGCCGCGCCCTTTGCCATTTTGTTTGACTCGCCGCCCAGCAGCTTTGCCCAATACCAGGTCATAGCCGTCTCCGGTGTGCCGATTTCGGACCAGGCCCGTTACTATTTTGATTTGGAAACGTTTGACCTTCACGGTTCGCCGGAAGGGCTGGCTACTTATCGCTTGAACGGTCAACTCCGCAACTGGGGCAGCATAGACGCCGAGTCAGTTCGCCTGGTAGCCGTGGCTTACGATGCCGACAATCGCGTGCTGGCTCAGCGCCAGGCTGATCTGGCGGTGACGGTGCTCAAAGCCGGGGCTACTACCCCTTTTGAACTGGATTTGACTATTCCCAAAGGAATGGTGGATCATTACCAGGTTTTGGCTCAAGGTCTGAAAGTACAATGAACTGGAGAGGAAGCGCCCAGGACAAATTATGGGACATGGTTATAATTTAAGTTACCCTGTATCAAAGGCGAAGTGATGACTGAGCAGCAGTGGACCGTAGAAGAATTAGAAGAAATAAAAAAACAATTCAATCAATCATCAGCCCATGATTTTGAAGGAATTATTATTCACGACAAGGTCCAGATTCTTGAGACAAACCAGACTCTGGCAGGGATGTTTGGCTATGAACCCTCTGAGATAGTTACCAAAACAATTTTGGAACTGGTCGCCCAGGAGGTTCGCAGTTTGATATTAAGGAACCTGTTATCAAAACACGAAAATCTCTACCAGACGATCGGTCTAAAAAAATCGGGGGAGACCTTTCCGATTGAAATCTACAGCAAAACCATCCAGTATCAGGGGCGTATGGTTAGGGTCATGGGGGTCAGAGATGCTATCGAGGCGGGGCAAACGGAGATATTGGAGTCGCTGCAAAAGGCTAAAAGCGAGCTGGAAGAACATGTCAGAGAAACCACCATCGAATTAAAATTTGTTAACCAGCGCTTGCAGCTTGAGCTTGACGAACGCCGGAAAATGGAGGCGGAAATCAAAACTCGCGCCCGCCAGCAAGCTGCCATTGCCGAATTGGGGCAGAGGGCCTTGGTGGGTACTGATCTGGCTATCTTAATGGATCAAGCTGCTTTGCTGGTTGTTCAAACGCTTGAAACGGAGTATTCGGCCATTTTTGAGCTTATGCCAGGTGGTGAGACATTATTGTTACGGGCAGGTATCGGCTGGAAAGAAGGCCTTATTAAGCATGCTACCTTGAGTGCAAAAAATGGCTCACAGGCAGGTTATACGTTACTCTCCCAAAAGCCGGTCATCGTTGATTCTCTTAATCAAGAAACCCGCTTTACCCCATCACCTATTCTGCTAGACCATGGGGTGGTAAGTGGCATGAGTGTCATCATCCAAAGGCAAAATCAGCCCTTTGGCGTTTTGGTAGCGCATACAAGCAGGCAGCGGTTTTTTACCGAAGATGATGTTCATTTTCTTCAAGCTGCGGCTAACGTGCTGGCGATGGCTATTGAGCGCAAGGACGCCGAAACGCAGCTTGTCCAACGTAACCGGGAGACCGAAGCTCTGCGCCGAGCCGGCGCTGCTCTGAGCAGCACACTTGATTATGAAGAAGTGCTCGACCGTATCCTGGAACAGATTAGTTACGTCATTCCCCACGATGCCGCCGATCTGATGCTTATCGAAGGCGACACCGCCCGGATCTTCCGCTGGCGCGGTTACGCTGAGTTTGGAGATTCCGGTTTTCCCGTCTCGTTCGTCTTTAACCTTGCTCAAACCACCAGTTTGCGGACCATGCTAGAGACTAACCGGCCCCTGGCCATCCCCAATGTTGACCAGTACGAGGCTTGGGTCTATCGGCCCGAGACAGCCTGGATAAAATCATACGCCGGCACACCTATCCACATCCGCGATCAGGTCATCGGCTTTTTAAACGTAGACAGCACAACCCCAGGTTTTTACCACCAGGCCGATGCGGAGCACCTCCAAGACTTTGCTTACCAGGCAGCTATTGCCATAGAAAATGCCCGCCTCTTTGAACAGAGCCAGACAACCCTGGAAGAGATGGCCACCCTCTACCGGGTGGCCCGGACTCTGGCGCAGATAGATAATGAGCAAGAGATGTTTGAGCTGGTGCTGACCGAATATCTACAACGCCTCAAGCTGGAGCAGGGCGGCATCCTGATCTTTGACGACAGCAGAATTTATGGCGCTTTGAAAGCTCATATGGTCAAAGGTCGACTGGTTGAGCCGGGTCTACGTATCCCTGTCGCCAACAATCCCGCCTGTGAACGGCTGGTAGCAACCAAAGAGCCGGTGGTGATAAATGATGTCCTTGAAGATCAACTGATTGAGCCGGTCTATGAATTAACCCTAAATCTGGGCATTAAGTCTCTTCTCTTGGTGCCTATTGTAGTGCGGGGCGAAGTGATCGGTGCCCTGGGAGCTGACGCAACTGAGACAACTCGTGAATTTACCGCCAGTGAAATTTCACTTATCAAAGCGATGGCGACCCAATTAGGTATCGCGCTTGAAAATGTCCGGCTCTATGCTGAAACACAGCGACATGCCGGACAGATGGCCTCGCTCTACGAGCTAGACCGTGCGCTGACTACCAGCCTGCGCCTCATTGATATTTATCATGCTTTCGCCCGGCATGCCATCCGTTTGCTACCTTATGACTACATGTCGATCACTCTCCTGGCCGGTGACGAAATCAACGTTTCATATGTTGCAGGTAATCTAACCGAAGCTGCCTTACCTGTAGGCACAAAGCTGCCCCGCAAAAATTCGGCTATCAACTGGGTAGTCGAACGGGGCCAGCCTTTATTGCGCCATAACATTGCGGTTGACCAGCGCTTTGCCGAGGACGAACACCTGGCGACCACCGGAATCAGTTCCTTTATGATTATCCCTTTGCGGGTCAAAGGACAAATTATCGGCACCTGGAATATTGGCCATCAGCAGATAGGGGCGTACAGCCCTGCTGATTTGGAAATTCCCCAATCCATGGCCGACCAACTGGCGATTGCCATCGAGAACGCCCGGCTTTATGCTGAGACGCGCCAACGGGCCGCTGAACTGGCTACGCTAAACGAGATTAGCCAGGCTATCACCTCCACGCTCGATTTGCAGGAGATGCTAACCATCATTACGGAACGAACGGTGCAATTGTTAGGCGTCGCCGCAACGGCTGTGGCTTTGTACAATGAAAGCCAAGACGATTTATGGTTTGCGGCTGCTCACGGCCAGGGCTCAGATTTTGTGCGTAATAAGCGGCTGGCCATAGGTCAGGGGATTGTAGGCTGGGTAGTTGAGCACAGTGAGCCGGTATTGATTCTGGATGTCTCAAAAGATCCTCGCTTTTTTGGCGATTTTGACCAGGCCAGTGGCTTCACCACCCGCTCAATTCTGTGTGTCCCCTTACAAACCAAGGGGCACGTTATTGGCGCTATTGAAGTGATGAATAAAGCCAATCGTTCTTTTGACCAGCAAGATTTGCAACTGCTCAGTTCGTTGGCTGCGCCGGCCGCAGCGGCTATCGAAAACGCCCGCTTATTTGAACAAGCGCAACAAGAAATTGCCGAACGAAAACGGGTTGAAATTGCTCTGCAAGAGAGTGTCCAGCAGTTGCAAACAACTTATAAACAAGCCATGATTTATGCTCAGGAATTAAAGGAAGAAGTAGCCGAGCGTAAGCGGGCTGAAGCGGCCTTGGAGGAGGAACGGGTTTTATTGGCCCAGCGGGTAGCAGAACGGACAGCCGATTTGAGTGCAGCCAACACTGAGTTGGCCAGGGCCGTTCGCCTCAAAGACGAATTTTTAGCCAGCATGAGTCACGAATTGCGGACACCTTTAACCGCTATTTTGGGACTCTCTGAATTACTCAAATTGGGAGTCTACGGCACTCTCACGGATCAGCAAATTAAATCGGTGCAAAGTATTGATGAAAGTGGCCGTCACCTGCTGGCCCTGATTAACGATATCCTGGATCTCTCTAAAATAGAAGCCGGTAAACTAGATTTGCAGATTGGTCTCGTCTCCGTTGAGGCAGTTTGTCAGGCTAGCCTGCAATTTATTAAGCAGACAGCCAGCAAGAAACAATTAAAGGTTTCCTCAACCGTTGATAAAGGGATTACGACGCTCCAGGCAGATGAGCGTCGCCTGAAGCAAATCTTGGTGAACCTTTTGAGCAATGCCGTCAAGTTTACGCCTGAAGGTGGGGCGATAGGTCTGGAGGTAGTAGGAGACGTGGCCCAAAATGAGGTCTACTTTACCGTTTGGGATACAGGTATCGGTATCTCCCCAGAAGATATGCCCCGTCTATTTCAGCCTTTTATCCAATTGGATAGCAGTTTATCACGCCAGTATGCGGGTACAGGACTGGGCTTAGCCCTGGTCCAGCGGATGGTCGGCATGCTTGGCGGAAGTGTAGCGGTGGAAAGTGAAGTGGGCCAGGGTAGCCGATTTATCGTTTCACTACCCTGGCCTGGACTAGCCAAAGGAGTCGGACCAAAAGATGAACCAGAGCCGGTAGCCGCACAGGTATCCGATGACTCGGCGCAGAGGCAAGCGTCTGCAGCCGTCTCTGCCCCCTTGATTTTATTGGCTGAGGACGAAGAAGTTGTTTCGATCTTATTAGCTGATTATTTACGGGGCATCGGCTACCGCACGGTGATCGCCCGCAATGGGGTTGAGGCCCTGGAGCGGGCCAGAGAAGAGAGACCGGCTCTAACACTCATGGACGTGCAAATGCCAGAGATGGATGGGCTGGAAGCGACTCGCCGGTTTCGAGCAGAGGCCAATCTGGCTACTATTCCAATCATCGCGCTTACGGCTTTGGCTATGCCTGGCGACCGTGAACGTTGTCTAAAAGCTGGGGCCAATGAATATTTGAGTAAACCTGTTCATCTGAAGGATTTGGCCCAAATGATTGAGAAACAACTCCAGCAACACCAGCCTGAAGAAGGAAACTTGAGTTGAAACAAAATAGTACTATTCTGATCGTTGACGATGAAGAAGTAATCCGTGAAATATTCCAGGGATTATTGCTGGCTCAAGGTTACAATTTGGCCTTTGCCAGCGATGGTTTAGAGGCTTTAGCCAAAGCCACAGAACTCAGCCCAGACCTGATTTTATTGGATGTGATGATGCCAGAAATGGATGGTTTTGAGGTCTGTCGGCGGATACGTGCCAGTGCAACCTTGGCGGAAGTACCGATCATAATGATTACCGCCCTCGACGATCAGGAGTCGCGGCTGAACGGCATTAGAGCAGGCGCGGATGATTTTGTGACCAAACCTTTTAACATGATTGAATTGCAGGCGCGGGTGCAGACCATCATTCGCCTCAACCGCTATCGCCGCTTATTGATGGAACGGAACAAGTTTGAATGGGTGGTCGAACAGGACAAAGATGGCTATCTGATGCTAAATGACACTGGACACATCTCCTATGCCAACCCCCAAGCTTGCCTCTATTTGGGACTTAAATTAGATGGCCCAGAATCAACGGTTGAGACATTTTTAGAATTGGCCAAAAAGCATTATCGTTATGAACCGGAAGCAGCCTGGGCCACCTGGCCAACGCCGCCGGCTGTACAGTCGCCCCATTATCTGGTGCGTCCCGAATCATCAACGGCTGAAACCTTTTGGTTACAGGTTGAGTTGATGGAAATGTCGGCCGGGTTAAATGAAAGATACCTGGTTCGCTTACACGATATTACCGCAGATATTATGGCCCAAAGGCTTACCTGGACCTTTAATGAGCAAGTAGGCCATAAACTTAGAACCCCGCTGACTACTCTAAGTGGTTTTCTCAAAATCCTCAGAGAAGATCTATTATCTCTCTCCGACACAGAAAAAGAGATACTGCTCGCTCATGTCGATATAAGCGCTACCCGACTCCAAGAAGAGCTGATGGGTATTTTCCAGTACCTGGAAGCGCTCACATTACCTAAACATAAGCGATCTGGCTGTAGTTTGGCTGAGATTCCTGGAATTGTGGCCAAAATCAAGACCGGCCTGGAACTGACCTCAGTAGCCTTAGCCTATGAAGATATCGATCAGCCGGCTGATATTTCTATATCAGCCTCCAGCCAAATAATTGAGTTATCGCTCTGGGAGTTACTTGAAAACGCCAAAAAATTTCATCCCCAGCAATCACCGGAGCTCAGTATCAAAATTTCCGGCAGCTCCACCGGTGTTCGGATTCAAATCAGTGATAATGGGCTGACCCTTTCTCCAGAGCAATTAGCCAAAATGTGGATTCCTTATTATCAGGCCGAGAAATATTTCACCGGGCAGATCACGGGCATGGGTTTAGGACTGGCTATGGTCGCCTCTATGGTTTGGAGTGCCGGAGGGACATGCTTGGCCTACAATCGGCCCGGTGGACCGGGGCTAGTCATTGAACTGCAATTGCCTTATGACAAAACCAGCCACAATTTTAGTTGTTGACGACGAGCCAATTCTCCGCGACATCCTGGAAGCGTTGCTTCAGGCTCAGGGATATAATTTGGCGCTGGCCGGTTCCGGCCCCGAAGCCCTGGCAAAAGTGGCAGAGTTGTGCCCAGACCTGATTTTGCTCGACGTTATGATGCCGGGCATGGATGGCTTAGAAGTCTGCCAGATCCTCAAAGCGGAAAAATTATGGCAGCATATACCGATTATCCTGATCACTGCCCTCAGTGGTGTGGAGGACCTGGCGCGCGGAATTAATGCCGGCGCCGACGATTTTTTGCACAAGCCCTTTGATAATCTAGAACTTTTGGCGCGCGTTCGTTCTATGCTGCGCCTCAAGAGTCAGTACGATGCCCTGGAGGAACAGCGCCAAAAATTAGAAACTTCCCTCCATTTGAACGAGAAATTCGGACGCGCTTTAGCCCAACATTTAGCCGAGCTAGAGTTGCTGCATGATGTCGGGCTGCGCTTGATGAATAAATTGGATATGGACTCGGTCTTAGACCTGATCGCTCAAGCCGCCCTGGAGATCATCCCTCAGGCCACCGGTTGCGTCATGCATTTCGCCACTGAAGATGAACAACAACTGCTGCCCGTGACTCTTTCCCCGGAAAAACACCTAAAGATCGTTCACCTCAGTGTCGGCATCGAAGAAATTGCCAGAAAAGCCATTAAAACCAAGACTCTCATCGATGTGCCCGATGTATTGGCGACCATGCCTCAGTTGCCATTGGGAGATATGCGGGCGCTTTTGGTGGTTCCACTGATTGATCAACAGCACGTGCTTGGCACAATGACCATTTATAGTTCTGAAGCCAATGTATTTGCTGAAAATCACCAACATATTTTGTCAATCCTGGCCAATCAGGCCACGGTGGCGATCACCAAAGCCCGCTCAATTGAGGAGCGAGAACGGCTCAAAGAGCAAGAGAAATGGGCTATCCGCGATCTCTTCCAACGTTATGTGAGTCCCAAGGTGGTTGATCGCCTGGTGGCCGGCACAGACGACCTGGTTTTGGGTGGCAAACGCCAGGAAGTGAGCGTGCTATTTGCCGATCTCCGGGGGTTTACCAGTTTTGGCGAAAACCTGGCTCCGGAGCAGCTTATCAAAGTGCTAAACCAATATCTGGCCCTGGCCGTTGAGGCCATTTTGACCCAGGAGGGCACCCTGGATAAATTTATGGGGGATGCCGTTATGGCTATTTTCAACGCCCCTTTGCCTCAACCTGATCATACCATGAGAGCAGTACGAGCCGCGCTGGCTATGCAGCAGGCGATTCATCGCTATAATTCAACCATAACCGACGAAAACCGGCTGAGTTTTGGCATCGGTATCCATAGTGGCCAAGCCATTGTCGGTAATATTGGCACAGCCCAACAGATGAACTATACAGCCATCGGTGATACAATCAATCTGGCCAAGCGGCTTCAAGAACACGCCAGGGGTGGGCAAATTGTTCTCAGCCAGGCGGCTTATGAACCCATCAAAAACCTTGTCGCCGTCGAAGAGTTGGGGCCGTTAATGGTCAAAGGGCGGGGCGCGGCTGTGCATGTATATAATCTCAGCGGTGTAAAATGAAGCAGGTATGCTAAATTTGGATCTTCTCCCGGTGACAGACTAATGGCAGACTTTCGCCCCATTGGCCTTTTTGATTCCGGCGTGGGCGGCCTCTCCGTGTGGCAAGAGGTGGTCCGCCGCTTGCCCCATGAAGCCACCATTTATTTTGCCGACAGCGCCCACTGCCCCTATGGCCCAAGGCCGGTGGCGGAGGTCAGAGCCTTGTCCGCCGCGATCACTCGCTTTCTGGCGGAACAAGGCTGCAAACTAATCGTCGTCGCTTGCAACACGGCCAGCGCCGCTGCTCTGGAATCGTTGCGGGCTGAGTTTGAGGTGCCGATCGTCGGTATGGAGCCGGCCCTCAAGCCTGCCGCGGCGGCCACTCAAACCGGCCATGTGGGTATTTTGGCCACAGCCGGCACGCTCAACGGCGATTTGTTCAAGAGTACAGCCCAGCGCCACGCCAATGGGGTCGAAGTGCATGTCCATGTGGGCGAGGGGTTGGTCGAGCAGGTCGAGACAGGGCAGCTTGACACCCCGGCAACTGAAAGCCTGCTGCGCCGCTATTTGGAACCGATGCTGGCCGCCCAGGTAGACCAAATTGCCCTGGGCTGCACCCACTACCCGCTGCTCATGCCCTTAATTGAGCGCATTGTCGCCGGCCGCGCCCAGGTTATTGATCCAGCCCAGGCCGTGGCCCGGCAAGTCCAGCGCGTGCTCATGCTCCAAAATTTGGAAACGGGGAACAATTGTGTGGCCTGGCACCGCTTTTACACCACCGGCCCGGCGAATCCCCTGACAGAGTTGGTCGCCCGGCTAAGCTCGCAGCGGGTAAAGGTAACAAGAATAAATTTAGAGCCTGGCGGAGAAATGCCGGGTATAAATTGAGCCATAGATTTGACAAAACGAATATTCGTAACTATTATGGTTACGAATTGTGGAGAGTTTTTAATGGGTATCACCAGCAGCCGTTTTACCGTGGCGGTTCATATTCTGGCATTGCTGACCATTGAAGGTAAAGCGGAACCAACCACCTCGGAATATCTGGCTCGCAGCGCCAGTACCAACCCGGTGGTGATTCGGCGCATCCTGGCCATGCTGGGCAAGGCGGGCTTGGTGACGGCTCAGCCGGGAGCCAGCGGAGGCGTCCACCTGACTCGCCCACCGGAGCAAATCACCCTCTCCGAAGTTTATGACGCCGTGGAGAAGAACGAAATTTTCTCCTTTGGCTCACGCCAGCGCAATCCCTACTGTGTCTGTGGTCGCAGCCTGGAACCGGTTATGCGGAAGGTGTTCCACCAGGCTGAAGCGGCCCTGGCCCAAACTCTGGCCAATTTTACCATAGCCCAGGTGGCCCAAGAGGTTGAAGAGGTTGACGCCCGCGCCCGCTTACAGGTCGGCAGTTAAAATTTTTTTAAGTTAATTAGTAACTAATTTGGTTACTAATAAATAAAATTACAAAAATATTAAGAAAGGGAGCTAAAGATGCGTTACAAGCTATTGGGTAAAAGTGGTCTGCGTGTCTCTGAACTGGCCCTGGGAACCATGACCTTTGGCGAAGAGTGGGGTTGGGGCGCTTCCAAAGCGGAAAGCCAAAAAATCTTCGAGGCCTATGTGGAGGCTGGCGGCAACTTTATCGACACGGCCAATCGCTACACCGAGGGGACCGCCGAAAAATTTGTGGGCGATTTCATTGCCGCCGACCGGGAGCATTTTGTGCTGGCCACCAAATACACCCTCTTCATGCGGCGTGATGACCCGAATTTTAGCGGTAATCACCGTAAGAACATGGTGCAATCGTTAGAGGCCAGCCTGAAACGGCTCAACACCGACTATATTGACCTTTACTGGGTGCACGCCTGGGATTACATGACCCCGGTGGAGGAGGTGATGCGGGCGCTCGATGATCTGGTTAGAGCCGGCAAAATCCTCTACGTGGGCATTTCCGATACCCCGGCCTGGGTGCTCGCCCAGGCCAATACCCTGGCCGATTTGCGCGGCTGGTCTCGTTTTGTGGGGCTGCAACTACAATACAGCTTGATTGAACGCAACATCGAGCGGGAACTTTTGCCGGTAGCGCGGGCTATGGATATAGCCGTGACCGCCTGGGGCGCTTTGGGTACGGGGGTATTGACCGGCAAGTATAACAAAGACACCTCCGCCGAGGGCCGGGCAACTTTGTGGGGCAGTATTTCTGAAAAGAATTTGAGAATTGCCCAAACGGTGACGGAGGTGGCCGCCGAAATCGGGCGCAGCCCTTCGCAAGTGGCGCTAAATTGGGTGCGGCAGCAGCCGGGAATTATCATTCCGATCATCGGGGCCAAAAAGGCAACTCAGATTCAAGACAACCTGGCCTGCCTTGATTTTACCCTCACCAGCGAACAATTGGCCCGCTTGGAGGCGGCCAGCCATATTGAGCTGGGGTTCCCTTACGAATTTTTGACTTCTCCACAGATCCAGGATTTGGTTTACGGGGGCACATTCGCCCAGATCGATAATCATCGTCGCATTTAGCCTGCTGAGTCCACTCAAAAGAGCGTTGGCCGGTACGTACCTGCCAACGCTCTTGGCTTTACGGAAACAACGGCCAAAAAAATGGCAGAGCGACGGCAACCAGGGCAAGGTAAGTCAAGGTTAAGCCCAGGCCAACTTTGGTATAATCACTAAACTTATAGCCGCCCGGCCCAAAAACCAGGGTGTTAGCTTGATGGCCGATAGGGGTTAAATAGTCGTTGCTCACGGCAATGACCACAGCCATCATAAAGGCCCGGGGGTCTGCACCGAGACCCTTGGCGATGTTGATGGCAATCGGGCCGATCAGCACAATGGCTGCCGCATTCGACAAGGATTGGGTGATCAGGGCCGCCAGCACATAAAGTCCCATCAAAATAGCCATGGCCCCGAACCCGGCCATCTGCTGCACCACCGCATCGGCTAAAAATTTAGCGGCCCCGCTGGACTCCATGGCCAACCCCAACGGAAGCATGCCCGCAATCAATAAAATCGAGCGCCAATCAATGGCTTGATAAGCCTCGTCAATATTGAGGACTCCCAGCATCACCATCAACAGGGCTGCAATTACCCCGGCCAGGGCAATGGGCAGCAACTCAAAGATAACGACCACCAACAGGCCGCTAAAAATGGCCAGCGCCACCGGAGCCTTGGCCGTCCGGCGAGTTTCCAGCGGCACAGGTTCCAATACCAGAAAGTCAGGGCTGGTACGCAGGATGTTGACAAAATCCCGCCGGCCCTGCACCAGCAGCATGTCCCCCGGCTGAAGGGGTTCTTCACTCAGCGGCCCTTCCACAAACTGACCCCGCCGCCACAAGGCCAGCACTGTCAACCGGTACTTTTCTCGAAAGCGAATATCTTTCAGACTTTGCCCGGCCAGGGTTGAACTGACATCCAACACCACCTCGGCTACCATGACATCTTTGGATTTCAGGTCAGCTTCCTCTGTATGCTTAGCATAAGGCTCGATTTGCAAGTCTTGGCTGCGACCCGCCCGCAGGATCTTATCCAGACTCCCTTTGACCAATAAAATATCATTGGCCTGAATCAGGTCATTGCGGCGAATGGCCAACTGTTTTTCCTCACCGCGAATAAAGCCAACAATCGTCAAATTATAAGCTTCGCCAAAACGACTCTCAATCATAGTTTTGCCGGCCAGAGGAGAAGCGGGCAGTACCCGAATTTCACTCAGGTATTCACGGACTGGATAACTTTCGGTTAAGTCCGCCTGGAGGCGACTGGGTAACAGGTGGCGGCCAATCAAAACCATATAGATCACGCCAAAACCCAAAATTAGCAATCCCATCGGCGCAAAATCAAAAAAAGCAAAACTCTTGCCGGTGTACTGGTACAAAATATCGGCCGCCAGGATATTGGGCGGCGTGCCAATCAGGGTAATATTGCCGCCCATGAGTGAAGCAAAAGAAATCGGAATGAGAAATTTGGAGACCGGAATTCTAGTTTGACGGGAGATGCTGATAGCGACCGGCATAAATATAGCGGTTGCGCCCACATTATTCATAAAAGCCGAGAGAAGACCGGCTACCAGCATCATCAGGGCGATGAGTCGGACTTCTCTGACGCCGGCCATTTTGAGGATTTTTTCTCCAAAGTAATCAGCCACCCCGGTTTGATACAATCCCGCCCCAATGATAAAGACCGCCCCGACCGTGATAACGGCGGTATTGGCAAAACCGGAGAATAAATCATTTATTCCAACCAGGCCGGTCAACCCCAAGATAATTAATACCAGCACGGCCACGATGTCGGCGCTTAGCCTCTCGCTCATGAAGAGGACGAGGGCTGAGACCAAAATAACCAATACCAGTCCGATTTCAGGCGTCATGAAGGGGTTCCTTTCAAGACGGACAGCCATAGATTTAGGAGTTACGCAGTTGGGCTGTAGTTTAGGGCCTTGTGCCCGCCCACGAGGGGCTAAACTACCTTGAACTGCGTAATTCATAAGATTATAGGATTTGGATACAAGGTTATGCTTTATGAGCCAAAAGATAGGCGATGGTTGAGGGCCAGGCGACCCGTTGACCCAATAACTGGCGTTCAAAGAGACGTTTTAGTTCGGCCAATTCGGCTTGACTCAGCCATGCCATGTTCCGGGCCGTTTCTGCCGCAGCGGAGAGACCGAGCAAATGCTGGGCAAAGGTGAGGCGGCGTCCCAGTGACTCCAGGGCAAACCAACGCTCAAGCTGTTCCGGCCCAATGGTCATGTCGGAGGTAAGCGTTTCAACGCTAATTTCCACTTTCGCCAGGCCAGCCGCTTGGAAGATAGCCTTCAGTTCAGGCGTGTCCCAGTTGACCATCGGATCGGCGGCATTGGTGTAAATCGACTCTTCGGCGGCTTTCACCCTGGCGGCTAGATCGAGCGGCAACCCGGAGAGATCAACCAATTGGTGCAAGCGTTGGGTCTGGCGGGGGACTATTTCAGCCAGAGCCAGCCGCCCGCCGGGTTTTAATAAGCTGGCGATGAGGTGAGCGGCAGCCGCTTTATCGGCCAGATGGGTGAGGACGTTGCGGCCAATGATAACATCATAAGACACGCTGTCAGCCTGTCCCGCTGCTGCCGTGGTGATAAGCTGCGGCAGGTCGGTCACTGCGCCGGTTAAAATGACCGGCCGCTCCAGGTTTTCCAGATTATGAGCTTGTTGTTCAAGCGCTGTGGCTGTCTGTTGGTTAGCCGCCAGCACCCAGACCCCGCCAACGGGCGCACGGCGCACGGCCTCCCAGGTGAGCAGTCCCGCACCCGCATTCAAATCCAACACCAGCTCATGCCGCTCAACCTGGGCCAGGGCAAACACCCGGTCGCGGACGTGGCCCAATTGCTGGCCCACATTGCTCAGGGTACGTTGCAGCCAGCGATTTTGGGTGGCCGGTCCTTTGCCCACAGTTTCGACGCCTCCGCCCAACACCTCTTCCGCCTCCAGCATAGCGGCCAGTTGCTCCTCGCGCCAGCGAGAAACTTGCTGCTGGATCGTGGCTTCGTAGCCCTGGTCGCCGGGTTGATAGAACACACGGCCTTGCAGCGCTTCGGGCAGATACTGCTGAGCCACCCAATGGTCGCGGTAAGCGTGGGGATAGAGGTAGCCCGCGCCGTGACCAAAATCCTCGGCGTCGCGGCTGGCGTCGCGCAAATGATTGGGCACATCGGCCTCACGCTCTTGCTCAACAGCCGCCAGCGCATCGAAAAAAGCAAAGGCCGAGTTGCTCTTGGGCGCGGTGGCCAGATAGAGGCAAGCTTCGGCCAGATGGAAACGGCCTTCGGGCAGGCCCACATAGTCGTAAGCCTGCGCTGCCGCCACGACCACCCGCAAGGCATTGGGGTCGGCCATGCCGACATCTTCCCCGGCAAAAATAATCATGCGCCGGAAGATAAAGCGCGGATCTTCGCCGGCATAGACCATTTTGGCCAGCCAGTAGAGGGCTGCATCGACATCAGAACCGCGCAATGATTTAATAAAGGCTGAGATGGTATCAAAATGAACGTCGCCATCCTTATCATACAGCACGGCCCGGCGCTGGATCGACTCTTCGGCTACCTCGGTGGTGAGATTAATCAGCCCATAGGCATCGGGCGGGGTGGTTTCGACGGCCAACTCCAACGCGTTCAGTACAGCGCGGGCGTCGCCGTTGGCCACGTTGACCAGGTGATCCAGGGCTTCTTCGGTTAAATTCACTTTAAGTAAACCATAGCCGCGCTCTTTATCGGCCAGAGTTTGCCGGGCGATGGCCCGCAGGTCATCTTCAGTCAGGCTGCGCAGTTGAAAAATCCGCGAGCGGGAAACCAGGGCTTTGTTGACTTCAAAATAGGGATTCTCGGTCGTCGCCCCAATTAAGATGACCGTGCCATTTTCAACGTGCGGCAGAAGGGCGTCCTGCTGGGCTTTGTTGAAGCGGTGCACTTCGTCGATGAACAGGATAGTTTTTTGACCGAACATGCCGCGCTTGTCGCGGGCCACCTCAATCGCCTCGCGGATATCTTTTACCCCGCTGAGCACGGCGTTGAGAGCGATGAAGTGGGCGTGGGTGGTATTGGCGATAATCCGGGCCAGGGTAGTTTTGCCGGTGCCCGGCGGCCCATAAAAAATAAGCGAGGAAAGCTGGTCGGCCTGGATAGCGCGGCGTAATAACCGCCCCGGCCCGATAATGTGTTCCTGGCCGATGAACTCGTCCAGCGTCCGTGGCCGCATGCGGGCGGCCAGAGGGGCTTCTTTTTCGATTTGTTGCTCGCGGGCGTGGTCAAATAAATCCATGCGTCATATTCTAGCATGGAGATTGTCAGAGGAAAATATAGGCAGTTGGACTAAACCAGAACATTTGCTATCACTTCGCAGTTGTAATAAAATTGTATTTAAGGTTATTCTCAACTAGTTCGCGGATTAAAAATTTGGCCAGGCAATCAGCAGTTATCGGACAATTTTAGCGAGGAGG
>CAZRYD010000115.1:0-11957 GCA_964604225.1 uncultured Caldilineaceae bacterium
TGTGAATGGTGACGATAAAGTTAATCCCGGTGAAGATCGAGGAAAAACCGGAGAAAAACGCGCCCATTGCCGCCAGAATAACATAGCTATTGGAATAGGTGCTGCTGTAGGGCGTGTAAAAAGTCCAGCCGGTATCGACGCCGCCCAGGGCCAGGACGGCGACGGTGAAGATGCCGCCAACGCTGTAGACATACCAACTGGCCAGGTTCAGCCGGGGAAAGGCCAGGTCTTTGGCCCCAATCATCATAGGGATAAGAAAGTTACCCATCGTGGCCGGGATTGAGGGCACCAAGAAGAAGAAAATCATGATGAAACCGTGCATGGTGAAGACTTTATTGTACATGTCTCCCGCCAAGACGTCGGCCTGAGGCGTTAGCAGTTCCAGGCGGATCAACATGGCATAGATGCCACCTAACACAAAGAACGCAGAAATTGAAATCAAGTAGAGAAGCCCGATGCGTTTGTGATCGGTAGTCAACAACCAGGATTTGATACTGTAATCCACATTCAGATAATGTTCGTGCGAGGTTACCAAGCCCTTTTGGCGCGGGCTACCTTTTTCCGTTGAGTGCGTGCCGACCATTATTGTCCACCTCCATCAGCCTTTAAGGATTTCACGTAAGCTACAATTTGCTGCAAACCCTCATCACTAATTTGACCCTTATAAGTGGGCATAATGGAGGGGTAACCGGCCACAATTTTAGCCCGCGGATTGAGCACCGATTCGCGGATGTATTCTTCGTCCGCCGTAACCGTTTGCCCACTTTCCAATTTTGCCTCTGATCCAAATAGCCCCACCAGGGAGGGACCGCGTCCTTTGTTATCGGCCTGGTGACAGGTCACGCAGCCAAGCTGTTGAAAAGCGGCTTCCCCTGCCTGGGCTAGCGGCACGTTGCCGCTGTCGCCGGCCAGCCACTGCTCATATTCAGCTTGCGGCATCACAATCACGCTACCGCCCATCACCGAGTGATCCGTGCCACAATACTCGGCGCAAAACAGGTGATAGGTGCCCGGCTGCGTCGCCTGAAACCAGATGCTGGTATAGCGGCCCGGCAGCACATCTTGTTTGACCCGGAAAGCCGGAACATAGAAGCTGTGGATAACGTCTTGCGAGGTCATAATCAAGCGGACGGCCCGATTAACCGGCACATGCAACTGGTTGATCTCGGCCTGCCCTTCGGGGTGTTGGGCTTTCCACATCCATTGTTTGCCGACAACATAAATTTCAAGAGCGTCAACCGGCGGGCGATACAGGTCGAAATAAGCCTTGGCCTGGATCACAAATACGGTCAGGGCCAGCACCAACGGGATAAATGACCAGGTAAACTCCAGCTTGGTGCTCTCAAAAACCAGGCCCGAGCGGTCGGCCTGGGAGCCGCGCCGGTATTTGATGGCGAAGAAAAAGATAAAAACGAAAACTGTGACGGCAAAGAACACGCTAAGCCCAACCAGCAGGAAATAAACCCCATCAACACCACTGGCAATCGTTGATGCCTGATCTGGAAATAAGGGAAAATTCCACATAATTGTTTCCTAATCTTACTCCTAACAACAAGCCTATGCTTTTGCTAACGTCGAGTCGTGACCAGGTTTGCTGCCTCGGTCGCGGCGCAGGAACACAGCTACAACCGTGCCAATAGCACCGACCGTGGCTAACCCGGCCAGACGAATGATATTCATAATCGTGACCGTGTACTGCCCCGCATTTGGGTCGTAGTGATAGCACATGAGCAGCAGTTGGTCTACAGGCGAGCCAATTTTATTTTCCGCAGCTTCGACCAGACCCAAGCGCAAATCCCGCACCGAAAAATCAATCCCGTAAAGATAACGGGCAATCTTGCCCTGTGGCGTAACCACCATCAGGCCGGTGGGGTGAGCATATTCATGCTTGTCAGCATCGTATTGGTAATGAAAGCCCGTCGCTTGAGTTAGCTGGTCAATGGCAGGCTGCTGGCCGGTGAGAAAGTGCCAACCGGCCGCCCCACCAGACCGGTTATAAAGCTTCAGATAAATCTCTTTCTTGGCTGCGGCCAGTTCGGGGGTTTCGGTCGGGTCAATGCTAACGGTGACTACTTCAAACTGATTGCCTAGATCAAAGTTCAACTCGTTCAGGCTGGTCAGCAGGCCGTTGAGTACCAAGGTGCAGAGCATGGGGCACTCGTAATAGGCAAAAACCAGAATAACCGGCTTCTGGCCAAAATAGTCGGCCAATTTTACCGTCTGGCCCGTCTCGTCACGAAAGGTTAAATCAAGGGGCAGTTGTTGGTCCAACTTCTGTTCAAACTCGATCCCTTTTATCACCTCATCAGGGTTCGACCCGTGGGCCTGGGCGGGTGGAATCAGGGGGGCCAGCAGATAAAGCCAGCAAAACAAGCCATAAAAAGCCGCTAACAACCAATGGTTACTCACAAAGCGTCTGATTTTTTTACCTCGATCACTCACTAATTATTTCTCTGTCTGTGGGCGGGTTGGCAGCCCCCGCTCCAGGGTTAACTCTATCGCTCGTTCGATGGGGATGTGGACGACGCCGGCCTGTTTATCAACCCAGCCATAGCTGCTTAGAATAGCCTCCTGTTCCGTCCCCATGGTTTGCATATCCTGGGCAGGATCGCGCTGCAAGCGGGCTCCGGGCGGCAACCCCTGGGCTTCTTGCAACAACGGCGGCGGTGACGCGCTTTGAGCTGCCTGGCTAATAGTCAGAAAATTGTACAACAGACCAATGATGATAAAAACTACCACCACCAAAACGATTAAAGCCGAAGCCAGCCAAACGACGTTGCGGGTATTGGTGTCTCTAACTTCATGGCCTAATTTCAGGCTTTCTTCAGGAATGGGTTGAGGTTTGTGTTCTTCCATGATCCAGAATTCTCTCCTCTAGGCCCGAGTCGTATAGGGGTAAGAGCGATTTTTTATTGAGCTGCCAGATAAAAGTGGCCAACCATAACCCACCGATAGCAATGGGGGCCACGATAATCAGCCAGTCCAGGTAAAAAGTCTCGTGAAAGGCCGGGATAATCAGCCAGTACAGGTCAAACAAGCGCATAAACATGACCAGCATGGCCACCTTCACCAGCCATTGAATGCGGCGCTTGACCGTCCGCGAGAGCAACACCAGGAAAGGCACGACAAAATGAAAGACAGTCAACAGAAAGCCAACGTACTGCCAACCGCCATTGGTCCGGCGGAAATACCAGGGCGTAACCTCGGCCACATTACCGGACCAGATAATGAGATACTGCGACAGGGTGATGTAGGCCCACAACATCACACAGGCCAGCAAAAAGTTACCCAAATCGTTGACGTTCAGGGTTTCGACCGCCTTAGCCAGGGGCGTATGTTTTATCAACCAGGCCAGGATGATGGTAATAAATGAGAAAGCCGCCGCCGCCGCACCGGTGGCAAACATAAAACCATAAATCGTCGAGAACCAATGCGGCTCCAGCGACATCAGCCAGTCAATCGCCGCAAAAGTAACGGTCAAGCCAAACGCGCCCAATCCCAGCCCGCTAATAGCCCGCAGACGGCGACTCAAAGCCAGATCAAAAGATTCATCCTGCTGGAGCAGCCAGCGATTTAGCAGATAAGCCAGTCCAATCCAAACCACAAAATAGATAACTGTTCGGCCAATGAAAAAGGGCACGTTTAGATAAGGCAACTTGTGCTGCAACAATTCATCGTGGGCCACAGCTTCAGGTCGCGCCCACTCATACAAGATAGGCAGCCCCAGCAGCAGGGGTAAAAACAGCACAGCCAGCAGAGGTAAAGTGAGCATCCCGGCGCGGAGAATGCGCTGAGTAACATAGCCCCAGCCGCCGCCGGTCATATTGTAAATCATCATAATGACCATACAACCCAGGGCAATTTGCACCCACAACACATAGCCCACCAGGTAAGCCGGGAAAAACTGGGCCGGGTTCAAAAACCAACCGAGCACCAGCAGCATCAGGCCCACCCCACCGACAATCAGGGCGAGGGTCTGTAGCCGCTTCAGTTGCGGGTTTACTTGCGTTTGATTCATTGACCTGGCTCCTCTAACTTGTTGCGCTGGTCGGGCGGCACATCGTCGAGTGTAGCATTCTGGCTCAGTTGTAAGGCCTTGATGTAAGCGATAATGGCCCAGCGATCCTCCGGCGGAATACGCGAGGCGTAGCTGTACATGACCCCAAAGCCGTTGGTAATGGCATCGAAAAAGTGGCCGGGGGGAGCTTGCCGCAGCCGGTCAATGTGAAACGAAGGCGGTGTTTTAAAGCCCCGTTGCACGATCATCCCCTGGCCGTTACCCAAACGACCGTGACATGGTGAGCAGAAAATATCGTACCGCTCTTGACCTCGCTGTATCACGGCGGGGGTAATTTCTAATGGGAAGAGTTCGACCGGCGTGCCGTCTTCATTCTTACCCTGGTAAAACTGGGTATCCAGGTTCAGATGCCCTCGCGCTACCGCCTCTTGAATCAAGGGTCGGGAAGCCTGGCCATCGAGGAAAAAGTCGCTTGGCTCCAGGGGCTTCACCTTTGGTTGTTGCCGCATGTCCAAGGCGCACCCGGTTGTAATGAACAGGCAGGCGATGATACAGGCCGTTAAGAAAACATTAGAGATTTTTGATCGTATCATAAGCTTAGCCTGGGTACTTATATCGCTCAATCTCCGACACTTTTTCGGGATGGAGATTTTCCAAAAATTTGCGGGTCCCCTCCATATCAAACTTGGGGTCCTTGGCCTCGATTTGCAGGAAGAAGCGATCCTGCGAGGCCATTTCAAAGCCGGGCACACCAAAAACCGGGTGGTACGGCTGCGGTAACCCATTCAAGGCCAGCATCCCCAACACCGCAGCAAAGGCAGCCAAAAAGACCGTCGTCTCAAAGGTGCCTGGGATGAAAGAGAGCCAGCTAAAGTAGGGCCGTCCCCCCACATTTAAGGGATAATCAATGACCGAGGCATAGTATTGCATCAAAAAACCAAACACCGCTCCAAGGATGCCCCCGGCCAGCACGATATACGGCAATCGCGTGCCCCGTGCGCCCAAAGCGTGGCCAACTTCCTCGATAGGAAAGGGGGTGTAGGCATCCATCTTGCGGTAGCCAGACTCATAGGCCTGATGCGTCGCCTCAATGAGCGCCTCCGCAGTCTTAAATTCAGCCAGGAACCCAAAAATTGCAGGATTGTTCATGGTTTCTCACTCTCCGGCACCAGTTCGCGCATTTCAAAGATGGAAATGACCGGCAGCACCCGGATGAACAGCAGCAGCAGGGTCAAGAAAAAGCCGAGCGTACCGATAAACATCATCCAATCGAAGATGGTTGGGTAATACATGCCCCAGGAGGAGGGCAGAAAGTCACGATGCAGGCTGGTCACAATAATAACAAAACGTTCCAGCCACATGCCTACGTTAACAATTAGCGAAATCACGAACAGCACCGGCAGGTTACGTCTGATTGAGCGGAACCAGAGCAATTGCGGCACCAGCCCATTGCACAAAATCAGCGCCCAGTACATCGGCGCGTAAGGGCCAAACATGCGGTTCAGCACCAGATATTCTTCGTACTGGCTGCCACTGTACCAGCCAAAAAATACCTCCATCAGATAGCCGTAGAACACAATCAGCCCGGTGACCAACATAATCTTGGCCATGTTGTTGATGTGACGCATCGTAATAAAATCTTCCAGACCGTAAAACTTGCGCAACGGAATAGACAGGGTGAGGACCATAGCAAAACCGGAGAAAATAGCCCCGGCGACGAAATAGGGCGGAAACATAGTCACCTGCCAGCCAGGAATGACGCTGGAGGCAAAGTCGAGGCTGACGACGCTATGGACCGAGACCACCAGCGGCGTAGCCAGCGCCGCCAACATGAGATAGGCCGCGTGATAACGATTCCAATGGGCGGCAGAATTGCGCCAGCCCAGGGCAAAAATACCATACAAAATTCGAGCCAGCGTGTTTTTGGACCGGTCGCGCAAGGTTGCCAGGTCGGGGATCAGGCCGACGTACCAGAACAGCAGCGACACCGTAGCATAAGTGCTGATAGCAAACACGTCCCACACCAGCGGGCTGCGGAAGTTGGGCCACAACCCAAATGTATTGGGATAGGGCATCAACCAGTAGTCGAGCCAGGGCCGGCCGGTGTGCAGCAGCGGGTACAGCCCGGCATTCGCCACGGCAAACAGAGTCATAGCTTCGGCAAAGCGGTTGATGGAGGTGCGCCACTGCTGGCGAAAGAGCAATAAAATGGCCGAAATCAGCGTTCCAGCGTGACCGATACCCACCCACCAGACAAAGTTGAGGATGTCAAGGCCCCAACCAACCGGCACATTATTGCCCCAGATACCCACGCCCATATACAGCAGGTAAGTAATCGTCCCAAAGAGCATGGCTGAACCAAGACAAGCCAGGCCAAAGGCGGCAAACCAGGCCAAAGGCGTTCGGCGTGACAGCACAATCGCGCTGATTTTCTCGGTCACCGTGCCATAGGTGTAGCCCGGCCCGATGATCGGCGCTGGCAGGGTTGGATCGCTTGGTTGTGGCAACGTATCGGATGACTGCATCAGCCCACCTCACCTTTCAATTCAGGGTTGGGGTTTTTGACCTCGGCCAGGTAAGTGGTCCGGGGTAGCGTATTGAGTTCTTCCAGAATCCCATAATTTAACGGGATCGCCTTGGCTTTGGTCACCTGGCTCTCAGGGTCATTGATATTGCCAAAGATAATCGCCTGCGTTGGACATGCCGCCTGGCACGCGGTGACGACTTCACCGTCACGGATAGGCCGATCTTCCTTTTTGGCCTGGATGCGGGCTACATTAATCCGTTGGACACAATAGGAGCATTTCTCCATCACCCCGCGCGAGCGCACCGTAACATCCGGGTTTTGCAATAGCTTAAGGACCGGCACATCCAGGTTGCTATACTGCAAAAAGTTAAAGCGCCGTACCTTGTAGGGGCAGTTATTCGAGCAATACCGTGTGCCCACACAACGGTTATAAGTCATGTTGTTCAACCCTTCAGCATCATGCACTGTCGCCGCGACTGGGCAGACCACCTCGCAGGGGGCTTGTTCGCAGTGCATACAGGTGACCGGCTGAAAGTGGGTTGACAGGTTGGGGCTGTCCGGTTCTCCTTCAAAATAGGTGTCGATCCGAATCCAGTGCATCTCCCGGCCCCGCGAAACCTGGTCTTTGCCCACCACCGGAATATTGTTCTCAGCCTGGCAGGCAATGGTGCAGGCATTGCAGCCGATGCACGAGGTCAGATCGATGCTCATGCCCCAGGCGTTGCCATCATACTGGTAGCGGGGATAGAGGGAGATGTGTTCGCCTTCGCCATGTTTGAGCTGGGCAAAATCCGGGTGGGCCTGGTATTCGGTCAGGCTGGCGGTCCGTATTAACTCGCGGCCCTCCATACTAAAGTGCTGCTGGGTGGTAGCCAGCGGGTACGACTCCCCGGTAGGGTTAATTTCGAGACCGGTATCGAACCAGGGCGCTTCAGAGGTCCGCAGAGCATAGGCGTTGAAGCCAACCCCATTGCCCACCCGGCCCACTCGACTGCGGCCAAAACCCAAATGAATCGTCACTGAGTTATCTGCATGCCCCGGAACAATCCACACCGGCGCGCGGACACTGCGCTCACGATAACGCAGTTCAACCACCTGTTCATTGGCCAACCCCAATCGTACCGCCGTAGCCGGGCTAACCATCGCCACGTTATCCCAGGTCATCTTGGTCAGCGGCTTGGGTAGCTCTTGCAGCCAGCCATTGTTGGCAAAACGGCCATCCCAGAGCGAGGGATCAGGCCGAAAAACAATTTCCAGGCTTTGTTCATCCACAACCGCGGGCGCGTTGCCAAAATCTGCTTTCACCGAAACCGACTTAGCCGGCAAGGCCGTCTCGGCTATCAAGCCGTTGTGTAGCGTCGTTCGCCAAAAGGCGGCAAAATCACCCCCTTGATGCTGTTGCTGCCAATAGCCTTGCACCAGCTCAAGATTCGACCCGCCCGTTTGGCCCAGCATCGCTGCCAGCAGCTCATAGGCTGATTTGCCATCATAAAGCGGCTCTATCAGCGGCTGAATAATAGTAATTGTGCCATCGTAAGCCCGGGCATCACCCCACATCTCCAAATAATGCAGTCCTGGAATATGCCACTGGCACAGTCGGGCCGTTTCATCTTCGTACAATCCCAGATGGATGCGGGTTTTAACCTTAAACATGGCCTCGGCAAATTGCAGATCGGCGGGAGTCTCATAAGCCGGATTGCAGTCAAGAATAACCAACAACTCTACCCGGCCGGCGTTCATGTCGTCGACCAGCTCACGCAGAACGGCGCTTTCATCCTCCGGCTTGGCTGCCACCGGATCGGTATACTTGACTGTCTGGCCTACATTGCCCAACGCTTCGTTCATGGCATGGGCCAAAGCATGCACCACCGGCGGCTGCTGATCTCCGGCGATAACCAGGCTCGTGCCGCGGTTGGCTTGCAGGTCGCGTACTACAGCGGCAATCCAGTCGGCCTGATCGACCAACTCAGGCCCGCCGGCTTCGACGCCAAGAGCTTGGGCTACCGCCCGCGCAAAAAGTTCCATCTGGCTGGCTCGCAGCGGCAGGCGATGGTCGGCCTTGGCCCCGGTGATGCTCGGCGTACTTTCAACCACGTAAAGGCGATTCTGGGCGGTTTGGCCGTTCCAGACCCGCCGTTTGCTGCTAAAGTCGCGGGCGTAGCGAATATGGCCCGGTCCCTCGCCCAAAAAGTTGGCGTCGAGGGAGAGGATGACCTCCGCTTTATCCAGACTATAAACCGTTTCGACATCCTCGCCAAAGGCCAGCCGCGCTCCGGCGCGGACGTTATGGCGACCGGCCGGTTCGTACTGCTGCCATTTGGCTTGGGGAAATTCCTTGAGCAAGGCGTCCAACTGGCTGGCCAGGGTGGGTGAAGTGATCAGGCCGGTCAAAATCCGCAGCCCCGCGCCCTGGGTAGCGCGCTGGCTGTCAATTTCAGTTTGCAAATCATTTAAGAAGGTATTCCAGGTGCTGATTCGGGTGCCAAAGCGGGTGACCACCTGGGAACGGTCAGGGTCGTACAGGCCCAAAATCGAGGCCTGGGCCATTACATCAGACGAGCCGAGGCTGGCTGGGTGGTCGGGGTTGCCTTCAATCTTGGTCGGGCGGCCTTCGTGGCTCTCCACCAGCACGCCGCTGGCATAACCTCCCAGAGGCATGGCGCTGGCATAAAACAAGGGCAGGCCCGGCACAAGTTCCTCCGGCTGGCGCACGTAGGGCAGAATTTTCTGAGCCGGCTGGCCGGCACAACCGCTCAACCCGGCCAGAGCCAGCGACGCGCCCATCAACTTAAGGAAGGTGCGACGGCTAAATTGGTCAGCCCACTCGGAGGCCCCTTGCGGAAACTCACGATGTAAAAACTCCAAAAAAGCGGGGGTTTCAGCAACTTCTTCCAGGCTCCGCCAATAACGCCGGCCTTTGGCCTCGGCCAGGCGAGTACGGATTGCAGACAAATCGAGGGCTTCTTTTTCCATATCCTTTTTCTGCCTCACTTTAGTGGTGGCAAACCGAACAGTTGGTGAGTTGCTTCACTTGAATATTGTAAGCGGCAACCAACTCGCGGCCCTGGGCCACTTGATCCCCCTGCGGCTGGTACCCCATCGTGAAAACCGCCTCTTTCGGACGCACAAAATTTTCTGGATGACGATGACATTCCAGGCACCATTCCATATACAGGGAATTGGCCTTATAGGTCAGGGCCATTTTATCGACACGCCCGTGACAGGTCTCACAACCAACCCCCTTGGCTACGTGAATACTGTGGTTAAAGTAGACAAAATCAGGCAGGTTGTGAACTTTGATCCATTCGATGGGTTTGCCCGTTCGATAGCTTTCGCGGACCGGCTCCAACATCTGGGCGTTTGTCCAGATTTGGGAATGGCAAGTCATACACGTCTCTGTGGGCGGGATACCGGCGAAGGATGATTTTTCGACCGAGGTATGACAGTAGCGGCAGTCAATCCCCAGGCCACTCACGTGATGTTCGTGGCTAAAGGGTACCGGCTGCTCTACAAACACACCTACACCGGTGGCATAGGCCGAGCGCACAAAGGCCAGAATCAACAGGCTAACTCCGGCCAAGATAAACACGCCGCCAAAAATACTCACTTTTGCAATAGTATTGGTACTAGGATGAAAAATTTGCGCCATTGAGGAAGCCTATGTCAATAATAACTTCTTCAGGACAATTTGATTGAATTGAATTGAATTGGAGAATATTTAATTGTGCGTCACTATTAACGGGGAAGTAGCTATTCTACGACAGAACCACCAGACTGGTAAATGGTTTTCGCCGTAACCCCCTCATTTTTTGAGCATCGGCGCACTATGTCGTCACTGACAATTGCAGATCGGAAGATGTGAGACTACTTGCAAAAAATATAATTGTTTCTTGTTGGTTGGGGCAATAATATACTCGACGGTTTAAGTTTGTGCAAATTCACACAACTGAATCAGCCAGAAGCTTTTTAGCCTGGAGGGCTAATTCTCACGGGTAGAATTGGCATTTTGCTCGTCTTGCTATATCTTTCACCGGCAATGACGACACCAAACCTCAGGCAAAACATCTTCCTCAAGATTGGCCAAAACACCGGCATCCTGCTGCTGGTCAATATTGCCGGCGCTGTAATGGGATTTTTAATGGCCGCAGTGTTGGGGCGCGGGCTGGGCGACGCCGGTTTTGGACAGTACAGCTTTGTGATGACCTGGCTGTTGAGCTTTATGCTGTTCACCGAGTTTGGCCTGAGCACCATCATTACCCGTGATATTGCCGCCCGGCCTGAACAAACCCGCCCTTATTTGGTCAACTCGCTGGCCGGCAAAAGTTTACTCAGTTTGCCGGCCGTCTTGATCCTGCTTTTTTTAGCTCCCCAATTGACCACCGATCAAAATCCGACAGTTATTGCCGCCTTGCGTTGGGGTATTATTTTTTTGTACAGCGGCCTGGTTTACAGCTCGTTTACCGCCATTTTCCGGGCCCATCAAATTATGACCCCCATCTTGTGGCTCACCTTGAGCGGACAATTGGTCCTATTAGGGGGAACATTCTGGCTGGTCTGGCAGCAGCAGCCCCTATTTCTGATTATCGCCTGGGCCGGGTTGAGCCAGGTCGGGCAGTGCCTGTTAGCTTTGGCCTTCTATAAAAACCTCAGTTCGGACCATTTCGGTCACTCTGCTAGCTGGACCATCAACTGGACCATGATTCGTGAATTGATTGTTAAAGCCTGGCCGTTTGCCCTGGCCGGAATTTTAGCAGCGCTCCAACTCCGCGCGAATGTGCTCATCCTGGCTTACCTGCAAGGCGATCAAGCCCTGGGCTGGTATGCCGCCGCCAACCGCTTTGTTGAAACCGGTAAACAACTCCCCGCTGCTTTTTACTCGGCCATGCTGCCGGCTATGGCGGCCATGGTGAGCGCACGAAATACGATCCAAAGCCAGGTCCTGCAAAAAACCTTAACCCAATCGCGGCTGGGCTTGCTGGCCTTTGGAGTCCTGGCCTCGCTGGGAGCGTTATTATTAGCCCGGCCTATTCTGACCCTCACCTACGGGTCAGACTACCAGCCCGCGACCTTAACCCTCCAAATTCTCACCCTAACCCTCATCCCAGCCAGTCAAAACAGTTTGTTGATTATCTACCTGTATGCCTGTGGTGACGAAAGGTTCGTCAATCTGCTCACGGTCATTGGCATTATCATCAATCTGGGTCTCTGTTTCTGGCTCATTCCTACCTGGGGACCCGCCGGGGTTGCACTGGCGTTGCTGGTGGCCGAAAGCAGCCTTTATGTGCCATACAAGCTGAGAGCGACCCAACAGCAACGTCATAAATCGTAAAGGCTGATGTCCAAGCAAGCAAGATCTACTTCCAATTCAATCCTGCCGTTTCACCTTTCACCTCTGAAAACGTCGCTTCTTTT
>CAZRYD010000115.1:12057-17883 GCA_964604225.1 uncultured Caldilineaceae bacterium
AAATAGCTCATTGATTACACGAAGTAATTATGCGGGATTGCTGACCGGCCTCATTATTGCGGTTGCCGGGCAACCAATTCTTTCCTCGGTGGTTATAATGGCCGATATGCCGGCCCTGTTTTGGGCGACGTTGGCCACATGCTTAGTTGTTCGAGTGGTATATTCTGAGCCAGGGGAAAAATCCGCTCCTGCCCTCTTGCGCCTCCGCTCCCCTGCCTTATGGTTTCTGGCTGCCGGGGTGGCGCTGGCGCTGGCGGTTATTTCACGGTGGCTGTACGTTTTGATAGCGCCGGCGCTGGGGCTGTACGTTCTCTTCAATTTGGGGCAGCATTATCGGAAAGCAAAGCTGGCCCTTGACCGGCCAGACTCAAGCAAAGCAAGCTTTGGACTCCACAAAGCGGGGCCAAATAAAAATCTCTGGTGGCTGCCCCTGCTGGCCGTTGTCAGTGGGACGATTATCCTGGTTCCACAACTGTGGTTGAGTTTCAATAAACCGGAAGGGCTGGCCCATAGCTGGCTGCTGGGTTGGAGTCCCGCCAACTTTTTCCGGCGCGAGTTTGAAAATATTGATGGCCATTTTATCTATCAACTGCCAAACTTTATTTTTTACGCTCAACCGGCCGGGCATCCGGCCTATATTTTTCCATTGCTGGGGCTGGCCTCGCTGTGGGGTCTTTGGCGGCTGGGGCAAACCAGACAATGGGGACTGTTGATCTTATTCCTGGGCTGGGCGGCGCCGGTTTATTTCTTTTTGGCCGGGATTCCCTATCAAAATTTCCGCTTCGGGCTGACCCTCTACCTACCATTGGTCATTTTGACGGGCTTTGGCCTCAGCGATTTTTTAGGCAGAGAGGTAGGGATGCAAGTCTGCTCCCCTGCTGTCTGTAAAATCATCATTGCTCTCTCGTTGGCAGGGATGCTGCTCTGGGCCTACCCCATGCTCAATAATTTTTTGACCGTCCAAAACCAGAGTAAAGTCATTGCCCACCAAGTCGAGCAAGCCCTGCCGCCGCAGGCCACCCTCATCACTTTTGGCTTGACGCTCACATTTGAGCACTATACCCCCCTCAAAACCGAAGAACTGTTTTATCTTGATGAAAATTCACTCAAACCTTTGACTGAGTCGTCAGATCCGCTCTATTTACTGCTCGATTTGAACAGTCTCAACAGCCAATGGCAAGGCAAAACACCCCAAATCAATTATATATGGCTCAAAGAGCATGCAACCTTAACCCAGATCGGCACATTTCCACCCTATACTTTATTCAAAGTAGCCAGGTAACAGGGATGCAAATTGACGCGAGGCAAAATTTAAATCGTGATTTGCAACCTGGGTCTCTGCGGCTGGGCTACCCGACCACTCCGCTATGAGAATCGCCCTCATTACCCCCGGCTTTAGCGCCCAGGCTAACGATTGGGCCATCCCGGCGCTGCAAAACCTGGCTTGCGGCCTGGCCCTGCACCATGAGATTCACATTTTCAGCCAGCGTTATCCGGCTCAAGGAGTCTATCATTTTGGTGGCTTAACCCATCACGCCCTCGGTGGAGGGCAAAACTTTGGGCTAACCTCGGCCAAAATCTGGCTACAAAGCGCCCAGGCGGTGGCCCGCCAACATCGTCAAACGCCTTTTGACCTGCTGCACGCTTTTTGGGTCGACGAAGCCGGTTTCTCGGCGGCGCTGGTCGCAGGCTGGCTCAAAAAACCGGTGGTGGTCAGCCTCGGTGGGGGCGAGCTTACCAACCTGCCGGATATCAACTACGGGGCGCAGCGTTTCCTGGTTCGACGCTTGACCACCCGCTATGCCCTCAACCGGGCAACGCTGGTGACGGCCGGTTCCACCTATCAACTCGACCTGTGTCGCGCTCACCAGGTACCGAAGGCGAAACTTCGCCTGGCCCCTCTCGGAGTAGATATTCATCTTTTCCAGCCCTCTCCACCAAACACCTCTTTGCCCCCCATCCAAAATCCAGTTATTGTCCAGGCGGCCTCGCTGCTGCCGGTAAAAAATCAACATTTGCTGTTGCAGGTTTTGCATCTGGTCAAACCAGAAATTCCCCAAATCAAACTCAATCTGGCCGGAACCGGTCCATTGCAGACTGAGCTGGTCGATCTGGCCCAAGCACTTAGCCTGAAGCCAAATATCATGTGGCAACAAGCGTTGGGTTATTCAAAAATGGCCCAACTTTACCGGGCGTCCCATCTTTACCTGCAAACCTCCCGGCACGAGTCGCAGGGTATGGCTGTGCTGGAAGCAATGGCCTGTGGTCTGCCCCTAGTGGGCACGCCCGTCGGCGTGGCGCGAGAGCTGGCTTGCTTGCCCCCCCGGGCTTCGGCCGAAGCTCTGGCCGCACAGGTTATTGAGGTTTTCGGCGATGAGTCCCGCTATCAAGTCCTGCGCCGGCAGGCCCGCCAGATCATCGAGGCAGAATATAGCTTACCCGTAACAACGCGTAACTTCTTAAAAATTTACGCCGAAGCCCTCAATCTCCCCTAAATTCCACTCGCCCCCGGCCACTACACCTGGACAGCCAGTTGGCCCGGCAAAAACAGTCGGACCGGCATCGCCGATGTGGCCCTGGGGCAGGTGGTCGATCCGGTCGTCGAGCGGTAGGGACACTTGATTTTTATTACCCCACGTTTTGCCATTCCCTTGCTTTGTGCCAGGGTCTATGTTAGAATTTCCCCTGACCGAGCGAGACACCCAAAAAGGCTTTACCCCATCTCACAACTCCACCTAAGTTGAATTACCGTTGGCCCATGAGCGAAACTCAACATTACCACGAGGCCTGGTTTCAGCCGATGGGCTTCACCTTGCGGCTCATCAGTAATAGCCCCGCTATCCTGGCCGCGGCGGAACGTTCATTCGGCGGTTTCGGACCGGCCCAGGTCAGCGGGTCACCCGATTTCACCTTTCGCTTGCTGACCCACGATCTGGACGACGGCCCGCCCGGCCCGCCGGTCTTTCGCCTGGAAGGGTCTTTACTTTACCAAACTACCGGCCGCGACTCAACCCTTGTGGCCGATCTGGCCGGCGGCTTTGCTTTCGGCTATTTCTCGGCTACAACAGCGGCTAATAGCGCCTTTTTTCGCTGGCACTTTTTGGAACTGGCTTTTTTTATGATGCTGGAGTCGCGCGGGCTGATGGGCGTTCACGGCGCGGCGCTGGCTAAAGCCGGTCAGGCGGTCCTGCTGCGGGCTCAGAGCGGCGGGGGTAAAACGACGCTCGCCTATGCCGCCGCCACGCGTGGCGGATTCCAGGCCCTGGCCGAAGATGTCGTCTGGCTCGATGGACGGTGCAGCCTGTGGTGGGGTATGCCCTGGAGCTTTCATCTGCTGCCCGACGCCAAACAGTTGTTCCCGGAGTTGGCAGGCTATGAGCCGGTGCTGCAAACCAACGGCGAAATGAAATTGGAAGTCAACCTGGAGACTATTCAGCCCGGCAGCACCACCGTGTCGGCCCAACCTAAAGCGATTGTTTTGGTCGAGCGGCTGGCCGGCGGGAAAAGTCGCCTGGAACCAATCCGGGCCAGCGAAGCCAGAAACGCCTGGCCGCTGGGCGCAACCGGCCTGGAAATGAAACTACCCCACCATCAGGCCCACTTTGAGACCTTGCTAAAAAATAACACCTACCGGCTCTATTTTGGCGATGATATTCAGGCTGGGGTAGACTTACTGGAGTTAGTATTTGGAGAGTGATTTTGCCGGGGTTAGGGGATTTGGGGGTTTAATTTGAAATCTTAGCCCCCAATCCCGGCGAACAAATTATAGTCTTATAGACGATAACAGAAAGGATTAACCTATGCGAATTGGGTTACAGATTCCCAGTTTCACCTGGCCCGGCGGCGCGACAGAAATTGGCCCGCGCCTGGCTGAGATTGCCAAAACCGCCGACGCTGCCGGTTTTTACAGCCTGTGGGTCATGGATCACTTCTTTCAAATCGAGATAATTGGCCCGGCAGAAGAACCGATGTTGGAGAGCTATGCCGCGCTTAGCTTCATGGCCGGCCTCACCCAAAAGGCGCGCCTGGGCACCATGGTTACAGGCGTCCAGTATCGTCATCCGGGCATCTTGATCAAAACTGTCTCCACCCTCGACGTGGTCTCGCAGGGACGGGCCTACCTGGGCATTGGGGCCGGTTGGTATGAGCGCGAGTCGCGCGGCATGGGCGTCCCCTTCCCCCCGCTCAAGGAGCGTTTCGAGCGGCTGGAAGAAACTCTGCAAATTGCCAGGCAAATGTGGTCAGATAACAACGGCGCTTACAACGGCAAACACTATCACCTGGCTGAAACCCTCAACAGCCCTCAGGTGGTCAACAGACCGCACCCCCCTATTTTAATCGGCGGCATGGGCGAGACCAAAACCTTGCGGCTGGTGGCTCAATACGCCGACGCCTGCAATTTATTTGCTGCAATGGGCCATGATACCCTGCGGCAAAAGCTCGACGTATTGAAGGGACATTGTGAAGCGATAGGCCGGCCCTATAACGACATTGAAAAAACTACGCTGGGGACGGTCCACCTGGCCGCAGGGCAGATGACCGTCGCCCAGGTCATCGAAACCTGCCGCGACCTGGCCCAAATGGGTATCCAGCATGCTATTTTCAATATGCCCAACGTGCATGAAATGAAGCCGCTCGAACAGTTTGGCCGAGAGATTATTCCGGCGGTGGCGGAATTCTAAACAACATTCCTACTTGTGGGGAGTGTCAAGGTGCACTTTGACACTCCCCATTTTCATTGTGGGTAATACGCCAGAGACTCGTGACAGTTCCCCTGACTCAAATTTGCAATACGATAGCTGAATGGCTCAACGCATCTGAGCCACAAAGCCCTGATTGGTCTGCCGAAACCTGGCCGACCTTTCAATTCGCCAGCCGGGTGCATGGCCTGGCTCCTTTGTTATCCCGGAAATTGGCTGCCGCCCCCTGGCTGGATGCATCGATCAAAAGCTGGCTGGCCGAGCAGTATCACTTCAACGCCCAACGCCTGGCCAAGATGCAGGCGGAGTTAAAAGAGATTTTGGTCCTGTTCGGCCAGCAGCACCTGCCCATAATCCCCCTCAAAGGCTCAATTTTGTCAGCCGCCTATTACGCCGACGCCGGTTTGCGACCTATGGCTGATCTGGACTTGCTCATTCGGCCGGCAGACTTCGCCGCGAGTGCTGACTTGCTGGCCCAACTCGGCTACGGACAAGAAGTGGTCCACTGGAAGCACACCGAATTCAGCCGGCCCGACAACCGCCACGTCGTCTCCGCCGAGTGCGAGCACCCCAACAACCCGCGCAAGCTGGAAGTCCATCGCTACTGCCGGGAAAGTTTCGGCGGGCCAAGTATTGACCTGACCGACACCATGTGGCGTCATACGACGCCGGGAACGTTATTGGGGGAGCCGGCCTGGCTGGTCAAGCCCGATGCCCTTTGGCTCCATTTGCTGGTCCACGCCACCTATCACATGTGGCAGGGCAAAGGTCGGCTCATCCACCTGGTGGATTTGGCTCTGTTAACGCCTCAGTTGCAAGACCCACTGCCCCTACTAAATTCCGTCGAAGCGCGTTTTACCTACCCCAGCCTGGTTTTGTTAAAAAAATATTTTCCGGCCAGCCTCGATGATACTCTGTTGGCCAGCCAACAAACACGCGTATCGGCCTCATTCCGGCAGTGGGCCGACTCGCTGGACCTGGTCAATACCTCCTATCTCAACCCCAAACCGCCAGGACTGTATCTGCGCAAAGCCCTCCAATTCAGCGAAGGTCACCCCGGCGAAGTCGCCCAGGCCCTACGCTTTGCCTTGCTGCCCAGCCTGGAGGAAATTGCCCTGGATCATCC
>CAZRYD010000116.1:0-1542 GCA_964604225.1 uncultured Caldilineaceae bacterium
CGTTGACCTGCTCATCGCCGATCCGCCTTATAACCTGGGCAAGGATTACGGCAACAATCTCGACCAAAAAGCCTGGCAGGCGTATGAAGAATTTAGCCGCGCCTGGCTGACCCAGGCCATTCGCCTGCTCAAACCCACCGGCTCGATTTATGTGTTTATGGGCGTGCGTTTCATCTCCCGGCTGTTTTTGCTGCTGGAAGAGGAGTTTGGGCTGAACTTCAACGGTTGGATTACCTGGCATTACACCCAGGGCATGGGCCGCAAAAGCGGCTTCTCGCCCCGGCACGAGGATATTTTGTACTTCACCAAATCGCCGCAGTTCACCTTCAACCTGGACCAGGTGCGCGTCCCCCAAAAATATTACCGGCAGCGTAACAACATGGCCGGGGCCAACCCCGGCGACGTCTGGACCTTTTCCCACGTCCATTATTGCAGCGCCGAGCGGGAAGCCCATCCCACCCAAAAGCCGGAAGCCCTGCTGGAACGCATCATCAGCGCCAGTTCCAACCCCGGCGAGCTGGTGCTTGACCCCTTTGTGGGCAGCGGCACAACTTGCCGAGTGGCCCAGGTATTGGGCCGCACCTGGCTTGGCATTGACCTCAATCCAGAGTATATTACTATGAGCCAACAGCGGCTCGACGCGCCGTTTGCGGGCTTCGACTCGCTTGATCCGCGCGTCAAGCGCACGCCGCAGGATTTGCCGGGCGTAAAATCCGGGTAATTTGTATCTTTGACTGATAACCGCGTGATACGTGATGCGTGATGCGTAAAAATTTCACGCATCACGTATCACGTATCACGATGAAGGGGGATTTTGCATTGAACTATCACATTTGGACCGCCGGCTGCCAGATGAATATGGCCGACTCCCAGCGGGTCGGCTCCGAACTGGAAAAGCTGGGCTACCGCTATACCGACAGCTACCGCGAGGCCAACATCGTCGTCCTCAATACCTGCGTGGTGCGCCAGAGCGCCGAGGATAAAGCCGTGGGTTTTTTGTGGAGTCTCAAGCCCCTCAAAGAAGCCAGACCGGACAAGGTGCTGGCCCTGATGGGCTGCATGGTCGGGGCCAAGGGCGGCGGCCAACTGGCCAAAGCTTTCCCCCACGTGGACGTGTTTATGCCGCCCAGCGAACCCGGCCCGCTGGTTGATTTTTTGCTGGCTCGCGAGAGCGAGCAAACCGCCCTGGTCCAACGGCATCGGCTGCAAGATGAGGAACTGATCCTGGTCCTGCCGCAGCACCAGCAAAATAATACGGTCACGGCCCACGTGCCGATCATCTACGGCTGCAACCACGTCTGCACCTTCTGCATCATCCCCTCCCGGCGCGGGCGCGAGCGCAGCCGCTCGGTCGGCGAGATTGCCGCCGAGGTGCGCAGCCTGGTGGCTCAGGGGGTCCGTGAAGTGACCCTGCTCGGCCAGATTGTGGATCGCTATGGCTACGACGTGCCGGATGGGCCGCGTCTGCCCCAACTGCTGCGGGTGCTGCATGAGCTTGACGGCCTGCAGCGGATTCGTTTTTTGACCAGCCATCCCAACTAC
>CAZRYD010000116.1:1552-17684 GCA_964604225.1 uncultured Caldilineaceae bacterium
GATGCCGTAGTCGAGTTGCCGAAGGTCTGCGAGCATATCGAAGTGCCCAACCAGGCCGGCGACGACGACATTCTGCGGGAGATGAAGCGCGAATACACGATGGACGCCTATTACCACTTGATCGAACGCATCCGGGCGCGCATGCCTGACGTGTCCATCGCCACCGATATTATCGTCGGCTTCCCCGGCGAAACCGAGGCCCAGTTCCAGCGCACCCTCGACACCCTGGCCGAACTCAAATTGGATGTGGTCCACGTGGCTATGTATTCGCCCCGCCCCGGCACGGTCTCGTCCAAAATTATGCTCGACGACGTGCCCGCCGAGGAAAAGAAACGCCGGCTGGATGCGGTCAACGAGCTACAGGAGCAGATTGTGGCGGACATCAACGCCCAATTACTGGGCCGCACGGTCGAAGTGCTGGTGGAACAGAAAGATAGAAATCGCTGGAAGGGCCGCACCCGCACCAACAAGCTGGTCTTTTTTGAAGACGAGACCAATAAAGATTGGCAGGGCCAACTGGCCCAGGTCGAAGTCACCTGGACCGGCCCGTGGAGTTTGCGCGGAACCTTGCCGGGCCAGAAGGCGCTGACTATAGAAGACGAGCGGATGCTGATTCCTTTGGCTATGGCTTAAGTCAAAGAGGCATCTATCCCAACTTTAGATGGTGTAAAATGAACAAACCTCATTCCTCTTTAGTTTTATTGGGGGGCCTGGTGATTGTAGTTGTCTTAACCTTACTCAATGTTTTGTGGCCGGTAACTTCGGTCGGTGGACCGCTTGTACAAGCTACAACTCCCTCTGCGGTTATCTATTTGCCGCTGATTCTGAAAAGTTCTGGCGCAAGTGAGTGGACTCAACATGCTCATGATGCGCAGCACACCGGTTATACCGACCAGGTTGTGCCGACTCCCTGGCGCTGGAAGTGGGCCTGGAATGGCCCGGACAATTCAGGCCAAGTCAAGACAGGCAAATTTGGTTTGCCCAGAAATAGCCAGCCGATTACCGGAGGCGGTCGAGTTTATATTGCGGCTGGCAGTCGAGGCGTTTACGCGTTGAATAATGGGGATGGGACCGTTGCCTGGAATCGCAACCCCGGCGGCAATATTAACTCCTCCCCAGCTTATGACGGTCAGACCGGCGCTTTGTTTGTTTTGTCCAGTAATGGCATCCTCTACAAACTGGATGGGACCACCGGGAATACTTTGGCTCAGTTTCCTACTGGAGCCAGTAGTAGTCTACCTTTGCCCCCAGCCTTGCATGACGACCGCGTATTTATTTCGATGGGGCCACGGGTCTATGCCATCAACAAAAACACAATGACCCAAATCTGGGCTTATGAGGCTGGCTCACCCGTTCACACCCCGGCCGCTTATTCTCCTTCACGGAATCGAGTCATTGCCGTCAGTCAAGATCTCTATGTTCACGCCATCAATAACACGAATGGCTCTCGCGCCTGGCGGGTCAAGCCGACAGTTTTGGGTCCCGGCGAACCTGGTCAGAGTAGTGATTTGGCGGAAGTCAAAAACGGTTGGCCGGTAATTGCCGAAGTACACGGCCTGGTTTTGGTCAAACTTCGCCTGGATTGGCAGACCATGTGGGACCAAAATCCTTGGCCAAGCACCAATACCACCATGCGCGCTAACCTTACAGCCCAGCCCAGCCAACAGGCGCTCATGGTCTTGAAGCTCGATGATGGGTCCGTTCCGTTTATTGCTAATGTAGGCCACGGCGGCTATGGTGATGGCGGCTATATGCCTATGGGGCCGCAGCCGGTGGTTAAACGTTTTGCCGACGGGCAAGAGGTCGCTTATATTGTGATGCGCGGCTCGCCGTGCAAACAGAATCCCTGCGAGGGCCGTTGGGATTCGCACCTGGGTGAACTGCTGCTAGACAATACCACTGTGTCCGGTTATTCAGCCGGATATGTACGTTTTATGGAGAATACCTTTTTCCCGACGGATGAGCAGGCCTACGTCAGCATGGCCGGTGATTATATCTTGGCTGGGCATTGGGAAGCCGGTATCGCCCATAGTATTACTGACCGGTCGCCCAGCCGGGGCAGCGGAACCAATCCCATTGTTACCGCAGACCTGCCTCATATCGCCACTTCTCAAGATGAGGACACCTGTAGGACTGGTTTCCAGGCGAGCCATTACTGTGGCAGCAGTTTAAGGAACACACGTCTCTGGCCATCTGGATTTTACATTTATTGGCAAGAAGGCGCGGTCTACGATCAATACTGGAGTGAATATGCCGGGTGGGTGGTCAGCAACGACACCATTTACTTTGTCAGCACCGACGGCGCAGTAGTTGCCTTGGAGCAGGGCAATCCAGGGGCAGCTCAGTCCTCTGCTACGGTTACAGCCAGCGTGGTCCAAACAGAGATCAAGTTGATTGATCCGGTCAAGCAAGCTCATGCTGCTATTTCTTACACTCAAGCTCAACAGTATGCTGGTCAAGAAGTAACGGTCGAGGGCACAATTCGCTATATTTTTAACAATGGGTTGGCCGTTCTGCTGGGATTTGAACACCCCCATCAGGGCGTTTTTAAGGTCAGAATTCTCAAGGAAGATTGGGATAACTTTGAGGCCTTGCCAGAGACAATTTACCAAGAGGGCCAGCAAGTCCGGGTGGCCGGAAAAATTGAATGGTATCAGGGCGATCCGGTTATCTATGTGCACAATCCTTCGCAGGTAGAAATCGTCGAATAGATTACCGGCCTGTAAAGAGGACACACCATACCAGCTCCGGCTGCTGCGTATGCAGGCTCAGTGGATCCAAATTTGAGGAGCCAGTGTTGTCCTCAGATGTGGCTCTTTCTCGCCAGAGACAAGCCGATATTGATTCCCCCGGTCGCTTAAAAAGCAGGAGTCCAAAGTGCATTTTGGACTCCTGCCACAAAACAGAGCCACCTGGAAGTGGGTTGTATCGCTCAGGCGGTCAGAGCTGTACAGCCAATCTGCTACCAATTCTCCATACGCCAATCACTGCCGCGGCTATGGTTAATACAACATTGACTGCCCCAAAGATAGACTCCCTCATATAAGCCGCACCGTATTCCGGTAAAAGCTGCTCTTGAACCAGAGAACGCCTGGCTAAATCGGTAGCGGTTTCCTCACCCGGCAAGATGAAGAGGTAGGCGTTCAGGATGATTAACCCTATAAGCAACAGCTTTAGCTGCGAGAAGCGCACTCTGAAGCCATAGCGCCGGTAGGTCATCAGTAGGCCGGTTATTGCCATCAACCACATCCCCGGCAGCGTCAGTACAGTGGTGCCGGCGCTGATGACTTCTCTCCCAAAAACCAGGTTTTCCAGGCTCGCGCCTTGGGTAAGGGTAGATATGAGCGTAAAGGTAAAAATACTTCCCAGAAACATCACCAGCCCTACAAAGTGCGCTAACTTTAATCCTCGGATCATTTATTCTCCCTTCTCAAATAACTAAGGTAAAGCCGTATTTTAGTTGTTTTAGCTATAGTTAGTATAACAACTATATAGAAAAAATTTTACTCAAAATTGTGGTAAATCTTGTTTAGTTTTTCTCGTAAAAACTCTATCTCCTCATTTGTTAAATTTTTTTGCCCCCTTTCCAAAACTTCCATTGCCACAGGAATTAACTGCCCTTGCAAAATCCTGCCCTCCTCGGTCAGATAGACTTTAAAAGCGCGGCGGTCACTTTCATCCCTTTGGCGATAGAGCAAATGCTTTCTTTCCAAAATGTCCAGCATCCTGGTCACAGTAGGTTTATCTTTGAAAGTTTGATCAGCCAGTTCCACTTGAGACAATCCTTCTTGTTCCCACAACCTGTTCAAAATTGCCCACTGTTCCGGGGTAATATCATACCCATTGGTTTTGAAGGCTTGACCCAGCCCGTGTTTCAGGCGGCGGGCGGTTCGATTGATGAGATAGCCTAACGATTCGTCTAAAGTAAAATGAGACATAACTTTTGATTTCAAAATAGTTGTTGTAACAACTATATATCACGTTTTTTGCAAAATGTCAAGAGGCAATTTCAGTAAGCTAAATTCTTAGTCTCAATTCCCCCCTGCAACTTTTTCCCCTATAATCCGTATAGCCTTATGCAGACATACAAAGAGAAAGTTCAAACTGCATAATGGTTAACGCGTTAACTTTTAGTTGGAATATTTCAATGACACCCGTGGCTACGGAACAAACCAGAGCCAAGCCGGTTACGCTTGACATGCAGACCCAGGAGCAAAGCTGGGCCCTGGCGGCGCAGCGAGGCGACCGCTCGGCGTTTATGCGCCTTGTCGAGGCCTACCAGCGGCCGGTCTACAATCTATGTTACCGCATGTTGAGCGGCGACGTAACCGAAGCAGAAGATGCAGCTCAGGAGACGTTTCTGCGGGCCTACACCAAACTGAATACCTACAACCCCAGCCGTAAATTTTCGTCCTGGCTGTTCTCGATTGCCTCCCACTACTGCATTGACCGGCTGCGCCAGCGTCGCTACCAGATAATGGGCTGGGATGACCTGACCCCACCGGAACAGAGTGTCTTGTCCAGCCCGGACCCGCAGCCGGAGGCGGCCACTCTGACTCGTGAGGACCACGCCACCCTGCATCAACTTCTGGATACCCTCCCTCCCGATTACCGGGTGGCGACGATTCTGCGCTACTGGCATGAGCTATCGTATGATGAAATTGCGGAAACCCTCAATACTACGGTCAGCGCCGTCAAAAGCCGCCTGTTTCGGGCCAAGCAAATGATGGCGGAGCACTATGATACGATGATGGAGCCAAGCCTATGACCACTCACGATACTTTTACCGAAATGATTTTTCTTTGGCTGGAGAATGAGTTGAGCGACCCTGAAATTACAAAGTTGCAGACTCATCTGAGCGCTTGCCCCACCTGCCAGCACACCTATCAAACGATGCAGCACGTTGAAACTCTGCTGCACGGCGGGTCCAAAGTGCTGGCTGCACCCGTGCCGGGGTTTACAGCCCGGTTTGAAACTCGCCTGGCCCAGCACCAGGCCCGCCAGGGGGGACATGTGTGGTTGGGCTTTGGAGTGTTGTTGTTGGGAACCTTATTTCTCTTTGTCGTCGGCGGCATTGTCGTGAGTGCCTTCATTAGCTCAGGCGTTACCCTGGTAGGAGTCGGCCTCCTCTACAATGGCCTGGTTGATTTTATTGAGTCGGCCAACACCCTGGGGGTCTGGTTTAATCTGGCCGGTTTATTCCTTAAGGCCAGTTTTATCACCATGAGCCAGCCGCTCTTCTGGGGTTACGCCCTGGTCGCGATTACCATGGTCTGGTTGTGGCTGCGCTTGCTGAAGTTGGTTAACCGGCAGATCACCACTACGGTCGAACTGCTGGTCTAAAAATAAGAATAGGAAATTAATAATCAAAGTTTGAGGCTGGACAAGAGCGGGTAGAAACGAGAGCGATAACTTCAACCCCACCACCTTCCAACCTTCCGAATACCTTTGTGGAGAAAAAAGATGAAAAGCAAACTTTTGAATAAGCTAATAGTTGTAATTTTACCCTTGCTCCTGGTCTTTGCCTGGACTCCCCCGGCGTTTGCCCAGGAACCTAAGGGTGATCAGGTTGTTTTTGGGGATGACCTCACCTTAAAACCCGAAGAAAAAATCAAGGGAGATGTGCTTGTTTTCGGCGGCAAGGTTACCATGCCGGCCTCAAGCGAAATTGACGGCGACTTGGTGGTCTTTGGCGGCAACGCCGATATTGACGGGACTGTCACCGGTAATATCGGCATGATTGGCGGTAACATCGACCTGGGTAAAACGGCTGTGGTTAAAGGCGATATTGGCTTGGTCGGCGGCAAAGCTGAGGTAGCCGAGGGTGCTGTCGTCGAAGGTGAGGTGCAGAGTATCAATCGCTTCGGCTTTGGCGAAGGCGAGGGCTTTACCGTCCCACCAATTCCGCCTGTCTCTCCGATCCCGCCAGTGCCACCTGTCTCTCCGATCCCGCCGGTGCCATCTGAACACGTGAGTTCCACTTTCTCTGACTGGTCGGACGGTGTCTTTCACTTCTTCAAAAGTGTGGTAGAAGATATAGCCATTCTGCTTTCGCTGGTAGTGATTAGCTGGCTGGTCGCCGCTTTTATGCCGGACCAGATGAAAGTGGTGGGCGATACCCTCACCCGCTCGGCTCCTCTCAGTTTTAGCATTGGCTTGCTAACCTCGGCTATCTCGGTGGTGATCGGCGTGGTGTTACTTATCACCATCTGTCTGGCTTTTGTGCCGGTTCTAGGTTTTATTCTCCTCGGCATCGCCACCCTCTTTGGCTGGATTGTGGCCGGTCAAATTATCGGCGAGCGGCTGCTGATCGCCAGCGGACGGCCCTACCCTAATCTGGTCGGCTCGACGATCCTGGGGGTAACTGCTCTAACGGCTGTCACGACCATGCCCGTCATTGGACAGATTCCCTGCATTGGTTTCCTCTTTGAGTTGGTCGGCAGCTTGCTGGGTATTCTGGTTGCTCTGACCGGCCTGGGGGCAGTCATCCTGACTCGTTTCGGCACACAGTCTTATCCGCCCACTACCTACGCTTTTGCCGGCGGCGTGTCCCCCACGCCCAATCCTGGGCCAGGCCTCAGCAGGACTCGGCCCAGTTCCGACATCCTCTCATCCCTGGAGCGGTCCGAAGCTGAGCTGCGGGCCAAAATCAAAGCGGCGCTGGCCGAGGCCGAGGCTACTGAAGAAGCTCCGGAGGTGGAGGAGCCAGGCAGAGAGGAGTCACAAGGCCAACCTGCACCGGAAAACCCGGTTGTCGAAGAACCCGGCGCTGAGGAGAACTTAACCGACGAGCCGCCGGCCAAGAAGCCGCGCAAACGGAAAAATCAATCCGCCGCCGAACCGGCCCCCCAGGAGCCTGACGATAAGCCTGGGCCAATCTCCAACCTCTAAACCAGGCGCGGCTTAGCCAAGAAAGGGCGGGGGCTTGCCCCCGCCCTGAACGATTTTTAGCGGTTTGGGTCGTCAAAAAACTAAAAAGGAGGGTCTCCCCTATGAAATACTGGCTATTGATTATCTGGGGTGCCTGGGCGGCCACCGGCTTGGCCTGTTCGCTGCCCCTAAATCTTACCCGCATCGAGACAGACCCCGCCGATACATTTGTCATTGCCGCCTCGCTGCCGGCCCAGGATTTAACCGCCACTGATATAACGGTGCAGATGAAAGTGGGGCAGCTTCAGCCAGACTCCTCGCCGGCCTGCCAGCCTGAAAGGATCGTTCCCGCCTTGACTTCAAATGTCGAACCGGGCGTTGGCAAGATGAAGTTGATCAGTCAATAAAGCGGCGCTATCTCAGCAATCTCCGGGCTATCGTTTTAAGCTCAGCCAGGCCCAAAGCGTAGGTCAGCCCGAAATAGACCAGTCCTCCCACTATTATCCCGACCACTCCACCCAACCACGCCGGGGTGGTCGGCAAAAGCGGCAGCAGCAGCCACAGCACCAGGGCCATGCTGCCGGCTGCCAGACCCATTTTGGCGATGGCCCGGCCCAGCCCCGCTTCAGCCAGTCCGCCCATCTGCGGGCGCAGCAGGACCAACAGCGCCATCATCTCCAGGGTTACGGCGATAGAATTAGCCAGAGCCAGCCCGCCGTGAGGCGCCCAGCCCCAATAGGCAAAAAGCCGCAGCAGAAGCAAACTCAACCCAATATTGACCGCTATGGCCGCCACGCCAATGCCGACCGGGGTTTTGGTATTCTTGAGGGCGTAAAAGGCGCGGGTGGCAATTTCCACCACAGAGTGTCCCACCAGCCCCATAGCGAAGAACCCCAAAGCCCAGGCTGTCGCCACAGTTGAGTCCGGGCCGAATTTGCCGCGCTCCAGCAGTAACCGCACCAGCGGCTGGCTCAGCACAATCAACCCAACGGCGGCGGGCAAGGTGAGAAACAGCAAGTTGCGCAGAGTCAGGGCAAAAATGCGGCGCAATTGCACCCACTCCTCCTTGGCCGCCAGCGCCGCCAGGGTCGGAAAGAGCGCCGTTGCCACCGATTGAGCGATGATCCCCTGCGGCAAGAGCATAATGATCCAGCCGTAATTCAAGGCGGTCAGGCTGCCTGCCGTTAAGCCCGCTGCCAGCACCGCGTTGACGACAAAGTTCAACTGTACTGCGGCCAGTCCCAGCACTCGCGGCCCCATCAGCCGGGCCACTTCGTGCAGGCTGGCCTCGCGCCGGGCCAGGACGGGCCGGTAGTGCAGCCGTCCGCTAACCATCAAGCCGGGCAGTTGCACCAGCAAATGGCTCGCTGCACCCAGCACCACCCCAGCGGTCAGGCCGCGCACGCCCCAGGTTGGGCCGAGCAGCCATGCGCCCAGGATAATGGCGATGTTGTAAATCACCGGGGCCAGGGCCGGCAGAAAGAAATGCTGGTAGGCATTGAGAATCCCCATGACCACGCCGCTGACCCCGAAGATGACGGTCGAGATGAGCATCCAGCGCATCAGTTCGGTGGTCAGGGCTTGTTGGTCCGGGGAAAATTCGGCAAAAAAGGTTTGCACAATCCAGGGAGCGAAAATCGCGGCTAGGCCGCCCAGGCCGGTCAAAAGGAGAAGAACCCAATTGATGACCGCCGAAGCCAGCCGCCACGCGCCGGGTAGATCGTGGCGGGTCAAATAGCCGGTAAAAACGGGGATAAAGGCCGAGCCAAGCGCCCCACCGGCGACCACATAAAATAAAAAATCGGGCAGGCGGAAGGCGGCCAGATAAGCGTCCATCTCGGCGCTGGTGCCGAATTGGCGGGCAATGACCACCTCCCGCAGCAGTCCCAAGACCCGGCTGGCCAGGAATAGGACCATCACCAACGAGGCGGCGCGGGCCAGGCGATTGAGGGAGGGGGGAGGAGTGGTTGTTTTGGCTTGACTCAAGTAAATGCCTTTAAAGCAAGTCGGACTCAATCTCTTCTATGAGGAACGGGAGATTCGGGGAGGTAAAACTCAACTTGGAAGCAGGAATACGGTGATGTTTAATATCGGGGGGAATATGCTTATGGTGGGGATGGGTACTGGCTAGCGTTGGATCATTGGGGTGGGGTTGTGAGTCATACCAATACAACTTCTCGTTGCCACGCCATACCTCGTAACTGTAACCCTCAATGGTTAAAGGCCCAGTGTCCCAAGTTAGCCGCTCATAGACCGCCAAACGATATTCGTCAGAGAAGGCGATTTCACCTTTTAATTCAGCCAAACCCCGACCACGCTGTGCCACCACGAGCGTCGAGTGAAGAAGGCTCGAATATCGCTGGGGCAGGGTATAGACGAAAATTTCATAATCACGCAGGGACTGGAATTGGTTCATGGCGAGCGGTCTTTTCAATCATCTCAGCGAGGGTAGGAGTCTCAGCGCGAAGTGACTTAATTGTAGCTTGATACTGCTCGCGCCGACGTAGCCAGACCTTGTAGGCGCTGGCCCAGGCTGTCCAATCCTGGACCCAGGCTTCGTCAGGTGGTTCTTCACCAGCGATGTAAGCCTCATAAAAGGTTTCAGAGAGAACGCCGTATTTGCGCTCATAGGTGCGCATTTCATCCTCAAGGGCGTAAATGTCTAAAAGAATATCCTCAAGAGTCATGATGGTTCTCCTTTGAGTCAAGCTCATTATAGAGGTCTTTGCGCCTCAGTGAAAGATTCTCTGGCCAGACTCCAACGTCAATTACCGGGAAATCAGGGCGAGGTTGCTTTTTCAGAATCGGCTGCTCCTCAATCACTACCACTACCCGATGTTCACCTGGGGGAATACTCAGCGGCAACTGCAAGATGAGTTTGCCGTTGGGTTTAATCACTACCGTTGTTTCGATAGTTCTCATATTGCCTCCAATTTCTCCACCCTAGCTTGCCACCATTTTAGTGCGTTTGTGGAGAACTCCCAATCCTCAATGTCTGCCTCCTGCTCGAAATCCTCATGGCCCTTTTTTTGATGGGCCAGGTGCTCAAATTGTTCTAAAGACATATGATACTTTTTTTTGAAGAAGTCACATTCGGCTTGATACTGTTCTAGCCGGGATAAAGCTACCATCAAAGCCCAATCACGCGCCAATTCATCCGTTGAGTTATAGCCTTCTTCAAGCAATACTTCAGTTAAAACTGTCATGGCCTTTCCCTCATTCGTTTTGAATTACAAAATTTAACGTCAGACGGCTAAGTTATTATAGTCGAGGCATACCCATCACACAAGCCAAATTCTGCTCACCGCTACCAGCGACCCCAATAATGATGGAGCGTGAGATACTGCCGGAGACATTACCGATTTGAGATTATTTATTCCCTGGTTTACCACAAAGGCGACTAACTTTTTCAAAAGCCTTCAAAGTGACCTCTGAGAGAGGGAGAGTTAAGAGACAGGCGTAGACTCTATAATTTATACCCAATCTGGCGTAAAAAGCCCTTACGCCAGGCGATGTCTTCATCGCCCTCCACGCCTGCGGGCTTGAACCCATCAATCACGCCCAGGATGCCCCGCCCCAGGTCGGTCTCGGCCACGATGACTTCGGTGGGGTTAGCCGTGGCGCAGAAGATCCGACAGACCTCCGGCACGGCTTTGAGCGTGTTCAATACATTGATAGGGTAAAAGCCCTCGCCCAGAAAGATGATGAAACTGTGCCCTGCCGCCAAGGTCAGAGCATTCTTTTGGGCCAAACTGACCATGTCCGGGTCGGTGCCGCTGTGACGCACCAGGCACTTGCCGGAGGCTTCACAAAAAGCCAGGCCAAATTTGATCCCCGGTACAGCATTCACCAATGCCTCGTGGATATCCTCAACCGACTTGATGAAATGGGTCTGTCCGAGGATAAAGTTAATCGCTTCCGGTTTTTCAATTTTAACAGTTTTGAATTCCATGGTTCCATCCTCCTGGTCTCATTGTATCATATCTGCCTCCGGCGTTCAACGCTTTGCCCGGCGAAATTCAATTGCCACACCGCTGACTTTGGGCTATACTTGGCCCACTGTGGCCAACCTCGAACATCTTGCCCTGGCCCGGCGTTATGCCGCCGGGGAACGCGGTTTTCGCCTGGAAATGCTGGACTTATCCGGTGCAGATTTGAGCGGCCTGGATTTTTCCGAGGCCTGGCTGCGGGACACCGATTTCAGTGGGGCCAACTTGCGCGGCTGCCGCTTTGTCGGCGCGCCGCTGCCCGGCGTCAATTTCAGCGGGGCCGACCTGAGCGGGGCCGACCTGCACGGGGCGATTGCTGCCGGAGCGATCTTTCGCCAGGCGAATCTGGTTGGGGCCAGCTTACGCTCGGCTGACCTGTATGGGGCTAACTTGAGCGAGGCCGATCTGACCCAGGCCGATTTGACCCAGGCCGATTTGTCGCTGGCCCAAGCCGCCCAGTCCATTTTCGTCGAAGCCCGGCTGACCCGTGCCATTCTCTTCAGCGCCAACCTCACTCAGGCCGACCTGCGCGGCACGGACCTGGCCCAGGCCGAAAATGTCAGCGGCGCCAAGTTTGAAGGAACGCTATTGCCTTCCGGCTACCAGCCGGTTAACAATCCCCGGCAATCGAGGTTTGCTAGAGGGTTTTTCGGGAAGGGTGGAGATGAGTAACGTATACGTTGACACCAATCGCGAGTTGTGGAATCTCTGGACGAAGTTCAATGTGAAGTCAAAGGAATACAGCGATCTTCTCGAAAAACTCAAAGCCGGTGAAACGACTTTGAAGGAAGTCGAACTGGAAGAGCTTGGCACTGTCGCAGGAAAAACTCTCTTGCATTTACAGTGTCATTTCGGGTTAGATACACTTTCATGGGCAAAAAAAGGTGCAATTGTTACCGGCGTAGATATTTCTGATGTTGCCATTGGCCTGGCGCGGTCTTTGAGCCAGGAACTTAACATCGAAGCGGAGTTTATTTGCTCAGATATTTACAATCTACCAAGGGTGCTCGACAGGCAATTTGATGTTGTATACACTTCTGGGGGTGTTCTATGCTGGCTGTCTGACCTGAATCGATGGGCCGAGATAGTTGTAGGCTATCTAAAACCAGGCGGCACAGTCTACATCATAGAAGGTCATCCAATTGTACGTGTCTTCAAGCCGCGGACGGATGGCCAAGGTAAACCTGTTGAATGGGGATATTTTGATAAGGGACCGATAGAGGTTAAAGAGCGGCGGTCAAATGGAAATCCGGCGCCCCATCCCTCTCATTCTGCGTATTACTGGTCTCACTCATTAGGAGAAGTCATTACTGCCCTGTGTTCTGCCGGATTAAGGTTGGAGTTCTTGCATGAATTTCCAGAAACCGTTGAGATTCGTTCGTATGAAGAAATCGAGCCAAGTAAATACGAGTTACAAACTCATCGGACGGTAGTAATACCTGCTCTGTTCTCGATTCGAGCTGCATGGAATGAAAATACTTTACGGCGGTCGACGGTCAGCCGTCGGCAGTCTATTCACGAAGGGGGTATGTAGCTATGGCCGGTCCTGTGGACTTTCTCACCGTACAGTGGGCGCGGAAGATGAGTGGCCTGGCGCAAAACTTTGCCGGTCTTGCTCCGGCTGACCTGCGCAAGCTGAGCAACTTTTTGGACAAACTGGCCGACCTGCGCCAGCAAGAGAGCGAACTGTCGGAGCAGCAGTTGCAGGTGATTATGCAGGGATTGCGCAGCAAGAAACTGCTCAGGCTGGAGCTGGAAAAAGGCGGCATCTTGGTCGAATTTAGCGGCGGCGGTTTTGAATACGAGCGCTTCCTCCTCCGCACCGACGGCAAAGTGCCGAACAGCCGCTACGAAACAAAAAAGGCAAGTGATTAAAGTCAAAGGTAATTTCAATGACAGAATTGTGGCTTGACGAAAATTTTAATCAACCGGCCTTTGATCCCCGTTTGCACTGGTTTCAACCGCCTCAAAAGTGGTCGATCAATCCGGCAGGTTCGGTTCTGGTGGTCGAGCCGGAGGCCAAAGGGCACATAGAGTAAGGAGAGCGGATGCAAGATAGCGACATTCACCAGGTTATGGCCATTTTGCGGGAGAGCGCCCGGCAGTGGCAGCCGGCACTGGTCGACGATATGGCCAGGGTTGAACCTAACCCCTACCATATTCTGATCACCACGGTGCTTAGCCTACGCACCAAAGACACCATGACCTCCCAGGTCGCCCCCCGGCTGTTTGCCCTGGCCGACAACCCGGCTGAGATGGTCCGCCAGACAGCGGAGAAACTCGCTGAGACGATTTACCCGGTCGGTTTTTATCGCACTAAGGCCAAAAACATTATCGATATTTCGCAAAGGCTGCTTGACGAGCACGGTGGCCAGGTTCCGGCTGATCTGGACGAGTTGCTCAAACTGCCTGGCGTGGGCCGGAAAACGGCCAACCTGGTCTTAACGGCCGGTTTCAACCTGCCCGGCATCTGCGTGGATACGCACGTGCACCGTATTTCCAATCGCTGGGGTTATGTTAAAACCAAAACGCCCGAAGAAACCGAATTTGCCCTGCGGGCGAAGTTGCCCCCCGAATATTGGATTGAATATAACGGCCTGCTGGTCAGTATGGGCCAAACTATCTGCCACCCCACCTCGCCCTGGTGCAGCAAATGCCCGCTGATTCAACTCTGCAGCCGGGTGGGGGTGATGCGCAGCCGCTAGCGCATCTGGCTCAGGCCTCCACAGGGTGATAATGAGAGATTTTGGCCCGATTCAACAGGGCGACTGACATCACCTGGGGCATCTCCACATTTTTGGCCGGAAACATGGGAAAAAGCGAGGCGTCAGTCACGGCCACAAAACGCTTGGTCAAGCCATCCATAACTCCGGCCAGCCGCATTTCCAGGCCCATGCTCAGATTAGCTTGAATGGCAAAGTGGCCGATGTAGAAGATGCCTCGCTCGGCATGAGGCATCAGCTTGATCTTCACCTGCACTGCCGGATCAAGCGGGTAAACCAGGTAAATATCTTGAATTTTGAGGAAGCCTTCATTATAGTGGATTGGCTTGAGCGGATTGATTTGTCGCCAAGGACTCGCCACGCTATTTAATACGGTCAGGTAGTTATAATCTTCGTTATTGAGGCTATCATCCAAAGCCCCTACCGCCTTAACTTTGGCGTCCAGTAAGAACTCGTCAAGCACAATTTTAGTTGCAATCTCATTAATTTGTAGACTTAATCCACCGCCGGGTTTCATCAAGTGTCTCCTTGTATCAATGATGTGACGTAGCAATACTGCGCTGACTAGCGCTCCCCCTTTTAAGTATAACGCTTTTGGAAACATAGACAATATTTAAGGGTTTTTGTGCTTTGCCTGTGGTGGGAGTAAAATTGAAACCCAAGGGGGCGACGTTCGGAAGTCAAACTATTTAAGGCATGCTTCAAAGGGCGCAACATGATGCAGCCGCTCCAACGGATAACGACAACAGGTACAGCGCTGTGGATGATCCTGGCTTGTGGTCCCTTGAACCAACTGCAATCCTTGAGCCAGCCTCGGCCGGTCCCAGCCACGGAAGCGGCGCTAATCGAGCGCGGCCACTACCGCCTCGCCGACGCCTTTGTGAAATTAGCGATGCTGCCTGGCTACCGGCTCGAAAGCGAGACTATGGTCCACCCCCCTGCCGGTCAGCCCCTCCTCTCGACCCTTGTTATTGAGCGTGACGCCGCGGGTAACAGCCACATTTTCAGCCAAAACTCTCCTGATCCCCCCCAAGAAATATACCTCATCGCCGGTCAGACCTATCTCTTTGACCCTCAGAATCAAGGCTGGGTTGACCAAGGTGCAGTCAGTCCCGCCGAAGCTCAACAATTCAATACCGCTTCGCTGATCGGCTTGAGCCAGGCAGACAGTCTGCTTCGACGCCTGGCGCAGTTGAACGCAGTGCCCCAGGCAGCCGGTCATGGCGCGATTCAGGATCGGCCGGCCACCCGCTATGAGTTGCAATATGCTGCGGCTGACCTGGCCGAGGTTGTAGGTCAGATATTCACTGACGCCTCGCCCCACCTCAGCAGCTTGATCTGGCTTGATGCTGAAACCGGCGCGCCTCTCAAGCTGGAAATCTCGCTCTATGAAGCTCAAGCCAGCCGGCCCACTCAGGAGTTTCGTCTGGAAGTGAGCCATATTGGTCAGATTGCCCCCATTGCTGTCCCCTCGCCTCTGGTTGATCCAGCGGCCATGATCGCCGCTACCACGACTGCCCAAACCTGGATCATTTTGGAGACAGCGATGGATTATCAGGGGCAGTCATTCCGCTTTGAATTGGTGCCGGTGCGGGTCAGCCAGACATCCCAGGCGGACCCGCTTAGCGCGCAGATGTATCTGATTCTGCGCCAACTGCCGGCTCAGCTTTTTTTGCCAGCAAACCTGGAACCGTTTCTGACCCAATTGGGCCAGCGGCTGGCCCTGAGCATCCCTCAACGCAACACTACCATCCCCAGCGATAGGTTTCACCTGGAGCACAGCGACGCCGCCCAGCGGACCCTGGAGGTGCTTTATTTCTTCCAGGCCGATCTGGAAGATTTTGCTCATGTCGAACTCGTTCTATCCGGCCAGGGCAATCCTGCCTTTGCCCCCGTGCCGGTAGAAGATAATCAATAATCGTTTTGAAAGGATAGAATCATGAACAAGAAAACAATCAAAGATATAAACGTGCAAGGCAAACGCGTTTTGGTGCGTGTTGACTTTAACGTGCCGATGGAAGAGGGGCAGGTCACCGACGACCGCCGTATTCAAGCCGCCCTGCCGACCATTAACTACCTGCTGGATCACGGGGCCAGCGTTATTCTGATGAGTCACCTGGGCCGGCCCAAAGGCAGCCCCAACCCCAAATATTCGATGGGACCGGTGGCGGCGAAATTACAAGAACTGCTGGGACGGCCGGTCAAAAAGCTGGATGACTGCGTCGGCCCGGAAGTCGAGGCAGCCTGTCAGGCCATGCGGCCGGGCGACGTGACCCTGCTGGAAAACACCCGTTTTTACAAAGAGGAAGAGAAAAACGAGCCCACTTTCTCGGCCAAATTGGCTGTGTTGGGCCAGGTCTATGTCAATGATGCTTTTGGCAGCGCCCACCGTGCTCACGCCTCAACTGTCGGCGTGACCGATACGCTGCGTCCGGCCGTGGCCGGTTTTTTGATGGAGAAAGAACTGGAATATCTGGGCAAAGCGCTGGCTGACCCGGATAAACCCTTTTTGGCTATTATGGGCGGGGCCAAAATCTCCGACAAGATTGC
>CAZRYD010000117.1:0-17655 GCA_964604225.1 uncultured Caldilineaceae bacterium
GCAAACGTCGTCATCAGGATCGGGCGCAGGCGCAGCCGGCCGGCTTCGACCAGGGCTGCTTTGCGCTCGAAGCCTCGTTCCTGGCGCAGGATGTTGGTGAAGTCCACCAGCAGGATGGCGTTTTTAACCACAATCCCGGCCAGCATGATGATACCCAGCAGCGACATGACATTCAGCGTGTTGCCGGTCAGCCACAGCCCGCCAAACGCGCCCACCAGAGTCACCGGCAAAGCAAACATGATCGCCAGGGGCTGTAGCCAGCTTTGGTAGAGGGCCACCAGCAGCATGTAGATCAGCAGGATGGACAATACCAACGCGCCGGTCAAATCCTGGAAGGCCTGGCGCTGGTAGTCGGTCTGGCCGGTGAACTCAAAGCCGAAACCGGCGGAAAAATCAACGTTGGTGCGTAAGGCCGTCTCGACGTCATTGGCCACGTCGGCGTTGGCCCGGCCGGCGGAACCGATCTTGATGGTCAGCGCGGCCTGGCGGTTGGCCCGGCTGAGCCGCGCCGGAGCCAGGGTATCTTGCACCTCAGCTACTTGCCCGACGACAATAGCTTGATCGTTGACGTAACCGAGCGGCAGGTCCAGCAGTTGGTTGAGGTCACGGCGGGCCGCTTCGTGCATGCGCAGGGTCAGGTCAATCTTCTCGGTCTGACCCTCCGGCTGGTAATCGCCCACCTGGCTGCCGTTGATGGCCGTGCGCAGGGTTCGGGCCACTTGCCCCGGCGACAACCCTAAATCTTTAGCCCGCCCGCGGTCAACCACCAGTTGGGTCTCAGGTGAGCGTTCCGCGCCGGTGTTGCGGATGTCTACCGCCCCCGGCACGGCGCGGATGGCTGCTTCGGCCTGGGCGGCCAGGTCAATCAGCTTGTTCCGGTCCGGCCCAAAGAAACGTACTTCAATATCCTGGTTCATGCCGCTGACCGCCGCGTTGAGCATAAAGGAAATTTTGGCGTCGGGCACCTGGGTCAGGGCAGGCCGCAGGGCATTGATCACCTGGGTGGTGCTGCGCTCGCGCTTGTCTTTGTCCACCAGCCGCACAATGACGGTGGCAAAGTTAGCTTTGTCGCTGCTGGCAAGCAAGGCGCTGCCCGGTTCGGCGCCCACGTTGGAAACGATGACCGAGGTTTCGGGCGCTTCGGCCCGGACAATCTGCTCGACTCGCTGCACCGCCCGGTCGGTCGCCGCCAGGCTGGAGCCGGCGGGTAACTCAACGCCGATGGTAAGCTGGCCGTCGTCCTCGATGGGCAGGAATTCGTTGCCGACAGCGCCGCCGACCACCAGGTAAATCCCGACAGCCAGGGCCACGGCTGCAATTCCCACGGCCACCAGTTGAGTCAAGGTGTTTTGCAGCGTCCAGCGCAGGCTGACCGCGTATAGATTCGACAGGCCGGTAAACATGGCTTCCCACCGGCGGATAAAATGCTGCCACAGCCACTCAAGCGGGTGCAGCAGCTTCTTGGCCACCAGCCCTACGCCCTTGGCCGGTTTTTCCGGCCTGGTTTCATCTCTGAGCCAGAAAGCGGCCAGCATGGGGGTCAAAGTGAAGGAGATCAGCAGCGAGAAAATAGTCGCCACGGCGATGGTGACGCCATAGGAACGGAAAATTTGGCCCACGACGCCGCTGATAAAGGCGACCGGCAGGTAGACCACCACGATGACCAGGGTGATGGTAATGGCGGCCAGCCCGATTTCGGCCCGACCATCGAGGGCGGCCTGGCCTGGTTTTTTGTGCATTTTGAGGTGGCGCTCGGTGTTTTCCAGCACCACAATCGAGTCGTCCACCAAGATGCCGATGGCCACGGTCAGGGCCATCAGGGTGACGGTGTTCAGGCTGAAACCGAAGGCCCACATCAACAGGAAGGTGGCGATGATGGAGGTCGGCACGGAGAGCATAACAATGACACTGCTGTTGATAGTGTGCAGGAACAGCAGCATAACCATGCCGGTAATCAGCACCGCCAGCAGCAGGTCTTCCCCCACCGCATTGACCGACTCGCGGGTAAAGTTGGTATCGTCAATGACGATATCCAGTTTGGTTCCGCCGGGCAGTTCGGGTTTGACCTGGCCGACCACCTGGCGAATCCCGTCGGCCACGTCAATGGCGTTAGCGTCGCTGGTTTTGATCACGGTGATGAGCACTCCAGCCTGGCCGTTGTAGCGCACCAGGCGGGTGGTATCTTTGAAACCCTCCTGCACCGTAGCCACGTCCCGCAAGTAGACCAGGCCGCCGGTATCCATGCCGGTGGGTGTTTTGGGGAATAAGCTGGCCGGCAGGGACAATCCCATAGTGGTTAGCGGGTTAGCCCCGCCCGACACAATAATCCCTTCAATATCTTTCAGGCTGGTGAATTCGCCCACGGAGCGAATGGCATTTTTCTGTGGCCCCTGCTCAATCGAGCCGACTGGTACGGTGACGTTTTCCAGCAGCAGGGCCTGCTGGACTGTACTGAGCGACAGGCCATAGGCGGTGAGCTGGTGCGGGTCGGTGTAGACCTGGATTTCGCGCTCGCGGCCGCCGGCCAGGGAAACCGAAGCCACCCCAGCCACAGTTTGCAGGCGCGGTTTGAGCTCGTTATCGGCCAGGTCGTACAGGGAGTCCTGGCCCAGTGAGCCGCTCAAGACCAGTCGCATGATCGGCTGGGCGTTGAGGTCGGCCTTGATAATGGTCGGCTCTTCGGCGTCGTCGGGCAGCTCGCCCCGCACTTTGTCCACTTCGCGGGATACGTCAATGGCGGCCTGGTCGCCGTTGACGCCTTCGTTGAATTTAATCAGCACGTAGCCAAAGTTCTCGTTGGCCTGTGAGGTGATCTCGTCGATGCCGGAGATGCCGGCTACAACGTCTTCAATCGGTTTGAGGGTCTCGTCGGCCACGTCTTCGGGCGAAGCGCCGGGGTAGACGACCACGACCGACACATAGGGCAGGTCGGTTTTGGGCATGCGGTCAACCTGGAGTATGGTCATGGAGCGGTAGCCCAGCACGATAAAACCGAGGATAATCATGAGGATGGTCAGCGGGCGTTTGATGGAGAGTCGGGTGAGTCCCATTGTTATTTGTCCTTGATTTTTAGAGGGTGTGATACGTAATGTGTGATGCGTGAAGTCTTTTACGCATCACGTATCACAATCCTGGCACAATCTTTACCTGGCCGCCATTTTCCAGGTTCGACTGTCCGGCCACGACAATGGTATCGCCGGCTTTGAGGCCGGAGACAATCTCGATCTCGGCGTCGTTGCTAAGGCCGGTGCTTACTTTGACCTGTTCAACCTGGTTCTCTTTGACTCGGTAGACCAGCGGCTGGCCGTCAACCATAATCACAGCCGAGCGCGGCACCAGCAGGGCTTGTGGTTTCTCCTCCACCAACAGGGACACGTCGGCGTACATGCCGCTGCGGAGCAAACTTTTCTTATCTAGCGGCGTCACTTTGACCACGAAGGTGTGGGTCTTTTTGTCGGCAATGGGAGCAACGCTGGTGACCAGGCCAGGAAACTCCACCCCGGGGTAGGCCGAGACGCGCAAAGCGGCGTGCTGCCCCTCAGCAATCTGACCCAGGCGGTTCTCTTCGACATTGAGGACAACCTCAACTTGATTGGAAACCAGCAGGGCCAGGGCGGATTTGGTATCAACCATGCTGCCCTGATCGAGGTAAACTTCGCCAATCACCCCCTCGAAAGGAGCGCGGACGGTGGTATAGTCGAGTTGCAGTTTGGCCAGCTCAACCGAAGCTTCGGCCTGCTTGATCCCGGCGCGGGCCAGTTCAAAATCAACCGGACGGAAGGGCTGCCTGGCCAGGGCCAGATCGAGTTTGGCCTTGGTCAAGGCTGCTTGCAGCGGCGCCAGTTGAGCTTCAGAGGGGTTGGTCTGGAGTTGATAAGCAGAGAGGGCCTGTTCGTAGGCGTTGGTGGCCTTTTCCAGAGTTAGGGCCTGAGGCGTTTCGCCGACCTGGCCGGCCCAGGCAATTTTATCGTATTCGAATTGGGCCAGCTTGAGGGCAGCCTGGGCATTGGCCAGAGTGACAGCGACGGTGGTGCGCTCGTTGTCGTCAATATTTTGGACATCTTGCAGGGCCGACTGGCTAATCTGATAAGCTGATTGGGCCGCTTCTACTTCTTCCGGGCGAGCGCCTTCTGTCATTTTTTGCAGCTTGAGCTGGGCCTGTGATAGCACCGCCTCGGCCTGTTTCAACTGGGCAGCGTACACATCGTGGTCAATCACGGCAATGGGATCACCGGCTTTGACCTCATCGCCCACCTTAACCAGCACGGCCTCAACCTGGCCGGACACCCGCGGCACCAGCGTCACATCACTTTGAGCCTGGAGATTGCCGGAATAGTCAAATACCAGGGCGATATCACCGCTTTTGACCGGGGCCACCTCGACCGCCGTGCCCACTGGCTCCTGCGGCGGAGGTGCGGCGTTGGCTGACTCGGCCGCCGGGCTGCAGGCGGTCGTCAACCAGGTGGTCAAAAATAGTAAGCTAACAAAAACAAAAGATAGTTGTTTCATGGGAATTTTCCTCCGCGCGTTCATTTTTCGGGGGTTGAGTTTGGGGTAACGGGTTGCCTCGAGTCACTAGCCGGGTTAATCTCCAGACAGTCAATGGCCAGGAGGGGCAGCCCCAGGCCGTAGAGCTTGTTTAGCAAGCCGTGCAGGGTGGCCTGATCCTCGACCCGGCCGGTCAAGGTAGTTATGGCTTCTTTGGAGTCCGTGGCGGTGGTAATGGTCATGCCCTCAAACCAGTCAGACCAGTCGGAGCCAAGCCGTCCCTGAATGATAATCTGATAGGTCGCCGGGCGATCCAGGCTCAAACGCTGACCTGAGTTCGGTCCGTGAAGACTCAGTACTTTCATTGCATTACCTTCTGAACGCAGTCAAGATCCGCTACCCGCTGGTCTATGATCCCAAATGGAATGCGTGAGCTGATACCAGGCCAATTAGAGTTATGACAGTGACGTCGGCAAAGATCAGTTCTTTTTTGAATACCACATACCTGGTTGCTTTAGCGGTCATATATTTTGACATGGCTTTCCAATTGAACATCAAATGTATCAAGACTGAGATAACAAAATTCGCGGCGGCACTATCTTTGTGAATTATTTCGTTCCTATTCTAGTCGCGAAATAGGAGTAGTTGCATCTACCTAAAGTGGTAGTTGTGGTGATATTAAAATAGAGAAGTTTTTGAGATATTGGGGGGAAGTCAGTAAATCAGGCTTAAAGCAGCTTTAACTCTCTTGCTTTAGCTACCGCTTGGGTGCGGCTGCCCACACCCAATTTACCGTAAATGTTCCGGGTATGCACCTTGACAGTACCGATGGTGAGGACCAATTTTTCGGCAATCTCGGCGTTGGAGAGACCCTGGGTGATAAGGTGGAGGATTTCAAGCTCGCGGTTGGTCAGCGGCTCGATTAAAGGCTGAAGGCTGAACCCCCTCGCAGAGGCAGATGATGAGGGATGAAGATTCTGACTTGTTTCGCTCTTGTCATGCGTTATTTCTCCACCGGTTCCTACGAAGGCAGAAAGCAATTTAAGGATATAATCTTTCCGCCTTCCGCCTTCCGCCTTCATCTTTTTTAGGAGTATGGCCATAGGCGGCCCTTCATCCACGAACAGGCGAATATAACCTTCCGGCTCGGCCAGGGTGAGGGCGCAATCGAGCGCGGTCAAGGCAGCGGAAGGATCATCCAACATTTGATAGGCGAGAGCCAGCAGTGCCAGAGCCTCGATGACCCGGCCCAGGCGTCCATCCTTCTCGGCGGCTTGCTGCAGCCGGTGCAACAAGTCAACCACCTCTGCGGCGCGTCTCTGGGCCAGCAAGACCCGAGCCAGGATAAGATACTCGATCTCACGCTGGTAATTGAGTTTAGCGGTTGGGTGCAAATTCTGTTCTTCAGCCCAGTGAGCCGCAGCAGCTACATTATCCTGCCGCAACCACAGCCAGGATTGATAAGCGGCGACCGGCGGCAAATCCCAGGCTAAAGCGAGCTGCTGCTGTTGTTTGAGTTGGGCTGCGGTCTGAACTGCCTCATGGGCGCCGGTGAAGTCTCCCTGGGCCTGCAAAATGCGAGCCAGGGTGACATAAGCCTGCACCAGAAGGCGGGGGTTGCTTTCAAGCTTGCCGTGTTTGAGACCGGCCTGCGCCTGCTCCTTGGCCGCTGCTAATTGATTCCACTCCCGCAACAGGGCGCTCCAGGCGAGGTTGCCGGGCAAGTGTACTGAAGCCAGGGCCAGTTGCTGCATGTGTTGGCAAGTTTCGGCAGCCCGGCGCAATTGCCCCTGGATAATCTGAACTTCAGCTAAGCGGGTCATACCAGCGATCACCAGGAAAGGGTTTTGACTAGCCTGGCCTAAATCAATAGCCCTGGCATAAACTCGACCAGCTTCAACCACGCTCCCATTCAGATAGTAGGCTTCGGCCAGGCCGATGGTCAGCAGGCCACGCAACCGCAACTCTTCATCCGACAACAGCGCCAAAGCTTGATCGGTTAGCTCAATCGCCTCGCTTGTCTGGGCCGACTGCCCCTGTGCACCAGCCACCAGCGCCCGGATAGCCATCACCTCGCCCAGCATGTTTTTGGCTTCAGCTTCGTCGTTAGCTTGATGCAGGTGCAATTCAGCCGAACGCAGCAAAGGCTCAATAGCCGCCAACTGTCCAGTCAGGTACATTGTTTCAGCCCAATAGAGACAGAGCTTGGGCCGGGTGTGGACCAATTCCAGAGGAAGTTTCTCTAGCCAACTCCAGAGGGTAGTCACTTCACCACGCTCCCAGAGCGTCATCGCTCCAACCTGCTCGACCAGCCGGGCTGCCTGAGCGAAATCCCCGGCGGCAAAGAGATGCGACAGGGCCTCAGTCGTCAAATCGTGCTCTTCATACCAGCGAGCGGCGCGGTGATGCAGTAACGACGGAGATTCGAGCTTAGAGCGGGAAGGATGTCCAGAACCTGTATCGCTTCTCTTCATGCCCTGCTGACCAATCTCAAAGTTTAAGCGATGGCGCAACAGATCGAGCAGGAGGGGATGATAACGATACCATTCTCGCTTATTATCCAAGGGCACAATAAAAAGATTGGCTTTTTCTAACTGTTCAAGGGTAAAGGCTGAGGGCTGAGGGGTGAGGGATGAAAGATCAGTATCTTCTATCTCAGCCTGACCTAATACCGCATCGCACAAAGGACCGCAAAGACGATCTAAAATGGCTGTTTGCAGTAAAAAATTTTGTGTGGCTACGGGTTGTAGAGAAAAGACTTCATCCAGCAGGTAATCCAGCACATAGCGGTCATCGCCGGTAAAGGCTTTGATAAAGTCAGAGCGGTTAGGCTGCTCCTGCAAAGAGAGAGCCGCCAATTGCAGTCCGGCGATCCAGCCTTCGGTGCGGGTTTCCAGAGCGGCCACATCGGCGGCAGAGAGGTCCAGGCCCATGCTGGTATTGAGAAATTCGGCAATTTCCGCGGTGGTAAAGCGCAAATCGGCGGCGTGGAGTTCGGCCAACTGGCCGCGGGCCCGCAAACGAGACAACGGCAGCGGGGGGACCATGCGAGTGGCAATCAACAGATGTAGCTGGGCCGGCAGATGATCCAGTAAAAAAGTAAGGGCCGTATGGATCGCCTTAGTTTCAATGAGGTGGTAATCGTCCAGCACCAAAACCTGCCGGGTATCGGTCGAGGTGGTAGCGATGTCATTAATCAAGGCAGAAATGACAGCCTCAGCATTAGGAAGATGCGGCCCACTGGCTTGAAGCAGCCGCTGGCTGGTCTGGCCAAGATTGGGGTTAATTGGCTGCAACGCGGCGACAAGATAGGTTAAAAAGCGGGTCAGGTCATTATCGCCTTCATCAAGGGAGAGCCAGGCAAAGCTGGAAGTAGGAAGTAAGGAGTAGGGAGTCGGAGGGGCTGCGCGGGATTGATATGCCTTTTCCCTTTCTTCATACTCCCTACTCCCTACTCCCGTATTGAGCCACTCGTTAATCAGGGTGGTTTTGCCGTAGCCGGCCGGGGCAGCGATCAGGGTCAGCTTGCCACTCAAGCCTTCATTCAGCCGCCTGGTCAGGCGCGGACGAGGGACGAGTCCGGGCCGGGCGGGCGGGATGTATAGTTTCGTCGCTAAAAGTGGGGTGGACATCTTTTCTGGCCGTCGACAGTACCGGGCTGGAGTAATCTTTAAGTTGAATGACTCATCTTCATCCGCTTGGCACTGCTGACTATTTTACCTGTCCAAAGCTTTCTGGCCAAAATCTGGCCCGGCACAAGCTACCTTAGCGGATTTTGTCACGCTTTTCGTAACGATTCTGTCACGCTAATGGGGTATGATTAAGTCAGTTATTAGAAATATAAACTCACTTTCACTACAAAAATATTTTATCAAGAGGAACCCAAAATGAAAACTAAATTTCAAGAACCTATCGTGGTCAACACTAATGGCCATAAAAACCCCATTTCTCCGGCCCGCAGCTTCGGTGGGGATAACCCCTTCCCCTTCGAGGAGATGTTGTTCAGTTTTCTCGTTACAGGCGAGGAGACGCAAGGCAAGTTGGCTTTGTTTGAGGCCATCCAGCGGAGGGGCTATAAGCCGCCGCGCCAGGTCCACCCATGGGCTGATGTGACCTTCTACGTCGCCGAGGGGGAGATGATCTTCTACGTCGATGGGGTGACCCGGACCGCGCCGGCCGGGACCAGCGTCTTTATTGGCCGGGGCAAGGAATATTCTTTTACCGTGGAAACGGCGCTGGCCAATACGCTCATCGCGTTTACCCCGGCGGTGACGAAGGAATACTTCAAAAAACTGAATATCCTGCCGAACGGCTAATCCAGTGCACACTTTTGTTTGACTGGGGCAAATCTGGCTGTCATCGCCACCCTGCAACTTTGATGAAGCTGGCGCGTATAGATAATCGAGAGGTTTTTCTCTTCGCCTTAAATGAGGAGGTTATCTAAACAATTCCATTCCGACGGTTGAATTGCGCCGCAGGAAGATAATTTTAAAGGAGCAACTGATTATGCGAAACCCAGGCACGGCAGCAGTCTTAAGTGCCCTTATTCCAGGGGTCGGCCAGATTTATAACGGCCAGATTTTTTGGGCCATTTTCTGGCTCATTATTACCCCTGGCCTCTGGATCGGTACAGGGGGTTTATTGGGGTGGGTCTGCCACATCATCTCGGCCTACACCGCCTATTCATATGCCCAACGCCATCCCGTCGCATCCTGACGAAAGACAAAACAGAGTTATGGGTATTTGCCGGGCGAGGACAAATCGGTCTTAGTGGCCGGGGAGGTGATTTCTTTTAAGGCCACCAGCGAGGATATCGCTGGCGCGTGGGCGCTGCTTGAATTCAACGTGCCACCCCACTTCGCCGGACCGCCACTGCACTGGCACAAAAAAGAGGTCGAGGGCTTCTACATTTTGTCCGGGACGATTACCTTGCAGCTTGAGGGGCGTGTGGTCAAAGCCCCAGCCGGTTCATTTGCCCTGGTACCACCGGGAGCAGTTCACACCTTCTCAAATCAGGAAGACGTACCGGCCACGTTTTTATCCGTTTTATCACCCGGCGGGTTTGAAGGGTTCATTGTGGAACTGGCAGATATGATGAACCAGGAGACAACCTGGCCTCCGGCTGATATGAGCAAATACATGGCGCTCAATACCAAGTACGGCATGTTCCCGCCCTCGGTCCGGCCAGAGTAGTCAATAAAACTACTGTATCAATATTTGGAAGAGGGGGACCTGGATGCAGGTTCCCCTCCGATAACTTTATTTTCTTGAAGTTGCCTCATGGGGTGATTAATGGGGGGCTGCTAAACGCGGCATTACTTCCCGGATAAACAGCTCGATGCCCGCCGTGTGGGGAAAGTCAAGCAGGCGCACAATCGGATACGTCATCCCCAGATTAACGAAGGCCTGAAGCTGTTCCGCCACTTGAGCCGGGGCGCCGGCAATAGTATCCTTGTTATGGTACGGTGAAGCAGCCGCAAGGCGTTGCGCTTCCGCCTCAGTTTCGGCCACCGCAATACCTTCCGGCGACCAGCTTTTGACGATTTCATCGTAGTTGCGGCCCACAGCCTGGCAGTGACGACGCAGCACCTGGAGCTTGTGGGCGTAAACATCGTAGTTACCGCCCGGAAGATTCCACCAATCGGCATACTTGGCGACGATACGGAGAGTCAGTTGTTCGCCGCCGCCGCCAATCAACAACGGTGGAGCCGGGTCGGGACGTGGTTCAGCATAGGCGTTCTTGAGCCGGTAATAGTTCCCTTCAAAGCTGGCGGGCGCTTCCGTCCAGAGTTTCTTGACCACCTGAACGGCTTCCTCCAGTTGGGCCAGGCGCACCGCCGGTGGGGGAAAGTCAAAGTTGTAGGCCGCATATTCCTCTTCCATCCAGCCGGCCCCAATCCCAAAGATCAACCGCCCTCCGGTGAGGAGCTGGAGGTTGGCAGCGGTCTTGGCCAGCAAACCGGGGTTACGGTAAGACTGACACAACACGCTGGCCCCAAATTTGAACGTGGGAAAGGCCGCAGCAAAGTAAGCAATCGTGGTCAGACATTCCAGATAAGGGGTGTCCTTGGACTGCCAGTCGGCCCAGGGCATCACGTGGTCATCAACCCAAACGGAGTCAAAATGCGGCTGAATACAGCTAAGGGTGTGCCGGATCTGCTCGATGAAGGCCGGCCCGCTGCTGCCATCTACCGGAAACGAGGGCATGTGCCAGCCAAATTTGAGTTTGTCCATGGAAAAGTTTCCTCCTCGTAAATAGACCGCCGACGGCAGATATTATACCCTTGTGGTACCGCCGACGGCCGAAAAAATTCTCACCCGTGCCGGGTACAGGCATTATTGGTAATGTGCGGTAGCTCGTGACGACCCCTGATAAAAACGATGCTGTTTGATTAGTATGCTTAAACCCCTCCCAAAGTGCCGGCGTCCATAGCCACGTGGCATGCGCTCACGATCCGGCGCTGGCCTCTCGCTTTTGCAGCGCCGTCGTGCGAGCGACGTCTAAAATCTCTCTAACCTTAGCCTCAAAGGCCAGGTCTCCGCCTTTACGCAGCTTATAATAATGCTCAAATTGCTCGGCCCATTCAGCCGGAGCCTCGTCTTTAAGGCGCTTATATTCACCTCCGGTGGTATACAGGATGAAGACAAGCGCCGGAAGATAAGCTTGGACCAGGGCCATGTCGGCTAATATCTCAGCGCTGGGTGAGGCCAGATCAATAAAGGCGATGCCGGCCAAAACGGGCCGGGTCTCGCCTTCAGCCAAAACCTGTCTCAACTCAGGGATGTCGTGCCTGAGCTCGGCCAGGCTGGTAAAGACGGCCTCATCTGACCGGCTGACTCTTTTAAGGGCTGCTTCTAATTTTTTATAATCAGCTAATTCCTTATAACCGTTGGCGCTCCAACTGCCGCGAATGCTGGCCAGAATGTAGAGTTTAGTCCGGGCGGCAGTTTTAGTTTCTGTCGTCTGGCTGAGTTGGACCTGTAATTGAGCCAACCTGGCTTCAAGGTCCTCGATTTCTATCAGCACTTCAGGCGGCGTATTCAGACCCTTTAACGCCTGTTGTTCCTTAAGCTTTTGCAAACGACGCACGCTTAGCTTGATGATTTTCTCGATATCTGCTCGCAGCACCATATTCCTTATCCCCCCATGCCACCGACTTCATCCCAATGTCCCCATAGAGCGCCGGGGAACACGGGTTGAATCTTGGCAGTTCTCGCGTCTTCCTCTGTTAGCTCAGGGACCAAAGTCGAAATCGGCCCAGAGGAGATGATGATCCGAGGCTTCCTCCGCCGCTTTGGTTACCGTATCGAATGGCTCCCACGTGTGCGGGTGATACGATCCGCGTCGTTCGATGCCGGTGTCTTGCAGCCTGGCTCGCAATTGCGGCGACATGATCAGGTAGTCGAGCTTGTGGCTCGGCAGTCCTGTCTGGAACGTGCCCGGCCGGTCCAGCGGATAGTTTGGGTGCGATATGACATCCTGGAAGCCGGCGGTGAACAACGAGGCCAGGGGCGGGCTGTTAGGCGTGTCGTTCAGGTCACCCCCCAGTAATACCCATGGCGATCGAGCCAGCGCGGCGACGGCAATGGCGTGAGCGCCCTCCGCTTGCACCCGGCGCCGATCTTGTGAGGCCTGGTCGTTACCGTTTCGCTTCGACTTCAAGTGATTGGGCACCACAATGAGGCGCTCCCCGGTAGGCAGGAGCAGGTCGAACTCCGGACTATCTCGGGAGAAGAGCCGCCCACCATTGGGCGCCGGGTCGTCAACATGACTCCGCATCTCGACAATGGGAAACCGGCTGAGAATGCCGAGATCGATGCCGCGCTGATCATTGCCATCAATGACCATGAAGTGCGGATAGGCAAAATTGAACAGAGCGCCCAGCACCTGCTCGTTGAAGCGCTCCAGGGTGGGCCGGTTCTCCACTTCAACGGTGATAAGGATGTCGGGCCGAACCTCATGGATGACTCGCCCCGTGTTGAAAGTGGCCTTCCAATTTACATCCTCGCGCTGCAATTCGAACCAGCCAATCCAGTCGGCGCGCCCGTCGGCAACCACCTCAACCGGCCCGTTCTGCGGTTTACGAAAAAGCTGGCCGCGAATCTTCTGTAACTGCACTAAAGCGTTTTTGGGCGGATCTCGGTAGTGCCACTTGTACCTGTTGGTGAGCTCGATGAGCTTGGCCTTGTCGCTGGCGGAGTAGACCTCCTTATTCACAATGCCATTGGCAACGGCGTGGTCCTCAATCGCCTCACGCCCCGCCGCATCGGTGGCCTGGTTCATCGCCACCGGACGGGTAAAGAGATTTTCCAGATTGAATGTAGCCAACCGAATCATAATGTCCTCCTTGTAAAATAATTATTAGAGCAGCTCACCTGGCCTGAGACGACAGCCTGGCCGGTGACCTACTTGCGGAGTCGCGCCATCATGTAGGTATCCACATACTGCCCATCTCGAAAAGCAAATTGGACCAGCGTTCCCTCAATGGTAAAGCCAAACTTCTCATAAAGCCGGATGGCCGGCTCATTGTCAACGAAGACTTCCAGTTCGAGCCGGGTCAGGTTCAGCCACTTATCGGCCAGATCAACCGCGGCTTGCATCAGCGCCGTACCGACCCCTTGACCCTGCCAATCGTCGCGCACCACCATGCCAATTTGCCCCACATGGCGGCGGCGAGGCCGGCCGGGAAAAGTGTGCAGACCGAGTTGGCCGACCACTTCGTTATTCTCAACACAGGCGACTAAACTGAACAAGCCCTCCGGCGGCTCGGCCAGGCGTTGGCGCCATTGCTCTACTGAAGGGAACGGCAATTGCAACGTACCCCAGACTGCTTTGGGGCCGCTAAAGATACGCTGCACCGCTTCATAATCACCGGGTTCTGTACGTCGGACTGTAATGGTCATAAGTAAAAACGAGCCTTTGACTCAGCTATCCTCTTTTTGAATATTGTTCGCGCTTTCGCCGGTTTCTGGCGAAGTTGAGGTACTCCCCTGGAACCGGCGAGCAGACGATGACTTTGCCGGACACACCAGGCCGTGGCTAGGTGCGCTGCTTTATTCTTTTGCTCCAAAATGTTTAAAAAATAACTCTTTTGAAAGTTTTGCCCCGGTTTCGCTCAGAGCAACCGACGCGGATTTTCCCTGTGGATCACTAATGTATCCTTTTTTGTATAACCTATCCAGCACTTCCCAATCTAGGCCCTTCCATGCCCTGGTCCCATATTTATCTTGAGAACTGGTCAGATAGAGAAGCGCCAGGACCATTTCATCAACTCTGTCTTTATCATATTCCATAACATCTCTTTCTTTCACCCGCCAAGCCTATGACCTCTATCGACCCAATAGCAGCGATCACCTCATCTGAGAGGCGCTATTCGCGCTCTTCGTCTTTTTCAACGGGCGAAACCTATCGGCAAGATGCGCAGGTTAAGCGCACTTTGTTAGTTGGATCCGTAGCCAGGCAGGCAGCCCGCCCAAACTTATCTGATCGATGGTGTAGCTCTCAGCAAAGCTCGTTCGCTTGATGATATCGGCAATTTCATCCGTTCGATAGGTCATCCGCAATTGTTTCAGCAAGAAAGCAGGCGTTACCAGCCTGCGCACCAGGCTCTCCCCGGCAAGATTGGTCTTGACAGCTTCCCGCACTTGGCCCTCGTTGAAATCTCGATACGTTTCATAGAGATAGGCTGACCGGCCTTTCTTGAGGATGCGGCATACTTCCTCGAGACATTCTTCCGGATTGTCCCACAGGTAGAAACTGCCTGTACAGGTCACCATATCAAAGAATTCAGCCACATAGTTGGTATGCTGGACATCGCCACACTGAATGTTGACGTTGAGGCCGGTCAAGTTTTTCCTGGCCAGTTGAACCATTGCCTCAGAAATATCAAGCCCGAAAAGCTCAATACCTGGGTTCAACCGCTGGACTCCGAGTAATAACCTTCCTGGCCCGGTCCCAATATCCAACATTCTGCCGTGCTCAATTCTGGATACCAAGTCGCGGGCAATTTCCTGGTGCTGGCGTTCAATAGCTCTTGTCTGGGTCAGGCTGCTGTACAGTCTTGCCGCAAAACCGGGCAGATTGACAAAGCTTTCCTGGCCTCTGCTTTTCATGCTTCTCTTACGGACGTGCACCCCCTATGATTTTGCCGCCAAAATCGATGCTTTAGCCTCGGCTTACTTTTTTCGTCCAAGCCACAGGATTACTCCCATAACCGCCAGCGCCATCGCGCCGACGGCGATAAAAATAGTTCCCAACAAGAAAAGGACACTATTGCTGCTCCGCTGATCGTCAAAGTAAGCCCGGCTATCGCCGCCGAATAAAAAATCGGCTTTTATGGTGGGCGTATCACCACCGCTGACTACGGTTCCCTGCGTAAAAACCGGGGCGCCGATTCTGAAGCCTTCATAGCGGACGGTTTGATCTTTAATCAGATCGGCGCTTGATTGCCACCTGGCCGGGGGATTTTGCAGCCGGTAGTCCGTATTGGCCAACTGCATCCGGCCCTCGGACAGGTCTAACCACAGCGGCGGGGTCTCGCGCTTTTCTTCGGTCCAGATCGACTCGCATGTGGAAGCGCCCTGATAATTGTCACGGCTAGGGGTGGGGGTAACACAACGCTCACCCCGGTATTGGCTCCGCACATAAGCAACGAAACCCTGCTCAAACAGCGCGTTGCGCTCGGCGATCTTTCCTTGCAGCCTGACCGCCGCGCCGGGAGGAGTTTGGCTCAGTTGGGTGAGGGTCTGTAAGACCTGGCCGGCGGCGGCCCGATCAATCTCCTGCGCCTGCGACCAGCCCAGGGACAGCAGGCCCAAGCCCACCAGTAAAAATAATCCCCCTATTGAACTGAGTAAGAGAAGCGCCAACTTTTTACCCGACATAGCTATATTTAGACACTTTTATGCCTACTTTAGCTGAGTGAATGATGATTATATCATGGTTTGCCGGAGTGGTACCCTAACCCAGACGAGTCGGAACGGAGTAACCCGCTGATGGCTCTCAGCCCTGAGGCTCTCCTGAGCTTGTCGAAGGGCCTGTCGAAGGGCTGAGTAGGCAACCAATCGGATGCCTCAGCGGGAGGGATGCCCTCAGCTACGTGGCGGCCTGATCCTTATCCCTGGGCTGAGCCTGTTGAAGCCACGACCGGACTCCCTTGGGACCGGCTACCAGACGATGACTTTGCAGGACACACCAACCGTTTGTTAGCTGGCGTTTTGCTCAACAATACAGTGCTACTCTGAACTACACAAGTTGAACTATAACAACTCTTTAAAATTATCTACCTAGGCTTGATGCCAGCGACAGAAGCGGGAGTATTTCAACGCCAATGCACAGCAAGACTTACCGTCTGTGGTTGTGCCTGCACAGAGTCTTCGTAATATTTCTCCTTTAAATTGAGTTTTCCTTCCCCATCCCCAGTAGAGGCCACACCTATCACAAGTGTAAGTGATTAGATGGCTACGTTCATCGCTCGTCGAATGCGCATAGATGATCCCACCACACTGGTCACAACGTACTGTATCTCCTATGGGTATAAAAGATGACTCGGGGTCCACTTCTCGAAATCCTCCCCTTTTACAAGGTTGTAGATGAGGAAAGCGGGATTTCCAACCACGGATTGCCTGGATGACATTAGCCAGGTTTGGGTACATCTTTGCCATTTGAATTGATGAACGGTATGGATTAGGTGCGACTAATGGGATACACAAACCTTCGAGACGGCGATGGATGAGTTCCTCAAACAGAGACAAAAGGTGAGCCTCATCCACATTTTTATCTACGACAGCATTAACTCGCTGGTCTGCTAAACGCCAAGCAGCATCATCTAACATCTTTAGTACAAACGCGCACTTCATCATGCTTACACCCTGGAATAATCCCCTTGGGCGTTCTGCAGAATACATTCGGATTACAGTAGCTGCATTGCTCCAGAATGAGGAATCAAAACCAGCTGTTTCTTCTCCATCGCTTACTACCTGGGATAGTTTATCAAGTGAATCAGCGATTTCTAAAAGTGAAGCCATTAGATAAATCCTCAGCTGTGAATTTTACATGTCGGCTAACACTTGGCGGTTTAGCCCCACCCGCCGAAATGCCACTAACAATTTACCTCAAAGTGCATCAACCAACCAGAATAAAGACCGAGTTCGTGGCGTCGGCGCGAGGTGCCCTGGTTAGCCAGCCTCCTCGGGTGAAAGTAATTCAGCCATTTTATCTTCATCAAGGTATCTGAGATGTGATGCTGCATCATAACATTCCCGCGCATGTCGCACTGCAAGTTCAGCTTCCTCTTTCTTGAACAAATCTTTTGCGGGTGCGAGATACCCGGCCTCAAGGCCATACTTGGCTGTACTGTAAAACTGAGCCCAGAAGTTTACCAGAAACAAAAACCTCGGTAAGTTGACAATATGGTTAAGATATTGTGCTGTAAGTTTATCTATCAGCTGCTTTTTTTGAATTTGCTCCGCGATAGTAACGAACTGCTTCTTGTCCGGTTCCCATCCATGACTGAGTGAGAAAGTTATATTGAGAAGTAAGAGGATTGACTTGACTGATAATTCAATGCATTCCTGAGCCGCTTGTATAGCTTCGGAGTATTGAGTATAGAACTTTGAGTGGCCTTCTGCTGCTTGTAGCTGATTCGATGCCTTATCAATCCAACCTTCTATCATTCTGCGTTTATTGTTAGTCATTTCATCATCTCTCGTGCATACTCTACGTTACTGGTGATTGATTACAGCGGGCTAACTTTGAAGTCGCGGGTGTCCTCATAATACCACACTTCTTGGGTAAATTCCAGGGTTATCGGCAAACCGAACTAAAATGTTAGCAGGGCTGCTCAACGTGGTGGCCTGCATTTTGGCCTCGGCGCGAAACCAAGAAGCCATTTTTAAATGAAACCATTGGGGACGGTTGACCGTGTCTGAGCCGTTAAGGGGAACGGCAAGGTCGAGGACGCAGGAGTGCAACCCGGCGGCAGCTCCAAGATTTAAATAAGCCAAAATGGCCTAACCCGGACAAGCCAGAGCCAAACAAGATTTTTCGACAGGATTAACAGGATTAACAAGATTTCTGAAAATTTAATCCTGTAAATCTTGCCGTAGGTCCTGTCTAATTTTCTTGCCCAATGAGCTAGGGATCCAATTTCTAAGGTACTAAGTTTT
>CAZRYD010000118.1:0-5780 GCA_964604225.1 uncultured Caldilineaceae bacterium
CGCAGGGTTAAGACCCCCAATTTTTGGGGGTGGTGAAACGTAAATTTTGTGGTATATTATCGTGGCAAATGGGCATGGTGTTCTACCACGGGGCAGCCCCCGACCGCTAAGGTTGGGGGCTGTTTTTATTGCTTGTTTTTTCTCAGGTTGAACAGCTCAGAGCCAGCCAGAGTGGGGGATTGTTTATGCGGGCAAAGCTCCCCTGAACCCCTTCGGGGAAAACCAGAAAAAGGCCAGGGGCAGACGCTTGCTTTATTTGGTAGAGTTTGGGCAATCGACTATAATAGGGGCGGTGTCACCTGTCACCGCTCAAGGAGAATCATTATGACCCATAAGCTAACCCAGCGCCATCAACAATGGCAGGCGGAAAAACTCAAACCGACTTTGAGCCAGGCGCCGGAGCGACAAGAGTGCTTCACCACCACCTCCGATATCGAAATCGAGCGCCTCTATCTGCCCGACGAGGCCATGGTGGATGGCTATCTGGACAAGCTAGGTTTTCCGGCTGAATATCCCTTCACCCGGGGCGTCCAGCCGACCATGTACCGGGGCCGCTTCTGGACCATGCGTCAATACGCCGGTTTTGGCAGCGCCGCAGAGACCAACCAGCGCTTCAAGTATCTCCTGGCCCAGGGCCAAACCGGGTTGAGCGTGGCCTTTGATTTGCCCACCCAAATTGGCTACGACGCCGACGATCCGATGGCCGAAGGAGAAGTAGGCAAGGTGGGCGTCTCCATCTCCTCGCTGGCGGATATGGAAGCGCTGCTGGATGGCATTCCGCTGGACAAAGTTTCCACCAGTATGACCATCAATGCCCCGGCTGCGGTGCTGCTGGCCATGTACATTGCCGTGGGCAAAAAGCAGGGTGTTGCCCCAGACAAGCTGCGCGGTACGGTGCAAAACGATATTCTCAAGGAATACATCGCCCGCGGCACGTATATTTATCCGCTCAAGCCCTCTATGCGGCTTATTACCGACTTGATAGCTTACTGCAAAAGCCACGTGCCTCGCTGGAACACTATTTCCATCAGCGGCTATCACATCCGTGAGGCCGGCAGCAGCGCCGCCCAGGAAATTGCCTTTACCCTGGCCAATGGCATCGCCTACGTGCAGGCGGCCCTCAGCGCCGGCCTGGACGTGGATGATTTTGCCGCCCAACTCTCTTTCTTTTTTAATGCGCACAACAACTTGCTGGAAGAGGTAGCCAAATACCGGGCCGCCCGGCGTTTATGGGCCAGCATCATGCGAGACCGCTTTGGGGCCAAACAGGAACGCTCCTGGATGCTGCGCTTCCATACCCAAACCGGCGGCAGTACCCTGACCGCTCAGCAGCCCATGAACAATATCGTCCGGGTGGCTATCCAGGCCCTCTCAGCCGTGTTGGGCGGAACCCAATCGCTGCACACCAATTCGATGGACGAGGCCCTGGCCCTGCCCACCGAAGAAGCGGTGCAGGTCGCCCTGCGGACGCAGCAAATTTTGGCTTATGAAAGCGGCGTGGCCGAAACCATCGATCCCCTGGCCGGGAGTTACTTTGTCGAAACGCTGACCGATCAACTGGAGACCAAAGCCAGGGAATATATCGCCAAAATTGACGCCCTGGGCGGCGCACCGGCGGCCATTGAGCAGGGTTACATCCAAAACGAAATCCAGGAAGCCGCTTATCGCTACCAACGAGCGGTCGAACGCCGGGAACGAGTCATCGTTGGCCTGAACAAATTTACGGTGGCTGACGAAACCAAGCCTGAATTGCTGCGAGTGGATGAGAGCGTGGCCCAAAAACAGCGCGAGCGTCTGGCCGCGCTGCGTCATCACCGGGATGTGACAGCAGTAGGGCAAGCACTGAGCGTCCTGGAAAACGCCGCTCAAGGCAGCCACAACTTAATGCCTTTTATCCTGGCTGCTGTGGAAGCTTACGCCACCACCGGCGAAATCTGTCACACTTTGCGCCGGGTCTGGGGCGAGTATCGCCAGCCGGTGCTGCTGTAACAGGGTTGCCAGGTCGCCAAGTTGCGGGGAAAACCAAGGCAAATCCTTAGCCTCAGCCTTCTGGCTTATGAAGATTAAATAATTATTTCGGTAAACGTAGGGGCACGGCCTTGCGCCTGCCCCTTGAGGCGACCGCAAGGGTACGCCTCTACATTACCCGATTGATTTCTGAAAGTCCATCAGCCAGATAACAGGAAAGCAAGCGAAATGAGTGTCAAAGTTAACCATATCGCCATCATTGTTGCCAATATCGAAAAGGCGCTGGCCGTTTATCGGGATGTGCTGGGTTTGCCCCTGGAACATATTGCCGAGGAGCCGGCTGAACAGGTGCGGGTGGCTTTTTTGCCGGCTGCCAACGGCGAAATTGAATTGATCCAGCCGACCAGCACTGACTCCGGCGTGGCTAAATTTTTGGCCAAAAAAGGGGAAGGACTGCATCACATCTGCCTGGAAGTTGACAGCATCGAGACGGCCACCCAGGAGATGGCGGCACGAGGGTTGGAGGTTTTGGGCCAAGTCCGTACCAACCAGCGCGGCGAAAAGTATATCTTCATTCACCCCAAATCGGCGCATGGGGTGCTGATTGAGTTGTATGAACGAGCGCTGAGCGTGGCCCCCCAAGCTAAAGGACACAATCATACGTAAGCTGTGAAACGAGCTGAGCTAGTGCTTTAACTCTTCACACCTCACGTATCATGCATCACCCTTTCTATGTATAACTTCTTCAGCTACCTCAGACGCCTGGGCCGCTTCTGGCAAAAGCCGGCGAACGTACCGCGTCACTGCATTTTTGATCACCGCTACGGCTGTGCCATCCCCTATCCCATTCCCACCGAGAGCCTGGGCACCAGCTTTGATTTGCAGGCCATGGCCAGTAACTGCGGCTATGCCGGCGGCGCGGACAACTGGTGGCACATCCACCACTCGGCCCCGGCCTTCCACGGCGGCATGGCCCAGAGCTGCCCGCACAGCTACCGGCCAGGCCAGGCTAAGCAGGCTAGACCATGCAAATGTGAAAAAATGGAGCTTTGGCAGGAGAAAATCAAACAGTATGCTCAGCGTTGACGAACGCCAATTTGAATTAGGCTATACTCCCATCGCTTGCGGCTTGCTGGTTGCGGTGGTCGGTTGTGTTGTAACCTCGGTGATCGCTGCACTGTGGTGGTTTTTTGTGAGGGGCTGGTAAAACGATGAGCCTAAAACCTGGTTGGACAGGCCGTTACTTTGAAGACTTTGAGGTCGGCGACGTTTACAAACATCCCTACGGCAAAACCATCTCCGAAGCCGACAATATGTGGTTTAGCCACATCACCCTCAATCTGAACCCTTTGCACTTCAATGCCGACTATGCGGCCAAAACCGAGTTTGGGCGTCCGGTGGTGGATGGCCTGCTAACCTTGAGCCTGGTTGTGGGGATGAGCGTGATTGATCTAAGCCAAAACGGCTTTAATTTACAATTAGACGAAGTGGTTCATCACGCCCCGGTCTTTCATGGGGATACCATCTACGCCCAATCCGAAGTGCTATCGCGGCGAGAGTCTCGCTCCCGCCCTGGCTGGGGTATCGTCACCGTCTACTCCGAGGGCTATAATCAAGAAAAGGTTAAAGTCATCAGTTTCAAGCGGACCCTTATGGTAAAAAGCCGAGATAGGGTTGAGCTAGATGACTAACCCGCAGCAAGTACCCAGCGGCAACTCGTCACTTGCTGCTTTGCTGGTGTCATGACCATTCCGATTGTTCTCTCCACTGGCTCGCTGTTCAATTTTGATATTGACACCATAATGGCCCTGGCCTATGAAACCGGTTTTGCCGGCGTCGAACTTATGGTGGATTGGCGGCGAGAAACCCATCATCTAGCTCATCTACAAAAGCTCATGGACCGCCATCACCTGCCGATTCTGGCCGTCCACAGCCCATTTGCGGGCCTGCCCCACGGCTGGCCGCACGATCCGGTCGGTCTGATCAAACAGACCGTGCGGCTGGCCGAGTCGGTGGGGGCCCAGATGGTCGTTGTTCATCCGCCAGCCCGGTGGGTGCGGTTCCAAAGCCTGGTTATCGCCCCGCAGCGCAGTTGGAAGTTATCGCTGCCTGTGCCCGTGGCCGGGCCGGGGGTGTTAGGCCAATGGCTGTTGCAAGAATTACCAACTTTTCAGGCTCAGACTCAGGTAAAAATTGCGCTTGAGAATATGCCCCGCCGCTGGCTTGGCCCCTGGTGCCTGGAACCTCATCACTTCAACAATGCCCGCCAGTTGAGCCACTTTCAACATCTCACCCTCGACACCACTCACGTCGGCACCTGGCGCGAGGATTTGTTAAATTTTTACCGGCAGGTCAAGCCAAAAGTAGCTCACATTCATCTGTCCAACTACAACGGCCACGAGCACCAACTGCCGCACAATGGCTCTTTGCCGCTGGCCGCCTTACTGGCCGAACTGGTCAACGATCAGTTCGATGGTCTCGTGTCATTGGAGTTGGGCCCGGTCAGCCTCCAGGCCGATGATGAGACCAGGCTCAGGCAAAACCTGCAAGCCAGTTTAACTTTTTGTCGGCAAGCCCTTAGCCTCGCCTGAATTCCTGGGGCTTAGCTGCGCCTTAACTCCATAAACTCCCGCCGAAGATTAGGATCGTCCTGAAACGCGCCGCGCATGGCGCTGGTCACCGTTGAGCTATTTTGTTTTTGGACACCCCGCATCATCATGCAGAAGTGGCTGGCCTCCAAGACCACCGCCACCCCGCGAGCGTTTAGAATTTCCATCATCGTATCAGCCACCTGGTTGGTGATCCGCTCTTGCACCTGCAAACGCCGGGCAAACAGGTCCACAATCCGAGCAATTTTGCTCAGGCCAATGATTTTGCCGTTGGGCAAATAGCCGATGTGGGCTTTACCAAAAAAGGGCAGCATATGGTGCTCGCACAAGGAATAAAACTCGATATCTTTAACGATCACCATTTCTTCGCTGGCATCTTCAAACAAGGCATTATTAAGGATTTCCTCCAGGGCTACGGTGTGTCCGCTGGTGAGAAAATCCATGGCTTTGGCCACTCGCAGCGGTGTTCGCTTTAGCCCCTCACGTTCGGGGTCTTCACCTACCCGGATGAGCATTTGCCGCACCAAGGCTTCAAAGTTGGGGTCATAAATCTCACGGGGATCCATTACTTCCAGATTGGTAGCGTAATGACCATTGCCATTGAGGGGTAGAACTGCTATTTGGGTTTTCATTAGGTTATTTATCTCCCTGTCTCTTAGAAATTTAAGTTAACAAACCATACAGGTTAATGTCTCGTTTCACGGACATATCGTTACATTCTACCAGATTCCAGATGACTTGTCAATTATATGTACATATTTTGTCTATATTTTTTAGCTACAACACAGTTATAAATATAACAGAACACTTGTTCTTGGTCAAATTCTGGCTAAAAATCTGGAACAAAAAACGGGATCCAGCCTGGAAACTGAATCCCGTTTGAAGATATTTCAGATATAAAGACTAGCGATTCCAGCGCAGGCGCAGAGCCAACCCACCCGCCAGCAAGGCTAGACCAAGCCCTATCACCGCCGCGAACATGTAGACGCTGGCCGGCATTTCACCGCCGGTAGCAGGCAGCGCCGCCGGAGCAGCAGCCGCCTCAGCCGGAGGCAGCAGCACGGTGTCAATGACGTGAATGACACCGTTGGAAGTCTCAATGTCAGTCAGGATGACCGGGGAGGTATTGTTCAGGATCACATTGCCATCCTCAACCTTGATCGAGACAGGCAAAGCAGCCACGGTGTCGGCAGAGTTGAGCGT
>CAZRYD010000118.1:5880-17613 GCA_964604225.1 uncultured Caldilineaceae bacterium
CTGTGGCCAGGGTCGTAAACCGACCATCGGCCACCGCCGTGTCAACGATATCTTTCTCGGCCTGCTTCGGCGGCGCGGCTAAAACCTGGCTAACCCCGGTGATCAATAACATCATTACCAACATCAGCGGCACAAATTTTTTGATAAAGCTAAACATTTTTTTCTCCTTTTTGACTTATTTTTGAAAATTGATTGGCTTGGTTTCAAAATTTTTTTATCGGCCAGGACAGATTTTTTGGATTCTATCCTGGCCGTTGTAGCAGGTAAGGGCAACTGGCTGGACGGGTTCGGCTGGCTGAAGAACAGCTACCCTGGCTTGTCTCCCGCTCAGTTAGCCGGAGGCAGGAGGACGGTATCAATCACGTGGATGACCCCATTGGCAGCAGCCACATCAGGAATAATCACCTGCGCCTCGTTGACCAGCACCTTGTCCCCCTCAACCTTGATCGAGACAGGCAAAGCAGCCACGGTGTCGGCAGAGTTGAGCGTGACCACATCGGCGGCCATCACTTTGCCGCTGACCACGTGGTACAGCAGCACTTTGGTCAGCGCTTCCTGGTCGGCCAGCAGCTTGTCCAACTCACCCGCCGGCAGCTTGGCAAAGGCTTCGTCGGTCGGCGCAAAAACGGTGAAGGGACCAGGCCCTTTGAGGGTGTCGATCAACCCGGCTGCGGTCAGCGCTGTGGCCAGGGTCGTAAACCGACCATCGGCCACCGCCGTGTCAACGATATCTTTAGGCTGATCGCCCATCAGCCCGCTTTCATCTGCTGATGGAAAAAGCACGTTATCAATCACGTGAATGACGCCGTTGGCGGTTTGAATATCCGTAATAACAACTTCTGCATTGTTGTTAAGGAAGACACGCTTGCCATCCACAATGTTGATGGAGACGGGCGCGCCTGCAACCGTTTCAGCCGAGGCCAGCTTGATCACATCACCGGCCATCACTTTGCCGCTGACCACGTGGTACAGCAGCACTTTGGTCAGCGCTTCTTTGTCACCCAGCAGTCCATTCAAATCCTTTTGCGGGATCTTGGCAAAGGCGCCGTCAGTCGGCGCAAAGACGGTGAAAGGGCCGGGGCCTTGCAGCGTTTCCACCAAATCAGCCGCTTGCAGCGCTTTGACCAGGGTGGTGAAGCGGCCATCGGCTACGGCAATATCAACAATGGTGGGGCCTTCGACCTTGGGACTCTCAGCAGCCAGCGCATTTTCGTCAGCCAGCGCCGGGGTAGCTTCAGCCGAGCCTGGAATACACAGGGTCTGGCCGACGCTAATCAAGTTCGGGTCCGACAGCTTGGCGTAGGCGGCGTCAGTTTCGGCCGCGGTGTTGGTCGCTGCAAAGATGGTATTGTAGGCCTGGGGGCTGCCCAAGAATTTGGCGGCAATGTTGCTCAGGGTGTCGTCGGCTTGCACTACATAATTTTCGACACATACCACAGCGGCTTTGCCTTCGGCCATAGCCGGTTCTGCCATCGTGGCAGCCGCCTCAGCCGGGGGCAGCAGCACGGTGTCAATGACGTGAATGACACCGTTGGAAGTCTCAATGTCAGTCAGGATGACCGGGGAGGTATTGTTCAGGATCACATTGCCATCCTCAACCTTGATCGAGACAGGCAAAGCAGCCACGGTGTCGGCAGAGTTGAGCGTGACCACATCGGCGGCCATCACTTTGCCGCTGACCACGTGGTACAGCAGCACTTTGGTCAGCGCTTCCTGGTCGGCCAGCAGCTTGTCCAACTCACCCGCCGGCAGCTTGGCAAAGGCTTCGTCGGTCGGCGCAAAAACGGTGAAGGGACCAGGCCCTTTGAGGGTGTCGATCAACCCGGCTGCGGTCAGCGCCGTGGCCAGGGTCGTAAACCGACCGTCGGCCACCGCCGTATCCACAATATCTTTCTCGGCCTGCTCCGGTGGCGCGGCCAGCACTTGAGTGACGCCGGTGATCAAAAGCAGGAAGACCAGCATCAAAGGAATGAACTTGCTTACATGTTTAGACATAATTTACTTCTCCTTGTTTTAAATTTATTTTGGTGTTTACGTTAGCCTGTTTTTTTGAACTGCTACTTTTGAGCAGTTCACTCTATAATACGCAGCTCAAATCATTTTGCATTCATAAATTCTATCTTTTGTACTAAATTTGTCTATAATTTGTATACTATTAAGGTTCTTTTTTCAAACTCTATGATGTATTACGTAGTCAATCACGATTTGTATTCATATTTTATCAATAAAATATCTATATTTTGCATATACAGTAGACAAATAAAAAAGCCTCTGGCCAAATCGGCCAGAGGCTTAAAACTCTACAGTAAAAAAGGCTCAGGAAGAGAATTTACCCAGCATAATCATTTCGTTCGAGGGTCCGGTGTTGTTATCGGCCTGCTCAATGGAGATACCCATGGCTTCGTAGGAGCCAATTGAGGTATCAGTAGTCACCTGCAACAACCCCAAACCCGAATCATCCACAGTGAAGACGCCGGCTCGTCTGGGTTGGCCGCTTTGAACCAGCCAAAACTGGTATACCAACCCGGGTTGAAGCGGAGGCAGGCCCGACACAATCAACACCGCCTTGTCTTCGCCCGGATTAGCGATAAGCTGGCCGTGGGCCTGGGGTATCGTTTCGGTTCCGGCAATTTTCATGGCCTGGACATCAGGCGCAGTCACCTCAGCCATCACCGCTAACTGGGCCGTGAGTTCTTGCCCTAAATTAGCATTGACCGCCTGGAGTTGAGCTACCTGCTTATTGAGCGCCACCAGTTGTTCGCGTTGCCCGGCCAACTCCTGTTCCAGCGCAGCTATTACGGTGCCCTCCTGTTGGGGACGGGGCACGGCTTTATCTAAGGCGACGAGTTGCTCGGCTTGGACGGCCAACTCTTGCTTGAGACCGACATTTTCAGCCTTAAGAGGCTCTATCGCTTCATTCAGGGCGGCCAGCGCTTCACCTTGCCTGGCTAATTCGCTTTTGAGGGTTGTATTCTCCGCCTGCAATGGCTCAATCCGGCCGCTCATTGCGGTCAGGGCTTCATTCTGTTTCGACAACTCCTGTCCTAAAACCAGGTTTTGCTGTTGAAACTGAGCGATCTGATTATTCACAGAAATGGCCCAGACGCCGGCAAAGATGGCAATCAGCATACTCAAGCCGGCCAAAGCCGGCATAGCGATGTGCCATTGGCTGCTCTGCCAGAGCCGCTCAAAGAAGCTCAGTGCAGGGGCGGCAGGTAGCGGCGCTGGGTGGGGGCGGGTCTGGCGCACTTCTACCTTGATCCGATTCATCACCGCCAGTTTGGTTTGAGACGATGGTTGAAGCGGCTTGGCCCCATAGGGTAAAACCGCCGTCACTGCACAAGCCTCAGTCAGACGGGCTTGCGCTGCCGGAATTCCAACCACGTAGGCGTCAACCTGGCTCTTTTCTTCTTCGGTTAGCACCCCCAGAGCGTAGAAGGGGAATAGTTCTTCAAGGTGCTCGTCCATATTACTCTTCAAATCCTTGCGCTTGCAATGCCTCACGCAGCTTTTGCAGCCCCAAACGAGCCCGAGTGTGGACGGTACCCAGTGGGACGCCAATCGACTCGGCGATTTCTTGCCGGGTCATACCCCAGAAAAAGGCCATTTCCACCACTTCGCGTTGAGCCGGCGGCAAGACACTCAAGGCCTGGCGAACCTGAACGTGCTTAATACTCGTCCAGGCCGATTCGGTTACATCGGCCTGGGGGTCAGGATTGTTCTCAAGCTGCTCGTCCTCGCGATCCCAAATGGGCTGGGGCCGGGCCTTGCCTCGCCGCCAGGTGTCAATGGCTAAGTTACGGGTAATCCCGAACACCCAGCTTGAAAATGCTCCCTGCTGCTCACAAAAAGTCTCAGCGTTGCGCCACACCCGCCAAAAAGTCTCCTGGACCACTTCTTCGGCAACGGCGCGATCTCCCAGCATTTTGAAGGCCAGGCCCATCACCGCCGGGGCATACTGTTCGTAGAGAGTCTCAAGCGCAGCCGCATCGCCATTGGCCACCCGTCTCATAAGCTGCTCGTCATTCAATTTGTTGCGCCTCATCATCCAAGCTGTGCTCAAGTGGGTTAATTCAAACCAAGGTTACTGAGCCTACCTGGAGTTTGCTAAAAATCGGGTGTCGCCAGGTTGCTTCAGGAAAAATCAAAGCATTAACCGATTGACCCGTCTTATTTTTCAAGATTCAAGCGAAGGCTCAGTATACTCAAAGAAGTTCAAAACTCAAAGTCAAGTGCCAGGAATAGAGGCAGCTCAATTGTTTGATAATTATTCGATTAATTATGTATACGCAGAGCACTGCTTGTTGCATTTATGCAGCAATATTGCTTTGGGGGAAAATTTAAGGTGGAAGAAAAGTTCAAGGCAGCCAGGTGGGTCGATTACCTGGCGTAATCAACTCCTGGGAGCGGCCGGTTTGGGTATCCAGCAGCCAGACTCCGGGCTGTGCGCCCAATTCTCTGAGGGGATAACGTTGATACAGCAGATAGCGGCTGTCCGGCGACCATTCCGGCAAGCCATTGTGGATGTTCGTGTCATCGGTGAGGTAGCGAGCCTCGCTGCCGTCGGGGCGCATCAACCAGATCTGTTTGCCCATCGAAGCCCCGGCGGCTTTGCGGGTCAGGGCAATCCAGGCTCCATCCGGCGACCAGGCCGGTGAGCCATCCTCAACGTTAGCCTTGGCCCCACTCAAATCAGTTAATTGGCCGTTGGTAGGGTCGGCCCGCAGCAGGTGCACGGCAAAACCTTCTTCCTGCCGCTGAATGTCAGCCACCAGCAACGCATCTCCCTGCGGGCTCCAGACCGCCAGCCCGCCCATTTGGCTGGGGATCAGCAAGCTGCGGCCATCGTTAATATTGTAGACCTGCACTCCCTGGCTGCTGGGCGAAACATAGCTCAACCAGTTGCTGTCGGGCGACCAGCGCGCCCCATAGCCTATCCATTGCCGATCCTCAAACACCGGTACGGTCTCACCCGTGGCCGGGTCCAGCCACCACAGATGTGGCGGGCCAGGGGCAGCCCCTACTGCCAGCATATTCCGCCGCTCATACACCAGGCGGCGGCCATCGGGCGACCAGGAGGCCCCGCTGCAAGCCGCGTCGGGGCAGGCCAGCAATTGGCGCGCACCGCTCCCATCCGCCGCCACTTCCCCCAAATCGCTCCCCCCATCCTGGCGTATCACACCGTAAATAATCGTTGCTCCATCAGGGGAGAGGCTAAAATCCCACACGCCTAACTTTTCCTGGGTCAACTGGGTCGCGGGTCCACCTTCTGGGCTGATGACAAACACCTGGTCGTTGCCCTGCGCATCGGGGGCCACGTAAAGTACCCGGGGCCGGCGGGTGCGGAACTGCCAGGTTAACGGGCTGTTGAGCGGTCGGCCCTGCTGGCTTTTGAGATCGGCGGTCAGGGTCACGGTATAGGTGGTATCAGGAGCCAGAGCAGGCGAGGGCAGCAAAGCAACAGTCGACTCCTCCCAGCGCAGTGTTCCGCTCACCGGCGGGCTGATTGAAAGAGGAAAGCCGGAGCCAATCGCGCTAATTTTTTGGTCAAAGGTGACTTGCAGGACTGCCCGCGTAGAGACATTGGTAGCCCCTTCGGCCGGGCTGACCGAAACTATTTGCACCCCAACCTGATCACCGCGCCAGATGAGCAGGAGGATCACCAACAGGAGCCCAACCAGCGTTGCCAGGGCAACTCGATCAAAACGGCTTAAATTGACCGCCGGCCAGCGACCAGCGGCCACTACCGCAGGCATAACGACCGCAGGCGAAGTTGGCTCATCCGGCAACGGTCCGCCGTCCGCGGTCTGCCGTCGTTCTTCAAGGCTGGGCATCATTAATACGGATAAAGATACGGCTGAGCGGGGACGTCGGTTAGAGTCACTTTATCGGCGACGAGGATGGGCATCTGCTCGCCGTCGAATTTACCGGGCTGGAAACTGCCCGACACCTCGACCCACTGATCGTTGCTTAATTTGCTTGTCTCCGGCCACTTGACCACCAGGCCCAGGGGAGCCGCATCGGCGGCACAGCAACTGATGACAAAGCGGCTAACCATAAACTCCTCGGTCCCAAAGCGCTCGTCACGGTAGATAAAGCCAACAACTTTGGCTGTCTGATCGGCAAAAGCAGCCGGGTCACGGCTCAATCGAAAATCAATCAACCAGTCAAGCACATTTTTCTCGGTAGCCGGGCGGGAGATCAGTTGATTGGTTTTCGGCGCAGTAGCCGAAGTAACGGAGTCAACGCCAATCTCGCGATTACTCATCGCTGCTGCGCCCAGCGGTTTGGGCGGAACAGCCAGGCCCAAAATCACTGGCAAGGCCACCAGGAGCAAGCCGCCCCACGACAAGCTGCCATGAGAGTGTCCAGCATGGTCGTGGTGATGTTCAGGCTCAGCTTCATGCGCGTGCTCATAAGGGTCCGCCTGTGCCCTCCGGTAGCGGTAACTGGCCCCCACGATAATGAAGCCGATGGCGGCAAATAGGGTGAGCCAGGCAAAGCGCTCGCTGATGTAATAAAGCAACGAGCCATTATAGATGCGGCTGTAGAGAAAAAGGCCCAGGCCAATCAGGAGCAGCGCTTTCAAACTTGCTTTCATTTACACCTCTCAGCATGGGGGACAGGCTTTCCAGTCTGTCCAAATGGGCAGGCTGGAAAACCTACCCGACCCAATCTACCACTTCACATTCAGGTTCAAATAAATTGTGATGACCATCGTCAGCATCAAGGGCAACAAAATCAGGTAGAGGACAGCCCGGCGGCGGAACACGCCCAGGAACATTAAGGAACTCTTGACATCCACCATCGGCCCAAAAACCAGAAAGGCCAGGATGGAAGCCGGGGTGAAGGTGTTGACAAAGGCCAGGCCCAGAAAAGCGTCTACGGTGGAGCAAACCGACAGGACAAAAGCCAGGGTCATCATGACCAGCACCGACGCCACCGGTCCCGTCCCCAGCCCCAACAGCGCCGACTGGGGCACCAGCGTTTGCATTCCCGCCGCCAGCAGCGAGCCACCGATGAGGTAGCGCGACATGTCCAGAAAATCATCGCCGCCGGTGGCCAGCGCTTCCCAAATTCGTTGGCCGCGGCTGGCCGGCTGAGCATGATCGTGACGATAGCAAGTTAAGTCATCTACCGTTTCAGGTAATAGTACCTCTTTGGGTTGGGCCAGGTAGAAAAGGAAACCCACCACCGCCGCAATGAGAAAACTGAACCCAAAACGGCCCCACAGCATCGGCCCCCAACCAAAGGCGGCAAAGGTACTGGCAAAAACTACCGGATTGATCACCGGCGCGGCCAGCAGAAAGGCAATACCCATGGAAATAGGCAGTCCTTTTTGGTACAAACGGCGGGTTACCGGTACCACCCCGCACTCACAAACCGGAAAAACAAGGCCCAAAGAAGCTCCGGCCAGAGCCGCCAAAAGCGGCTGGCGCGGCACAAAACGATCCAACAACTTTTGGTCAACAAAGACCTCGATAAAGCCGGAAACCAGCGAGCCGGCCAGCAAAAAAGGCACGGCTTCGATAAAGATGCTGAGGAAGATGGTCACAAAGGTTTGCAGCCGATCCGTCAGGGAGGTAGTGGTGCTGCGCAGGGAAGTTTCGCTGATGACCAGCAGCAAGGCCAGGATCAGCAGGGCCAGGATCAGCCGATAGGCCGGCTTAAAAACAAAACGACCGGCGTGGCGAGGGGCAGCGGGGTGCGTCACCTCAGCCGGGGTGAGGGAGGAATCAAAGGTTTTCATCCTGAAACGATTATAGCCGGGGGGCGTTGCTTGTCAAAACCCTTCCCCATTTGACAATTATTCTATTTTATTTACAATTTGAGAATAATTCTCAATATCAGACCGGAAAGATGGGCCGCGCCAGGGAGGCAGCGGTTTTACCGCGCTACATAATTGAGAATTTATCTCAAATAAAGAGTATCAAGAATTATTTTTAACAACAAGGAACACGGAGATGCAACTACTAAAAACGATTTTGATCCATAGCTGCCTGCTAGTGTTGTTGGCTGCATGCGGTATGGGAGCAGCCGCCATGCAGCCTGGCGAAAATTCAGCGGCCCAACCGTCCCCAGGTGAGAAATTTAAAGTGGTGGCTACATTTAGTATTTTGGGAGATTTGGTGCAAAATGTGGGCCGTGATAAAATTGAACTGCATACCCTCGTTGGACCAGGGGGGGACACCCATACCTTTGAACCCAGTCCCAGCGACAGTGTGGCCCTGGTTGAGGCCGGGCTGATTTTTGAGAATGGCCTGGAACTGGAAACGTGGCTCGACGATTTATACAGCTCCTCCGGCTCCACAGCCAAACGGGTGGTTGTGACTGAGGGGCTCGAACCTATGGCCATGGCTGCGGCTGGACCTGAACACGAAGAACATGCCCAGGCTGATGGGGACGAGCATGCGCATGGCGAGTTCGATCCACACGTGTGGCATGATGTGGCCAATGTGATCCGCGAAGTGGAAGTCATCCGCGACGCCCTGGCCGAAGCGGACCCGGTTAACGCCAAAAGCTATCAAGCCAATGCCGAGACTTATCTGGACCAATTGAAAGAACTCGATAGCTGGGTGACTGAGGCAGTCAAAAAATTGCCCGCAGACCGCCGCAAGTTGGTCACCTCCCACGACACGTTTGGCTACTTTGCCAAGCGGTACGGCTTTGAGGTGGTCGGTAGCGGCTTGGGATCAATCTCCACAGAAACGGGCGATCCCTCAGCCGCCGCAGTGGCCGGCCTGATTGAAGAAATCAAAGCGGTGGGTGTCCCGGCCATTTTTGCCGAAAATGTGTCCAACCCCAAGTTGATGGAGCAGGTTGCGGCCGAAGCCGGGGTAAACCTCGGCCCGGAATTATATACCGACGCGCTGGGGGAACCGGGCAGCGACGGCGACACCTATCTTAACATGATGCGCTACAATGTCACTTCACTGGTGACTGCTCTAGGTCAATAATCTTGATAAAGACCCTAACAATGTCATTAAGTTAAGGCTGTAGCATAGGGCCTTGCCGCTAGGGGGCCTTCGGCTCTGCCCGCCCACAAGGGGCTAAACTACGCTAACTTAATGACATTGAAGACCCTAAAGGTCTTGAAGACCTTTAGGGTCTGAATTGGACAGAATATGGTGAGTCAACCTGCCTTACCCTATAACCGCCGCAGCTTTGCGGAACCTATGCTCGACGCGCCGGCCCTGGAAGCAGTGAATGTCAGCGCCGGTTACCCCAGCGCCGACAGCCCGGCCTTGCGCGGAGTCAGCCTGCGGGTGCCGGTGGGGGCCAGGGTGGCCCTGGTTGGCCCCAACGGAGCGGGCAAATCAACACTGCTCAAAGCTGCTGCCGGTTTGCTGCTGGTAGAGAAAGGCGAACTGCGCATCTATGGCCGGCCGGTCGGCGCGTGCCAACACCGCGTGGCTTACCTGGCCCAGCGCAGCGAGATGGATTGGCGCTTTCCCATCAATGTCCGCCGGTTGGTGCTGACCGGGCGCTACGTGCACCTGGGCTGGCTGAAGCAGCCCAACGCCCGCGATAAGCAATTGGTTGAGCAGGTGCTGGCCCGCTTGCAGCTCAGTCACCTGGCCGAACGGCAAATCGGCCAGCTTTCCGGGGGCCAGCAGCAGCGCGCGTTACTGGCGCGAGCACTGGCCCAGGAGGCCGATCTGCTGCTGCTTGACGAGCCGCTCAATGCAGTGGACGCCGAAACTCGCGCTATCGTCACCGAGGTACTGGCGGAACTGCAACAGCAAGGCAAAACCGCGGTTGTGGCCACCCACGATTTGGGGCGGCTGGAGACTGACTTCGACGGTGCGCTCTATCTGAGCGAGGGGCGTGAAGTAACTGCGCCGCCGGGGGCGTTTGTCGGTTTGCCGGTGGGCCGGGAGTTGACGTGGGCTGGTTGATTGATCCTTTGCAATACGCTTTTATGCGCTCCGGGATGCTGGCAGCCATTCTGGTGGGGCTAACCTGTGCCAGCCTAGGGGTGTACGTGGTCCTGCGGCACATGGCTTTTATCGGCGATGCGCTGGCGCACACGGTGTTGCCCGGCCTGGTTGTGGCCTATCTCAATCGCTGGAACCTGTTTGGCGGGGCGGTTGTCGCCGGGGTGTTGACCGCGTTGGGAATTGGCTGGCTCTCTCGCCGCCAGGAGGTACGCGAAGATACAGCCATCGGTATCCTCTTTACCGGCATGTTTGCGCTGGGCATCCTGCTTATCAGCACGGTCCGCTCCTTTCGCGACCTGTCGCACATCCTCTTTGGCGACATTTTGGGGGTCACTCCGGGTGATCTGGGCTTGATTGCCGGGGTGGCTATCCTGGTGTTGCTGGTACTGGCGCTGTTTCATAAAGAACTGGAATTGACCTCGTTTGATCCCATCCATGCCCAGGTAATCGGGCTGCGGGCGGATACTATTCGTTACGGCCTGCTGGTCTTGCTGGCGCTGACGGTGGTGGTGGGCATTCAGGCGGTTGGGGTAGTGTTGACCAACGCGCTGCTCATTACCCCGGCGGCTGCGGCTTCGCTGCTGACCGACCGGCTGCCGCGTATGATGGTCATTGCCACGCTTATTGCGATGGTTTCCGGGCTGGTCGGGTTGTATGCTTCCTACTATTTTAGCGTCTCCTCCGGTGCGGCCATTGTGCTGACTTGTACGGCCTGTTTTGCCCTGGCCTGGGTCGTCAGAGTCGTGCGCCAACCAGTCACCGATAGTTGAGGTTTTTTATTTTACCCCATAATGAGATAATCTCTCAATTATGTTTTATGGTTGGATTAATATCTCGCAAATGCAAATTGGCCGGTAAAGGGCCTTCGTTCGGGAAACACTAAAAATAAAAATAGGCGGCTCTGTTTGCCCTTTGAGGAATGCGTCCCAAATTTTTGGTAGTAGACCCTAAAGGTTTTGAAAACCTTTAGGGTCTCCCTAAAAATTGGGACGGCCCCCCTTTGAGCTATGGATTGACAGCAATTAATAACGCAGGTATAGTACAGGCCCCAGACCGCGATACGTGGTCAATCCACCTCAGTCAAAAAGGGAGCAATTATGAAAATTGAACATGTCGCCTTCAATGTGCCCGATGCCGTCAAAGCAGCCCAGTGGTATGTCGAGCATCTGGGTATGCGGATTGTCCGCTCATCCAACGAGTCGCCCTATATCCATTTCATTGCCGACAACGCCGGGCAGACAGTGCTGGAGCTTTACAGCAACCCTGCCGCCCCTACCCCGGATTACGCCACGATGCATCCGTTCAGTCTGCACATCGCCTTTGTGGTAGACGATATCGAAGCCACCAAGGCACGCCTGGTAGCAGCCGGGGCCACCCTCGACGGCGAAACCACCACCACCCCCACCGGCGATCAATTAGCATTTGTGCGCGACCCCTGGGGTGTAACCTTACAACTGGCCAAACGAGTCAAAGCACTGGTTTAAAGATAGAAGTGCAAACCTTGGTTTGCCTATTGGATAGGGCATGCCAGTGAGGTTAATTCAACCCCACCAGGAACCACCCATTCAACTCAGGCTGGCCCGTGATCTGACCCGCTCGATCAAGCGGGGCCACCCCTGGGTTTTTGCCGAGGCGCTGCGCCAACTGCCGCCAGCCTCGCCCGGTGCTCAAGCCATCCTGCTGGACAACAAAAAAGGCCGGGAGATTGCCAGGGGGTTCTACGACCCACACAGCCCGCTGGCTTTCCGCGTCTGCACGACGCATCAGGACGAGAAGCTGAACGAGCGCTGGG
>CAZRYD010000119.1:0-17576 GCA_964604225.1 uncultured Caldilineaceae bacterium
CTGAGCCTGTCCAGTAAACTCTGAGCCAGGGCACGTAAGGCCGGGTCTTGCTCGGCCCGAGCAGCGGTCAATTCCTCTTTCAGCACGGTTTGTCGCCCGGTTGAAGTCGGCTGCTTTTCGAGCAGGTCCAGCGCCTCGATTACCTCGTTGTTCAGTCCATATTTGCGGTGCAAGGCTGACTTGAGGGTTTCGTAAGCTTCCAGGACCGGCTTCTGGATCGACTCAGGCTTGGCCGCGCGGGCAGTCAGGATCGTGATAATGGCCGTGACGATGGTGTCCATAGGTGTCTCCTTTGGTTCGTGATGGGTTCAGTATAGCATGGTCGGAGGTTGGTGACAATGGTTAAAAAGTTATCTCCCGCGTCAACGCATTATTCTGATCGGTCACCTCATTGTAGCGATTGATATCATCGACAATGGCGGTGATGCTTTGCTTGCCACGCAGTGGTAAAGCCTTAACCGCGCGGATAGTTTGCGTCGCGCCAGCGGCCATCGGCTGGGTGAGGCCGAAGGTGGCGTATTGGCCGTTGACAAAAAAGGCCACACCGACCACATCGGGTGTGGTCACGCCGCCGATGTTGGAAACGGTGGCGGTCAGGATGACCTGGCCGGAGGAGTCGCGCTCAAAAGCAATGGCGTCGAGAGTGGAGTCGGGCAGGGTGATGGTGGGACGAGGCAAAACCTGGAATTCCAGCTCAAAGGAATTGTTGGTTTCGGAGATTTCGGGGTAGCGGTTGACATCGTCCACGACGGCGGCCAGCCGGTGGCGGCCGGCCACGGCGCGCCAGGAGGTGACGGCCCGGACGGTGCGGGTCTCCCCGGCGGCCATGATCGAGGTATTGCCAAAAGTGATTTGCTGGCCGTCCACCAGAAAAGCTACACCGACAACATCGCCGGTGGCGGCCGTGCCGACGTTGCGCACCAGCGCTTCGAAGGTCAGCAGGTCGCCCTCATTGAAGCTGCTTTGGCCCAGGTTGACACTGAGAATAAGCGTATCGGCCAAGGGAGCCGGGCCAGGATCGCCGAAGTTGAGCTGCTTGACCAGGACGTTATTCTGCTCGTTCAGTTCAGGGTAGCGGTTGATATCGTCCACAATGGCGGTAATTTTGTGGCTGCCGGTCAGGCTGAGGGATTGCTGGGCCCGCACCACCTTGGATTCGCCGGCGGGCAGTGGTGGAATGATCCCAAAAGTGGTGTATCTGTCGTCCACAAAAAAGGCCACGCCGACCTGATCAGCGGTTGCGGCAGTGCCAGTGTTGGCGACCAACGCGGCCAGCCGGACCTGCCCGCCTTCCAGCCGCTCAAAGGCAAGGTCGCGGACGATGGTATCGGCCAGGCCGGGAGCGGGTTTGCGCTCCACCTGAAACTTGACGGCCAGTGAGTTGTTGGTTTCGGAAATTTCGGGGTAGCGGTTGATATCGTCCACGACGGCGGTGAGAGTGTGCTCCCCGGCAGTGGCTGTCCAGGGGGCCACGGCTTTGATGACCCGGCCGGCCCCGGCCTCCAGCGGAGGCGACGTGCCAAAGGTAACGTAGGCTCCATCGACCAAAAAGGCCACACCGACAATGTTGCGGGTAATTGCCCCGCCGATATTGCGCACGGTAGCTTCGAAGGTGAGGGCGTCGCCCTCCAGGAGAGTCGGCTTGCCAAAACCGACAGCGGCGACAATGGTGTCGGCCAGTTGGCCGGGCGGCGGCGCGCCCAACTCTTTGAATAAAAAGGTCCGGCGGCGGCCAAGCCAATCTTTGAGCCGGTCGCGCTCCTGCTCAAATTGCTCGTTGGTGGGCCACTTTTTGGAGTCTTGCTGCACCAGGGTGCGGATGTCGTTGTAGTAGGCATCGATCTTGGGGAAGAGCTTGGCCTCGGTAAATTCGTTGTTCAACAGATCGGTTAACCTGACCCGCAGCCGTTCGTAGAGAGTCGGATTGTTGAGGACACGCTTGGCCAGTTGGTTGTTCATCTGGTTTGTGCCCTTGATGGAGGTGCCCTCCGAGAGATCATCGCACAGGCCGTCACAATAGTCGTTCCAGTTGCGGCCCCAGGTTAAATCATAATCCCAGGGCAGGATTTCCCGCTTGCCGTCGCCGGGGCGGCGGTGGATGAAGTAATTTTTGTGATAGTTATCATTGGCCTGCACCAGGGTGTTGACGGCCAGCCAGTCGAGGTAGGCCTCCACATCCAGAATTGAGTCGAGTTGCGGCGAAATCGTGCCAGCATCCCAGCTATTGATGGTCCGGATGAAGGCATCAAGATCGCTAAAATCGTCGTCTTCAGGCTGATCTTTTTCGTACAGCAGGGGCAGAACCTCCGGCGGCTGCGGGTCGAGCGTGGCCCCGATGAAGACGCCGTTGACCAAACCGCCGTTGGCTTGAAACAGGCTGCCGATCTCATGTTGGCGCTTGCGGAAGAAATATTCGTCCAGGTGCTCCAGGCCGGTGTAGACGCCGCGCTCCAGCACCTGCCCGTCCTGGCTGCGGATGGTGTAATCCACATGCCAGGCGGTCGAGGCAGTCACTTTGGTTTTGGCAAACAGGTCAAAGGAGAGCCGCTCACGGATGAGGCTTTTATCGCTGTAGCTGCCGCTTAAATCAATACGGCGGGTGTTGCCCTGGTAGAGCTGCTTTTTGGGGAACTTGATTTTGAAGCCCTTTTTGGGAAAGTTGAGCGAGGTAGTGCCGCGATAACTGATTTCGCCCTGGCGATACAGGGCGCCGTCAACCCGCAGATCGGCCTTGATGTCCAGTTTGGCAGCGGGGTTGCGGACCATATTGTCGTAGTCGGCCTTGTTGACGATGGCCGTTAGGGTCATCAGGCCGGGCTGGCGGTCGGGTGGGGCGGCGGTGGCCAGGGTGCGATAGGTTTGATAGGCCGGTTTAGGCTGACCATTGGCGTCAAGCAGGCCGTAAGGCGGGACCATGCCGTCGCTGTAGCAGAACCAGAAGACTCGTTCTACGGAGCCGCTAAACTGGTTGCCGATGGTGCGATAGAAACGCGACAGATATTCGGCCTGCTGCGGCCTGTCGAGGTGCTGCTCGCCGATCTCGCTGATGACGATGGGCAAGCCGGAGACGCGCTGGTAATTGACCAGGAGGTTGCCGACATAACCAAAACCCCAGGTCGGACTGGGCCAATTCGGTTCGGGACGTTGGCCGTAGGGGTGGATGGCGATGGCGTCGGCGGGCAGGGTACCTTTTTGACTGCTGATAACGGTAGCCAGCCAATTCCAGTTGCCGGAACCCAACCCGGCGGCGACCACCCGCGTTTGGGGCGCGGCGGCCTTGATGGCATCGTAGGTGCGGCGGAGCATGCGGCCAAACACGGCTTCGGGCATGGTGCGGATGTATTCGGGGTGGGGGGGCAAATCCGGCTCGTTCCAGACCTGAAAGGTGGGCCGCAGCGGAGCCAGCGCCTGGGCCAGTTGACCGGCGCGCTGGGCATAGGCATTGATGTAATTATCCCAGACCTGGTCGGAAGCGGGATGAATGGGCGCGCCGGGGTAGGTTTCATAAGTGAGGATGATCAGGGCGTCAATGTTGGCCTGGACCAACCCTTGCAGGTGGTCAGAATAGAAACGCAGCCGCTGCGGATCGAGCTGGCTGCCAGCGCCAGCATCTTTGTAGGAATAGCGCACAGCTTTAACGCCGAGGCTGCGCAGCTCGGCTACGCTGGGGTTGCCTTTGGGATTCAGCGGGTCAAGGTTGAGTCCGTACATCGGTCAGCCCTTTCAATTGATGGAATGCAAAACTTGCGCTGCTGTAGCAGCAAACCAAGGTTTGCACTCTTGATTATAACCATTTCTTTTTTCTAAAGTAAGCCAGCATGCCAAGACTGATCAAGAACATCACTGCTAGAATAGCGGGATAGCCCCACGGCCAGCGAACCTCAGGGATATAAAAATTCATGCCGTAAATGCTGGCGATGAAGCTGAGCGGGATAAAAATGGTGGCAATGATGGTCAGAACTTTCATCACCTCGTTCATTTTATTGCTCATGCTGGAGAGGTAAAGTTCGAGCATGCCGGCCAGCATTTCGCGATAGGTTTCGATGGTTTCGATGACCTGGATGGTGTGGTCGTAAACGTCGCGCAGGTGAGTGTGGGTGATGGGGGTGATCAGAGTCACCTCGTCGCGGCTCAGGCCGGTGATGACTTCGCGCAGGGGCCAGACCGATGTACGCAAATAAATCATTTCGCGCTTGAGGTGATGGATTTTCTGCACAGTTTTGGGAGAGGGGTCGCTCAGAAGTTCATCTTCTACCGTAGCGATTTGGTCGCCCAGCATTTCCAGGATGAGGAAGTAATTGTCGATGATGATGTCTAGTAAGGCGTAGGCCAGGTAATCCGGCCCGGCCTGGCGGAGTTTGCTTTTGTTGTTTCTGATCCGCTGGCGAACCGGGTCGAATACGTCGCCCGCTCGCTCTTGAAAAGAGAGGACATAATTGGGACCGAGGATGAGACTGACCTGCTCAATCAAGATGTCTGCGTGATGGTCGTCGCAGGAGAGCATTTTGAGCACAAGGTAAAGGTTATCGCCAAAATCCTCCAGCTTGGGCCGTTGGTTGGTGTTGAGAATATCCTCCAAGACCATAGCCGGTACCTTAAAACAGCGGCCCAGTTCCTCGATGATTTGCGGCTGGAGGCCAACAACGTTAATCCAGTTGACCGTCCGTTTATCCTTGAAGGAGAAGCACTCGGCCAGTGTTTCGGCTTCTATTTCTTCGAGTTCGGTTTGATCGTAATGGATGAGGGTGATGCGGACGCTTTCGGCCGGATTATCGCCGACATAGATGGGTGTGCCGGGAGGCAGGCCGGCTTTTTGAGATCGTTTGGAGATGCGTTTTGACATATTCGTTTTCGCGTTCAACCCCCCGGTTGGGAGTATATAACGATATTTTACACCAACTTGGGGTCAAAAATCCAGCCCTCAAGCGAATGACAGGCTGTGGGAACAACAAAATTGTGGCGATAGGCCCAGGCGGCCTGGATGGCGCACAGCACGGCGTCGAGCCGGTCGCCGGTAGGTTCCTGAACCAAATCTTCAGTTATAGTATCACTCAATTCAAGCGAAAAACCGTAGTTCGCCTGTAATTGTTCGGAGCGGACTCCCTCGACAATCGCCCGGCGGGCTGCTTCGTGAGCGTGAGTCTGTTTCTTTTTGGTGTCGCTTTTGTAGGAGCCGGCCCAGCGGTGAGCCACAAGGGCGGGATAAGCTTCGATGACCATACGGGTGTCGGCGTTGGGCCGGCAAGGCTGGATATTGACTCCCGACTCGAGCAAGCGCGGCGCACCCTTAAAAAACATGCGCCCGACCGGCACGCCAGACCACATCATTGGGCTGCGAGATTTGGCTTTGTCATCGGTAGCGCGCAAGGGCTGCTTTTCACCCCGTGGATGCGAGCGGCGATAGGTGGCCAGGATTTGTCCAAAGCCAGATTTGCCCAGTCGAGCGACTTCCTGCACGTAGCCCTCCCAGGTGTCGGGCCAGCCCAGGTATTGCACCAATTGGCGCGGCTGGCCAAAGGGAAAATCGAGACCGGCCAGCCAGGGGCCAGGTTGGCGCAGAAACGTCTCAAAGGCGGCAAAATCAGAGAAAGAGGTCAGACTATTGATTTTTAATAAATCATTGGCCAGGTTAGCAGCGGCGCAGGTAATCGGCTTGCGTTGAGTGGGCGCGCTGGTGAAGTCGAGGCCGTAAATTTGCATGGGGTTAGCTTACTCGCGCCGGTCGGCAGGACCGTAGGCCGGCCCTTGCCAGCGATTGAACAGGTCTGCGGGCAATTCGATATCAAATAAATCCAGGACACGGTTGACGGTCTGGTTGATAATGTCGTCAATAGTTTGGGGGCGGTGGTAGAAGGCGGGCATCGGGGGCATAAGAATAGCGCCCATTTCGATGACCTGAGCCATCAAGCGGACGTGCCCCAGGTGGAGCGGGGTTTCGCGCAGCACCAGCACCAGGCGGCGCTGGTCTTTCAGCACTACATCGGCGGCGCGGAGGATGAGGTTATCGTTGTAGGAGTTGGCAATGCCGGACAGGGTTTTGACGGCGCAGGGAATGATGACCATGCCAATGGTTTTGTAAGAGCCGGAGGAGATGGAGGCGGCAATGTCGTTGAAGCTGTAAACTTTGTCGGCCAAGCTTTGAATCTGGTCAATGGTGTAATCGGTTTCCAGCAGGGCGGTGCGCTTGGCGGCGCTGCTAATGATGAGGTGGGTTTCGATGCCGTCGACCTCACGCAGGACTTCCAGCAGGCGGATGCCGTAGATAATCCCGCTCGCGCCCGAGATGCCGACGATGAGCCGTTTTTTCAAAATACCTCTCGCTGGGGCGAGAACTCACTATCCATCAGCGGCCACAGGAACCCGACCACGCCAAAGCCAAAGAGCAAACCGGTGATGAGCCGCAGCATCGAGTTGAGCGAGCCAAAGGCGTCGCCGGCGTAAAAATCAGCGGGCAGCATGGAACCGGTGAGGATGGCAGCCCACTCGTTGGTCTGGCGGAAATCGAGGCGTAGAACGTCGTTGATCAGGTGGGTGGTGCCGTCGAGGGCCATGGGGAGCATGAAAAGGAGAAAGAGCCACCAGGGCATGGCTTTGAGGCGCAGGCCGCGCTCGCGCAGCACAGCATAAAGCAGGCCAAACAGAAAGATACTGCCGTACATGGACACCATCCGGTCCGACCAGGCCACTTTCCAGCCCAATTCCGGCGTGCCGATAAATTGACGACGGACCAGTTCGTTGCTGATACTCTGGAGCGGTTGACCCCAGGCTGCGGCAATTTGGGCCTGAGTGTAGGTAAAGCTCGGTCCAAAGAGAAACCAGGAACGCTCCGGCAGTTGGTGGCAGAAAAAGTTATAGATAAAGTAGACGATTCGACCGGGCCAGATCAAACCGGCGGCCATAAAAAGGGGAGCCAGCCAGGGTAAGGTGACAAACACGCCCCAGGCGGTGTTAAAGGTCAGCAGCCAGTGAGCTTCAAACCAGCGGTTAATCCGGTTGGCCAGCGATGGCTTGGTTGGAACTGCCATAGGTGGTGCCGCCAGCGGGGCTGGCTTTGACTTTTGAGCGCCAAGATTCATGCATCTATCCTTGGGGATGATTTTAACTTATGGATAATCATACCGGGAATAGAGGGCGGTGTCAACCAAGATGGAATGAGCAATTTATTATTCGCCATTCGCTCATTCGCTGAATCGTCTACGAGTAGCCTTCCTCATAAAGTAGGGCCAGATCTGCTTCAACCATTAGCTCGACCAGTTCTTTAAAGGTGACTGTCGGCTCCCAACCTAACTTGGCGTGGGCTTTGCTGGGATCGCCAATGAGCAAATCTACCTCGGCGGGGCGGTAAAATTTCTCGTCCACCACCACATAATCTTCCCAATTGAGGCCGACGCAATCAAAAGCAACCTCACACAACTCGCGGACGGAGTGGGTCTCGCCGGTGGCGACGACGTAATCATCGGGTTCATCCTGCTGCAGCATCATCCACATAGCCTGGACATAATCGCCGGCGTAACCCCAATCGCGGCGGGCATCAAGGTTGCCCAGCCGAAGCTCGTCTTGCAAGCCCAATTTGATACGGGCAGCGGCGTAGGTGACTTTGTGGGTCACAAACTCCAGGCCCCGGCGGGGCGACTCATGATTGAATAGAATGCCAGAGCAGGCGTACAGGTTATAGCTTTCGCGGTAGTTGACCGTAATCCAGTGGCCGTACACCTTGGCCACGCCGTAAGGACTGCGCGGATAAAAAGGCGTTGTTTCTTTTTGGGGGACTTCAACCACTTTGCCAAACATCTCGCTGGAGGAGGCCTGGTAAAAGTGGGCTTCCGGGTTAACAATTCGGATCGCATCGAGCACGCGGGTGACGCCCAGGGCCGTAAATTCGCCGGTGAGAACGGGCTGCCGCCACGAAGTCGGCACAAAAGATTGGGCGGCCAGATTATAAACTTCGTCGGGCTGGCAATCGCGCAGAATATCAATGAGCGACATCTGATCGAGTAGGTCCCCCTGGACAATTTCCAGCGCATCCATTTCTTGCAGATGAGCAATCCGGTCAAAATTTACCGTACTGCTGCGGCGCACCATCCCGACGACGCGGTAATCTTTTTCCAGTAAAAATTCGGCCAGATAGGAACCGTCCTGGCCGGTGATGCCCGTAATCAGGGCTGTTTTTTGACTCATGAAAATTCTCCTGTTGACAAGTCGCAAGGCAGCAAGTCGCAGCGCACCACTTTAGCCTGCTACTTTGTCACCTTGCTACCCTGTTTTTTACTTCTTCACGCCAATAATCAAGGACATGGCGTAAGCTATCTTCAAATTTGCAGGTGGGGGCCCAGCCGGTTTTGGTCCGCAGTTTGCTGTTGTCGGCATAAATAACCGGAACATCAGCGGGGCGCAGGCGGTTGGGGTCTGGCGCAATCTTGATGTCAACATCGGTAAAGCTCAACAAAATGTCCAACAAAGCTTGAATCGAATGAGCTCGACCGGTGCCGACATTGTAAGCCTCGCCGGAGTCGCCGTGCAGAACTAACAAAACATAGGCTTGCATCACATCTTTGACATCGGTGAAATCCCGCTTGGCTTCCAGGTTGCCCACGTGGAGAACAGGCTCGATCAGCCCGGTCTCTATTTCGGCAATTTGTTTGGCAAAAGAAGCAGCCACAAAAATCGGGCTTTGGCGCGGTCCAATGTGGTTGAAAGCCCGTACCCGCAGCACATCCACCTGATGACTCAAATAATATTGCAGCCCCAGCATATCCTGGGCCACTTTGCTGACCCCATAAGGGTTGTTTGGGCGCAGTGGCGTATCCTCTTTAACCGGCAGCTCGCTGCTGCGAACCCGCCCGTAAACCTCATTTGAGGCCACAATCAACAGGCGCGCGTTGGATTTTTGCCTGACCATCGCCTCCAAAATGTTGAGCTGGGGGCGAATGTTATTCTCCAGGGTCATCCACGGATCGGCCCAGGCGGTAGGCACAAAAGCTTGAGCGGCAAGATGATAGATTGCGTCAGGCTGGATCTCAGCAAGCAAATTGTCTACCACCTGCGGGTCACGCATGTCAAGAATGGTCGGGCTCACTTCCCGGCTCAGATGGTTGAGACCCTGGCCAGCATCACGGGCTACTCCAAAAATCTCGTCACCACGATCCAGTAAAGTCTGCGCCAGGTGCCCACCGGCAAAACCGGTGATGCCGGTAATTAATGCTCGCACAAGTGGATGACTCCTTCCAAAAAAAAAGGGCGGCGTCAAGGCATTTCTGCCCACCTCACCCCAAGCTGGGACATTATAGCCCACTTTAGGTTCAGCCGCAAAGTAGGTAGAACGGAGGAGGATGAAAAATAGGCCAGATATACCACCCAAAAAGTATCAATTTTCAGGCATGCCACATTAAACCAACCTTAAAAATCCACGCAGTGGACTAGACAGGTGGGACAAAGTGGGTTATAATGTGGGGAGTTATGGGAAAAAGTGGGGCAAAGTGGGTAATAGAACACTTGTTCTAAGCCCTCAGTGGGGAAGAATGCCCCACCCACCCTAAAAAAGGTCCTGCCACATGTTTTTGGGCGAATTCAGCCACACGATTGACGATAAAGGCCGCTTGACCATCCCGGCCAAGTTTCGCGACGAGCTTGAGAGCGGCGTAGTCATTACGCGTGGGCTGGATGGCTGCCTGTGGGCCTATGGCCGTTCTGAGTGGGAAGAGTTGGCTGAAAAAATCGCCAAATTACCTAGCACCAATCAAGCGGCGCGAAACTTTTCCCGGTTTATGTTTTCTAGCGCTTTTGATTCCATCCCAGACCGTCAAGGGCGTATTTTATTGCCCCAACCCTTGCGGGATTACGCCGGCATTCAAAACGAAACCATCATCATCGGGGTCAAGAACAAGCTCGAAATCTGGAATCCGGCCAAGTGGACCGAGGTGGTTACGGCGGTTGAACAAGATACCGAGGCCGTCGTCGCTCAGTTACAAGATTTGGGGATTTAGCGAGTAGTAGGTGACAGGTCATAAGCCATGCTAGCTCAATCAACCTGTAACCTTTAACCTGCTACCATGCACAAATCTGTTCTTTTACAAGAAGTTATCATAGCCTTGCAGCCTCGCTCCGGCGGCATCTACCTTGATGGCACGGTTGGAGCAGGTGGACATGCTACGGCGCTGCTGGAGGCCTCGGCCCCAGATGGTCAGTTATTTGGCTTGGATCAGGATCAAAGCGCTTTGGCGGTGGCCAAAAGTCAACTAGCACAATTTGGTCAGCGAGTTCACCTCTTTCATGCAAATTTTGACCGGTTGGCTCAGGTAGCTCAAGCGCAGGATATTCCGCCCGTTGATGGCATCTTGCTCGATTTAGGCGTCTCGTCGATGCACCTGGACCAGCCGGAGCGCGGCTTCTCGTTTCAGGCCGATGGCCCTCTGGATATGCGGATGGACGCCTCCCAGGGGCAAACCGCCGCCGACTTGGTTAACCATCTACCCGAAGACGAGTTGGCCAACCTGATTTTTCGCTACGGTGAAGAGCGTCACAGCCGCCGCATTGCTCGGGCGATTGTCAAGGCACGACCCATCTGGCGCACACTTGAGCTGGCCCAGATTGTGGCCAGGGTCAGTGGGGCCGGTCGCTCGGATCGAACCAAGATTCATCCGGCCACGCGGACTTTCCAGGCGCTGCGCATCGCCGTCAACGACGAGTTAGGCGCGTTGGAACGGGCACTGCCCCAGGCATTGGGATGTCTCAAGCCCGGCGGGCGGCTGGCGGTGATTAGCTTTCACTCTTTAGAAGATCGGATTGTCAAACAGTATTTCAAACAAGAGTCGCTAGATTGTATTTGTCCTCCTGAACAACCGGTCTGTACCTGTAGACATAAAGCGACTATAGATATTATAACCAAAAGGCCGATAACGGCCAGTTTGGACGAAATAGATGCAAATCCACGGGCCCGCAGCGCAAAGCTGCGGGTCGTTGAATTAAAGAGGGTATAATATTATGTCAAGTAATATTCTGATTAGTCTGAGGCCGGAAAATGTCATCCGCCAACTGCCGTGGCGTGTGGATAGCAAGGCCGCTTTGGGGTTTTTGCTGCTGCTGGCTACGTTCAGCTTGGTTGGCTGGCTTTATCTGACCCAGGCGAGTGCGGTCACAGCCACCAGCTATCGCATTGATCAACTGCGGCTGGAGCTTGACCAGATCAAAAATCAGAATGCCGCCTTGACCCTGGAAATTGCCCAACTCGAAGCCCTCAATCGGATTGAAACCCGTGCCCGCGAACTCGGATTTGCACCCACGACCAATGTACGCTATCTGCCTGTGGCCAATTATCCTATGCCTTTGGAACCAGAGCAATCTGTCTCCGTTGGCGGACAAAGCCGGAGCAACCTTGAGGCAAACAAGACTGAATTCGATCCGGCGGTGTGGTGGACGGATACCCTGGATAATTTTGCCGCCTGGCTTGAAGGACGGGAATGAGTCGGTAGTAATTATTAAATGGACTTCCCTGAATTTATGATGAAACCATCGGAACGCTCAAATTATCGAATCATCACCATGATGGCCGTCATGTCGGCGGCGGGACTGGTGCTGGTGGGTCAATTGATCCGCTGGCAGGTGCTTGAACATCCTCGCTTTGCAGCCCTGGCCGAAGCCGAGCATCAGAACGAGTTGGTCATTCCGCCGCACCGGGGTGAGATTCGTGACCGCAATGAGCATATCCTGGCCGCGGATGTAATTCAGTACGATATTTCAGCCAGTCCTAAAATTATCAGCGACCCGTATGCGACCGCAGACCGCTTGTATCGCCTGTTGGACGTGCCACGGGATGAATTGTTGAAAAACCTGACCAGCGATAGCCCCTGGGTGCCTCTGGCCAAAGGCGCGCCCCAGGCGGTCGGTGAAACGATTATCGATTGGGACATCGTCGGTTTGCAAGCCGAACCGCGAGCCAAGCGGGTCTACCCGGAAGGTAATATGGGGGCTCACCTGCTGGGCTTTGTTAACAACAACGGTAATGGCTTTTACGGGGTGGAGGGTTTTTATGATGATATGCTGCGGGGTACAGCCGGCCTGCAAACCGGCGAACGCAGCCCCTTTGGCGAGATCATTCCCCTGGGCGTGAGCCATTACGTACCGCCCACCGGCGGAGCGACCCTTTATCTGACGGTGGACCGCAGTGTACAGCATTTGATTGAGCGCGAGCTAAAAACGGCGGTAAAAGAATACGGCGCTCAGAGTGGTTCGGTAGTGGTGTTAGAGCCGAAAACCGGCGCTATCTTGGGGATGGCCAGTTATCCGGCTTATGACCCCAATAATTACAGCGCCAGCAACGAACATCTCTATTTTGACCCGGTGGTGAGCCGTCAATATGAACCGGGTTCGGTTTTTAAAATCATCACTATGGCTGCCGGCTTGGATGCCGGAGCGGTTGGGCCGATGGGCACCATTTACGATGGTGGTTCGATTGAGGTGGGCGGGCGAGTGATTTATAACTGGGACCGCCAGGGGCATGGTACGGTGGATATGACCGAGGTGCTGGCTCAAAGTTTGAATGTGGGCATCGCTCAGGTAGCGGTGGCGCTCGGCAAAGATCGGTTTTATACCTATGTCAAGCGTTTTGGTTTTGGCCGCTTAACCGAGGCCGATCTGAGCAGCGAGGGCCCCGGCACGCTCAAGACGCCCAAAGACGCCGATTGGCACGAAAGCGACCTGGGGACAAACTCATTTGGACAGGGTATCGCGGTGACACCGCTGCAAATTGCGGTGGCCGTAGGAGCAGTAGCCAACGATGGTCTATTGATGAAGCCGCATATTGTCAGCCGCATTGTGGACAATGAGCGGGAAGTTGATATTAAGCCGATAGTGGTACGGCGAGCCGTTTCTGAAGAAACTGCTAAAACCCTCACGGGGATGCTGATGGAAGCCTTGAAACGAGCCAACTCCGAAGCGCTCCTCCCTGGTTATGAAGTAGCCGGTAAAACCGGCACCGCTGAAATTCCCGTACCCGGCGGCTACCATCCTACGCTGACCCTGGCTTCGTTTGCCGGCTATCTGCCTGCGGACGACCCCCAGGTGCTGGTTTTGGTTATAATCGACCGTCCCACGACCTCTCGGTGGGGCAATACCACTGCCGCACCTACCTTTAGACGGATTGCCGAACAGCTCGTTGTTTTGCTCAACATCCCCCCCAACGACGCGCGTTCAGAATTGGCCAGTAACAATTAAGCCTGAATGGTTGTAAACCTTGACTGATTTAACCTTGGCCGACGTGATTGAAGGCCTGACCGGAAAGCGAATAACCGCAGCGCAAGCAGTCACCAAGATTGTGATCGATTCGCGACAGGCGACCGAGGGAGCCGTGTTTGTGGCTCTGGCCGGCCAAACCCACGATGGCCACGATTTTGTGCAGCAGGCTTTTGAGCAGGGAGCGATTGCTGCCCTTGTGCAGCGGCCGGTGGAGACAGGTCAGAGTGTACCGGTGATCAAGGCGACGGGTGAGAACCTGCCTCAAGCGGTGCCTGGCGACGTACCTGTCTGCATTCAAGTTGAGGATAGCCTGGCCGGCTTGCAGCAGTTAGCTGCTTTTTGGCGCAGAAAGTTTAACCCACGGATCATCGGCATTACGGGCAGTGTTGGCAAAAGCACGACTAAGGAGCTGGTCTGGGCGGTGCTCTCGACCCGTTTTGAAACGCTCAAGAGCGCCGGTAATTTCAACAATGAAATCGGATTGCCGTTGACGCTCTTGAATCTAAAGGCATCACACGAACGAGTCGTACTGGAAATGGGTATGTACGCCCTTGGCGAAATTACGCTGCTGTGTAACATTGCTCAGCCTCAGGTTGGGGTGGTCACGAATATCAGCCCGGTTCACCTGGAGCGATTGGGCACTATCGAGCGAATTGTCCAGGCCAAAACAGAACTGGTGCAGGCCCTGCCGCCAGCGGTTGAAGGCGGCGTAGCTATTCTCAATTATGATGATCCTTTGGTAATGCCGATGGCCGAGCAGACCCAAGCGCGGATATTGACCTACGGCCTGTCATCTGAGGCGGATTTGTGGGTCAGCGATGTTGCCAGCGCCGGCTTGGAAGGGATTCGCTTTGTCTTCCATCACCAAGATCAAGCTATTCATGCCCGTGTTCCGCTGCTGGGGCAGCACAGTGTGCATACGGCTCTGCGAGCAGCCCTGGTGGGCTTGGTCGAGGGCCTGGATTGGGAAGAAATCATCACCGGTTTGCAGTCGCTGCCCAATACAGCCCAATTACGCCTGGTCGCAGTCATGGGGCCGAACCGCTCAACCATTTTAGACGATACCTACAATGCCAGTCCCGCTTCGACGATTGCCGCTCTGAATTTATTGGCTGACCTGGCCGGGACCAGAAAAATTGCCGTGCTGGGCGACATGATGGAACTGGGCAGCTTTGAAGAAGAGGGGCATCGTAAAGTGGGCTGCCGGGCTGCGGATGTGGTGGACTTGTTGGTAGTCATTGGTTCGCGGGCCAAGTGGATTGCCGCCGAAGCGCGCGCTTGTGGACTGGACCCGGCAGCCATCTTGGAATTGGACGATAACCAGGCGGCGATTGCTTACCTGGAAAATATTTTGACGGCGGAAGATATTGCCTTGATTAAAGGCTCCAATTCACAACGACTGGATGAAATTGTTTCAGCCTTAACTCTAGAACGCGGAACGTCCAAAGTTGAACGTTAAACGCTAATGGCTTACTCGCTCACATTAGGGACGATTGCATTTTTATTGGCTGTTATTTGGGGACGCCCTTTGATTAATCTATTGCGGCAATTGGGCATTGGCAAACGGATTCGGATTGAACAGCCAAGTACGCATCAGGTTAAAACAGGCACGCCAACCATGGGTGGAGTGATGATCCTGATCCCGGTATTGGTTATTACCAGTGTATTAAATGTGGCCAATGTGTTGGGCTACAACCTCATCGGTCGGTCAATCTTGGTGCCGATGGGGGTGATGATCGCCTTTGGTACTTTAGGAGCCATTGACGATTTGATGGGGGTTAAAGTAATTCCCGTTGGTTTGTTAGGGCGTTACAAACTATTGTGGCAAATACTCTTCGCCCTGATTACGGCACTCTTCTTGCATTATGCCCTGGATTTACGGAGTATCGCTATTCCGGGGATTGCACAGAGAATTGACATCGGTTGGTTGTATATTCCGGTGGCTATGTTCATCATTGTGGGAACTTCAAACGCGGTTAATCTGACCGATGGTCTGGATGGTCTGGCTGGCAGCATTGCTGCTGTTACCTTTACCGCGTATGGCGTGATTGCTTTTTTGCAGGGACAAATCTGGCTGGTGGCCTTTATTTTTACCGTGGTTGGCGCAGTACTGGCCTTTCTGTGGTATAACGCCCATCCGGCTGAGCTTTTTATGGGTGATACCGGCTCCCTGGCTATCGGCGCAACGCTGGCCGTAGTCGCCCTGATGACCGGCCAGTGGCTGTTATTACCGGTGGTTGGTTTTGTGTTTATGGCCGAAGCCGCCTCGGTGATTTTACAGGTGGCCTATTTTAAACTAACCGGTGGCAAACGCATTTTCAAAATGAGTCCCTTGCATAATCACTTTGAACTCCAGGGCTGGTCTGAAACACACATTACCCAACGCTTCTGGCTCATCGGCATTCTATCGGCCATGTTGGGCATTGCGTTAGCCCTGATCTAACTTGTTGAGACCGCCAAAAGGCGCTCATATATAAATAGGTTGGCTATTTAATTTGAAGGAGGATTCAGAAACAATGGAACACCCGCAAGCGCAAGCGCGATCTTTAGGTCGGAATCGTCGGTATACCGCTCCGCGAGTTTACCCGGAATTGGTCAAAACCCCCAGCATGGCCGAACGAGAGGCGACCTATCAGGCGGCTCTCAAGTTAGTGGCTCGCATTGACGAGGATTTGACCCGGGGCATTCGCCACTACCGCAATAAAGCCGGGATACTTTTAACCACTTTAGATGAGGTGGTGCGCGCGATCCTGGATAATGATCTGTTAATGCCGGAAGAGCAAGGCCTTGACATGATCTGGGTGCCTGCCCAAGAGCTAGCCGCTTGAGTATAATACCGTTTAACCTGAAAAGTTAAACGGAGAAAATTGAGCTATGGCAGACATCAGCGCGCTATCAGGGCTGCGTGTGGTGATTGTTGGATTGGGGCAAGAGGGAACCGCCCTGGCTACTTACCTGGCCAGGCATGGCTTCAGTGTGACCGCCACCGACGCACAGCCTGTAGAAAAATTGGGACCGGTTCCTGCCGCCCTGGCTGCAGCGGGGATTTCACTGGTGCTGGGGGGACACCCACCGTCTCTATTAGACGGGGCTGATCTGATTTTTGTCAGCCCGGGTGTACCCCTGGAGATTCCTTTTCTGCAAGCGGCCAGGGCGCAAAACATTCCGCTCAGCACTGAAAGCCGGTTGTTCTGCTACCTTTGCCCGGCTCCCATTTTGGGTATTACCGGCTCTAGCGGCAAAACGACCACCACCACCCTGTTGAGCAAGATAATGGAGGCTAGTGGCCGCAAAACGTGGGTGGGGGGCAACATCGGTCGACCTCTGATCGAGGTGGTTGACCAGATTAGCCCTACCGACGTGGTGGTGATGGAACTGAGCAGCTTCCAATTGGAATATTTCCATGCCAAGCTGAACCAGGGGGCCAAAGTGGCCCAGCCGAGTTTGGCTGAATTGATTGCCAGTTGGAGTCCCCCAATTAGCGCTATTCTCAACATCACCCCCAACCACCTCGACCGCCACCCTTCGATGAAACATTATGTAAAAGCTAAACGAGCCATTATTGATTACCAGGGACCGGAAGGAGTCATCATCATGGGCCTGGATAACGATATGACTCGGACAATCGGCCATCAATATCGAGCTAAAGTGCGCTGGTTTAGTCTGGAGGCGCAAATACCTAATGGGGCCTCGGTAACAGGTAAAGATCTGGTCTTGCTTGACCAGAATGGCCTGCCCCATTTTGTGGCTACTCGGCCAGAAATCAAGCTGCGGGGGGCGCATAACTTAAGTAATATCCTGGCCGCCTGCCTGATGGCCCGAGAAGCCGGTGCATCCATCGAGGCCATGCGTAGCGTCATCACCACCTTTGCCGGAGTTTCGCATCGCCTGGAGTTTGTGCGCGAACACGCAGGAGTGAGCTACTTCAATGACAGCGTGGCTACCAGTCCGGGCCGGTTGATCGCCGCGTTGCATTCTTATAACGAGCCGATTGTTTTGCTAGCGGGCGGGCGTGATAAAAACCTGCCCTGGGAGGATGCGGCCCGGCTGATCCTCCATAAGACGCACGATGTAATTTTATTTGGCGAGGCGGCTGAACTGATTGCCAAAACCATTGAAAAAGTACGTCATGAAATACCCACAACCCGGACAAGCGTTCATCCCTGCCCCAACCTGGAAGAGGCGGTCAATTTGGCCGCGCGGTTGGCTCAGCCGGGTGATGTGGTTCTGCTCTCGCCGGGCTGCGCCAGTTTTGACGCTTTTCGCAACTACGCCGAACGAGGCGAACGATTTAAGGAACTGGTGCAACAGTTATAGCCGTATCTGACTACTGACTACTGTTTACT
>CAZRYD010000120.1:0-4027 GCA_964604225.1 uncultured Caldilineaceae bacterium
CCGGCGAGTTTTTTACCCTTCTCGGCCCCAACGGCGCAGGCAAAACAACAACTATCTCCATCCTGACCACGACCTTATCGCCTACCTCCGGCACGGCTTGCATTGCCGGGCACGATATTGTCAGCGCGGCCAGCGCCGTCCGCAGGCAGGTCGGCATTATTTTCCAAAAGCCCAGTCTCGATCTCAACCTGACCGCCGAAGAGAACGTCCGCTTTCACGCCGTCCTCTATGGCTTGTACCCTTTTCGCCCCTCGTATGCCTTGATGCCCCAGGCTTACAAACAGCAAGTTCGACAATTGGCTGCGGTTTTGGGCATTGAAAAGGAAATTTTTAAACCCATTCGGACCTTCTCCGGCGGGATGAAGCGCAAGCTGGAGATTATCCGCAGCTTGATCCACCGGCCCAAAGTGCTCTTTCTGGATGAGCCGACCACGGGCCTCGACCCGATCAGCCGGCGCAACCTGTGGGAATACCTACGCCAGGTGCGGGCCGGGGGCGATACGACCATCTTTCTAACCACTCACTACCTGGAAGAGGCCGAAGAAGCCGACACCATCTGTATTATCAATAAGGGCCAGATTGTCTCCTACGGCTCACCGGCCCAGGTCAAAGCCGAACTGGTGGAAGAGTATCTTTTACTCGATACCGCCAACCGGGATCACCTGCGGGCCGAACTGACCGATCTGGGGCTGTCCTTCGTCGAACTGCCGCGTTTTAAGATTAATTTAAACGGTTCCAGCGCCCAGCAGATCATTAAAGCCATTAATACTCCCCTGACCGTGCTGCAAACCCACACCCCCACCTTGGAAGACGCTTATCTGGCAATTGTGGAGGAGCATGACCGAAGTTAACGCCATTTCGACCCTGGCCTACCGCGATCTGCTAAAGTTCCTGCGCGACCCGGCTCGCCTGGTTTCAACGCTCATCTTTCCGCTGGTTTTTATCATCGCTTTGGGGGGTAGTTTGCAGGCCAACCTGGGCCAGGATGCCGGCTACAATTTTTTAGTCTTCACCTTTACCGGCGTATTTGCCCAAACCCTGTTTCAATCTGCCGCGCTGGGCCTTATCTCTCTGATTGAAGATAGAGAAAACGATTTTAGTCAGGAAATTTTTGTCTCGCCCATCTCTCGCTACTCGATCATTTTTGGCAAAATCATGGGCGAGTCGCTGGTAGCAGTCAGCCAGGGGTTAGCCATTATGTTTTTTGGTCTGTTGCTGGGCATCCCCTTATCCGGGCCACAGTTGCTAGGATTGGTGGCAGTGGCCCTGATTGTCTGCCTGTTTGGGGGCAGTTTTGGGGTCATCATTATGGCCAGCCTCAGCAGCCGCCGGGCCGCCGATCAAATTTTCCCTTTTATTTTATTGCCCCAATTTTTCCTGGGGGGTGTCTTTGCCCCGATTAAATTCCTGCCCTGGTATCTGGACATCCTCTCCCGCATCTCTCCGCTGCGCTACGCCGTTGATTTTGTCCGCGGCATCTATTATGTCGGCCAGCCGGAGTATGACAAGGTAGTGCTGCAAAATCCGATCTTCAATCTGATCGTGATGGCGGCTATGTTTTTTGTTTTCCTTGTCATCGGCACGTTTCTGTTTGTGCGCGGCGAGCGGAATCGGTAAGCCAATCGCTTTTCGACCGGGCCCATAAAGTGGCGTGGTCAAAATCTGCCAGGATTGGCTCTACTGATCAAACCGATTTTTCCCTACAATAGAAGCAGCAATACATATTTCTGCCAGAGGTATATAAGATTATGTCTACCCTTAATCCCCACCGTTCAAATCTCACTCGCGGTTACACTATCGCCCTGATTAGCGCGGCTATCCTCTCAACCACGGCCATTTTCATCCGTTACCTGACCCAAACTTACCACGTACCGTCGCTGGTGCTGGCCTTTTGGCGCGACGGCTTGGTGACCCTCACCCTGCTGCCGCTGCTGGGCTGGCTGTATCCTCGCCTGCTCCAAGTGAAGCGCCCCCACCTGATCTATCTCGTCGTCTACGGCCTGGTGCTGGCTGTCTTCAACGCCCTGTGGACTCTGTCGGTCGCCCTGAATGGGGCGGCGGTTTCCACGGTGCTGGCTTACTGTTCAGCCGCATTCACCGCCCTGCTGGGCTGGTGGTTTCTCAAAGAACGCCTGGATTGGGCTAAGCTCCTGGCGGTCGTTCTCTGCCTGGGCGGCTGCGTTCTGGTCTCAGGCGCGTTGGACCCGGCGGCCTGGCAGACGAACTGGGTGGGTATTCTGACCGGGATACTCTCCGGTCTGGGCTACGCTATCTACAGCATGATGGGGCGCTCAGCGTCACAGCGCGGCCTGAACCCCTGGACCACCTTGTTTTACACCTTCGGCTTTGCCACCGTCTTCTTGCTGCTCTTCAACCTGCTGCCGGGGGGATTTCTGCCCGGCGCGGCGACCTGTCCCGCCGACCTCTTTTGGTTGGGGAACACCCTGGTGGGTTGGGGAATTTTGTTCTTACTGGCGGCAGGTCCGACTATAGCCGGATTCGGGCTGTATAACGTCAGCTTGGGCTATTTGCCTTCCAGCGTCGCCAACCTGGTTGCTACCCTGGAACCGGCCTTCACTGCGATGATTGCTTATTTACTATTGGGCGAGCGTCTGAATTGGATACAGCTTGGCGGCAGCCTGCTGATTCTGATGGGGGTCGTCTTCTTGAGAGTCTATGAAGGCTGGCTGGGGGATCTTCCTACGAGTGATACAGCCCAACCTCGACCGGGCCAGCAGCAGGCTCGGATAGCCCGGTAGAGGCTACAAGACTTCTGCTAAATTAGCGCGGATTTTTGACCGGAATGGAAATTTACCCTACCGCCCAAAAGTCCGCGCTATTTTTTGCTACCCGGCGGGACAATCTTCCCGGCTGAGGCGGGACACTGTCTCAGAGCGTGTTTCTTAAATAAAGCCTGACACCAACTTCAAAAATTTAACGCTTTTCGTAACGATTGGCAGACGATCATCCTATACAATCAAGTTAAATCTAATCAAAAAACTCCCACCAGCTCCAACAGAGGCGGGAGATCGAGGGAGAAAACAATGGACGAGTCAATTTTGCTCAAATTATTGCAAATGCATTTTGAACACCAGCAAAAAATCCGCGAAGTAGCAGGGAAAATCAATTTGAGCTATTTCGAGCTGGATTTGTTGGCCGTGGTTTTAGACGCCGTCGGTGTTCCCGCCGACAATACCCTGGCCCAGATAGAAAAGTATGGCTATGCCGGCTGGTTGGAGCAGCCGGACACCTTTTCCCGGGCCTGGTATTACGATGAGTTTGAACGCCAGGTAAAGCACGGCACTTATGAAGAAAGTAAAGCCTATCTGCAAGATGTGGTCGCCACCAGCACCTTTCAACACTTACTGTATGGCCGTAAAGCGGAGCTAGCTCTGGAACGGGTCTAACCCGGCCAACTCGACGATAACACTCTATTGGAAACAACCGGTTAGGGATAAATGGGACACGGGTTGGCACGGATAGAACGGATAAACACAGATTTTTATATATTTTTCCTCTTAATCCGTGCCAATCCGTCGTATCTGCTGCCTATATCCGTGTTCTATTTCCAATAATGTCTTATTTCTCTTTTTTGGGATGATGGATTTATAATCGCAGCAAACGTGATTACTCATCCAAAACCCAAAATCAAAAATCTAAGATCAAAATTCTGGCTGGCTTTTATCGCCGTCACCCTCATCGCCGCCTTCTTCCGCTTTTACCGCCTGGCCGACCACCCCCTCGGCCTCTTTTTCGACCCGGCCATCAACGGCCTCGACGCTGTCCGTTTTATGCAGCGCGGCAGTCCGGTCATCTTCTTCCCCACCAACGGCGGCCGCGAAGCCCTGCTGATTTACCTGCTCATTCCTTTCATCTGGCTATTTGGCACGACTCCCTTCGCTTTTCGCCTCCAACTGGCCTTCATCAGCCTGTTGAATGTAGTTTGTCTCTTTGGCTTCCTCTACGATTTAGGAATAGCGAATAGCGAATGGCGAATGGCGAAAAGTAAAAACACGGGCCGTCATTC
>CAZRYD010000120.1:4127-5395 GCA_964604225.1 uncultured Caldilineaceae bacterium
TTCACCCTTCACCCTTGTGGCTCGCCAGCCTCGCCGGACTCACCCTGGCTGTTTCATCCTGGCACATCAGCATCAGCCGGGGCGACCAGCGCCCGCTGGCAGTGCCGCTGCTGGCCGTGCTGGTTTTCTGGTTTTTTCTCAAAGGTTGGACCAACGGCCAAAAACGCTGGTTTGTCCTCTCCGGTCTGTTTTTGGGACTGGGCTTCCACACCTACTCCGCCGCCCGCCTGATCCCGATCATTCTCATTTTTGCCCTCCTGCCCGAATTTTTCTTAGGCAAGACACAAAACGCAAGAGGTCTCACGTTTCACCTCTCACGTTTCACGCTTTTCATCCTCCCCGCTCTCCTGGTCGCCGCACCGCTGCTCTGGTACTTTGCCACCCATCCGGCCCAATTTAGCGCCCGCGCCGCCTCGGTGATGATCTGGACTTATCTCGACACCCCTGCCGAAATCCTGGCCGAACTGGGCCGCAATCTGCTGCGCGTCTTGGGCTTCTTCTGTTGCGCCGGCAGCTCCAACGCTATCTTCGGTCTGCCCGGCCAGCCCGGCCTCTCGCCTATTTTGACTCCATTTCTCCTGCTCGGCCTCAGCAGCGCCTTAAAAAACTGGCGCGACCTCTGGGCCCGGTTGGTCGCCCTGTGGTGGCTCATCGGCATCTCGCCCTCCCTCATCGCCATCGAAGCCCCCCACCCGTTGCGTATGATCGTCGCTCTGCCCGCCACCGCCATCCTCGTCGCTCTAGGATTAATCAATTTCTCCACCTGGCTCCAATCACGCCTCACGCCTCACGTTTCACGTTTCACGCCTCACGCTTTACCCCCCCTCCTCATTCTCGCCACCATCCCCGGCACTTTCTCCGCCTACTTTGTCGAGTGGACCAAGCTGCCGGTCACGCAGGGCATCTACGACTACGGCGCGGTCGCCATCCGTGATGCCATTCTGGACCGGGCTGATGATCCTCGCCCGATTTACCTGCCTTTAGCCCGCTTCAACGACCAGCCGCTGCTTTATTATCTGAGCGGAACTTTCAAACGGCATGCATCGCTCTCAGCTCACCCCGCCGACGCTGCGCTGGTCATCTCCCCGGAGAAAAATGAATCTGACCCGGTCTGGGTCCGCTTGCAAGGCGACGCCGCCACCCTTCTCCCCCCGCTGACCGCCGAGGGGCAGCAATTGATCCAGATTGCCTTAGCCGGCGACTCGGCCCAGGCCATCCAAACTGCACGCGGTGAAACCGTCGCCCGGCTGGCCCCCCTTCCCGTCGAT
>CAZRYD010000120.1:5495-13748 GCA_964604225.1 uncultured Caldilineaceae bacterium
GGTCAAACTGGAAACCTCTTCGCTCACGCCGGGGCGCTACTGGCTGGCTGTCGCTCTCTACAACCCGGCCACCAACCAGCGCCTGCCCTTAACTGCTGGCGTCAGCGACTCACCGGATACGTTTTTTATCGGCCCGCTGAAGGTACCGCTGCCTGCGCCTCCCCCTCTCCCACCCCTAAAAGGAGGGGGAGCAAAATTCGGCGACGTAGCCCAACTCTCAGGTTTCAGGCTGGACACGCCAACCGTGGCCGCCGGAGAGCCGGTACAGCTTACCCTGCTCTGGCAGGCTTTGAACTCGCCGCCGCTGGATTATGCTGTTTTTGTACATCTCCTTGACTCAAACAACGCCATCGTCGCCGGCAGCGACGCCCAGCCGGTCAACCATACTTATCCAACCACCATCTGGACGCCCGGTGAGCGTATCCTCGATCCCCACACCCTGCCTACCCCCGACTCCCTGCCGCCGGGCCCATATCGCCTGGCTATCGGCCTGTATGATCAGCCCAGTGGGGAACGCCTGCCGGTCCGCTTGACCGCTGGCAGCCAGGACCCTGAAGGGCAGTTCATTCTCACTCAGCCCGTCCTGATAACCGCCAGCCGTTGACCCCCCATAACTACCTACCGACTACCAAAAAATAATTGACCACAACTAAAAGTCGGGATATACTAATACTAGTCAACCACTTGACGTAAACCAGATGGTTTTTACTTCGGAGAGGCTATAGCTAGAGTTGACATGCGCAAGATAGCGATTGTTGGATTCAAGGGTGGCATCGGCAAGACGACGACCTGCGTGAATTTGGCTGCGGCGTTGGCCTTGCGGGGACACCGAGTTCTCATCATTGACACGGATACCCAGGCCAATGTAGCCATTGCCCTGGGCATCACTAACGTCCAAAAATCGCTGGCCGATGTACTCATCCGCAAGGTCAAAGCCGAGGAGTGCATTTTGCCGGCCCGGCAAAATCTGGACTTGCTGCCCAGCAGCATTGCCCTGTTCAAAGCTCAACAGCGCATGGTCTTGGAAATGGCCCGCGAGGAGATTTTTTCCGAACTCTTTGTCGGCTTGAACGGCTACGAGTATTTGTTACTTGACTGCGCTCCCTCCGTATCACTTTTGACGGTTAATGCCATGGCTTACGTAGACGAGGTTTTTATCCCCGTTTCGATGGAGATGCTCGCCCTGGCCGGAGCCCAGCAATTTATGGATTATCTCAAATTAATCAGCCGTACCTTGGGCAAAGGAGCCACCATTCGGCTGATTATTCCCACCTTTTACGACTCGCGCCGCCGGGTGAGTCAGCGGGTGTTGGACGCCTTGGCCAAAACCTTTGGCGACCGTGTCACCAAGCCCATCCGGGTTGACACCCAGCTTTCGGAAGCGCCCGGCGAGGGCAAAACCATCTTTGAATATGCGCCCCGCAGTCGCGGAGCCGTAGATTATGCGCGGCTGACCGAACGTGTCGCCACCATGCCGCCTTTGGCTACAGACACAACCGAATAAATTCCCACACTGGAGGGGGAGTTATGACACAAACGATTGCCTTTGCAAATCAAAAGGGCGGGGTTGGCAAAACCACCACCGTGATCAACCTGGGCGTCGCCCTGGCTCACATGAAGAAAAAAACGTTGGTGTTAGATCTAGACCCTCAAGGCGCGCTTTCCGCCGGGCTGGGCATCAATGCCGATGGGGTAGAGCACACGGTTTACGACCTGCTGATGAACCCCGATGACCTGCCTGTCAATCGGGTCATCTACCCGGCCCAAACCTACCTTGACCTCATCCCGGCCAACAACCATCTGGCCGCCGCCGAAATCGAGCTCATTCCCGAACTGCGGCGTGAGTTAGTGCTGCGCGGCGTGCTGGAGCCGCTGGACGACTGGTACGATTTTGTCCTGATTGACTGCCCCCCCAGTTTGGGCCTGCTTACCGTTAATGCTTTATGCGCCAGCGATGGCGTTATCGTCCCTTTGCAATGTGAATACCTGGCGATGCGCGTTTTGCGCGACCTGCTCGATAACATCGTCCGCATCAAGGAGCGCCTCAACCCTGAGTTGGAGCTGACCGGCATCCTGGCCACGATGTACTCAACCGGCACCATTCACTCTCGCGAAGTTCTGGAAGAAATCCGGGCCGCCTTTGGCGATAAAGTGTTTGACGTGGTTATCCACAAAAGCATTCGCTTCGCCGAAGCCAGCGTGGCTAACCGGTCTATCGCCGAATATGCCAGCAACCACAAAGGGGCCAAAGCTTATCAAAAGCTGGCCAAAAAGCTGATGGGGCAGGATTCGAGCGAATCAGACTGAGTCGGTCAAACTCGGAAAAGACAAAAAATGGAAAATGGAAGGTCGAGGCGAAGCGTTGACGAGCTTCCGTTCTCCAACTTACCGCTATACTACCTCTTGCTTGTCATTCTCCTGGCTTTTGGCTTGCGCCTGGTTCATTTAAATGACCTGCCGCTGTCGCTAAGCCTGGACGAAGCCGTTGACGGCTTAGACGCCCTCCAACTATTTCGACTCCGCTGGCTTACGCCCTTCTTACAAAATAACTTTGGCCGCGAAACGCTTTTCTTTTATCTGCAAGGGTTGATCTTGCAGTTGGGTGGTATTTCTTTTTTTTCTCTCAGATTTTCATCCGTTCTGGCGGGTACCTTGACCATCCCGCTGCTATATCTGGTGGGGCAGCGCCTGGGACGGGAACATTCAACGCTCCAAGGTTCAAACTCTCACTTAGTGGGCCTGTTGGCTGCCACCGGCTTGGTCGTCTCCTACTGGCACATCTATTTTAGCCGGGTCAGCCTGCGAGCCATTCTGCTGCCACCGCTGCTGCTGGGGCTGATCTGGTGTTTCTGGCAGGGGTGGTATCCACTCCGGCCCCAAAGCAGAAGAGCACGGCGAGTCTGGCTCAGCACTGCCGGATTTTTGCTGGGGCTGAGCTTTTACACTTACCTGGCCGCCCGTCTGCTGCCGCTGCTCTTCATAATTTTTATGGTTCTTGAGATACTTCGGTCCACCTCAGCCCGTATCTCCCGCTTAATGGACGGCTTGGTTTTTGGCGCGAGCGCTACCCTCACAGCCCTGCCGCTGCTGCTTTACTTTCAACAAAATCCGCAGGCCCTGAACAGCCGCACCCAAGCTATCTCTATTTTTGCCGGCAGCAACCCACTGGAAACCTTGTTCAGCAATTTTTTGGCGCTGCTACGCCTTCATTTTCTGGGCAACACCTGGCTGGGCCACTGGCCGGCGCTTGATCTTGTTTCGGCCTTGGGGCTTTTTCTGGGCCTGACAATTTGCCTCTACCATGTCAAAAAGCCGGTCAGCCAGTTTTTACTGCTCTGGTGGGTGATCGGTACCGCACCGATACTGCTCTCCCGGCAGGATTGGGAAGCCACCACGACTCTTTTGCGCGGCATCATGGCCTGGCCGGCCCTATACCTGCTCTCAGCGATTGGCCTGACCGCTTTGACCAAGCACCTCGGCGGATGGATACAACAGCACCAAAAAATGCGGTTTTCGCCGTTGCTATCGGCCTCTCTTCATCTCCACGCCCCGCTCTTGCTGCTGCTTATCTTTGGCGGTCTGACCACTATCTACGCCTATTTTTTTGTCTGGGCCAATACTTACAACAATTTCAGTGATCATCCGCCCCAAATAGCCCGCTACCTCAACAGCCAAACCAGCCAACTGAGCCTGACCCCCTTACAATTCTACGGTGAGAGTGTGGTTAATTTTTTACTCCAGGCCCACTACCCCAACCTGCGTAATACTGACAGCACTACCCTGCGCCGCCTGCTGGCCGCACACCAGCCCAGCGTATATCTTTTGCCCAACGAGGCAACTGCCGAGTCCGTTTTTGTGCTGCTTGAACCTGCCGCTCACAGCCAGGGGACGGCCTACCTGCTGCCCCCTTTGACCCCCGCTCAGGTCGAGGCACTCTCCAACCAGACTCGCCAGACGGTTCCTTTGTCCACTGTACTGGATGGTGAGCAAGAGCCGATTGCCCAGGTTTATCCTCTGGCCGCCGAGGCGCCTTTTTTGCCCACCGGCCCAGATGAACTATCCTGGCGCTCCCTCCAGGCCAGCTTTAATCATGACATTCTATTAGCCAATTACCGGGTTGAGCCGGCTGTCGTCAAGCCCGGCCAGACCGTGACGCTTTTCCTTAACTGGCAGACTCAACGACCTGTAGATGGTGAGTACGACTTGTTTGTCCACCTGTTTGAGGTGTCTCAGGAGCAGCGCTGGGGTCAACTCAACGTGCCCCTGGCCGGGGTGCTCTACAATGCCCACCGCTGGCCGGTCGGGCTAACCGTCCCCGATGTGCTGCCCTTCACCCTCCCCGCCGCTGCCCCCGACGGCGTGTATCGTTTTGAACTGGGCCTTTATTACCCTGCCACCCAGCAGCGCCTACCGGTGACCAGCTCCGCCAACTCGCCCGCCGCTGACAGGTTGATTTTGGGTAAAGTTCACGTTTGGCGGCAACCGCCCGCCCCGCCGCAATATCCTTTGGCCAATCTTCACTTTGGGGACAGTATTGCCCTCATTGGCTTTGATTTACCAACTTCGACTCTGTCTCCCGGCCAAATATTGTCCTTTGCACTTCATTGGCAGGCCCTAACGACGATACCCCAAAATTACACCGTTTTCACCCACCTGCTGGATGCTGCCGGCAAGCTCAAGGTTCAACAGGACAATCCTCCCCAACAGGGCCGTTACCCCACCTCATGGTGGGATCCCGGTGAAATCGTCATCGACTCCTACAGCTTAGCCCTGCCACCCGATTTAGCCCCCGGCCTGTACACCTTGCAGGTCGGCTGGTATGAGCCTGAAACCGGGCAGCGCCTGCTTTTGAAAAATGGGGACGCAGATTTTGTGAATTTACCCAATTTCATTAAGCTTCAAAACTGAATTAGACCAACGAATTGAGGTTTTAGGTTTTGAGCTTCGCTTTTCGCCCGGCCCGTTTATATCTCCACTTGGCTAGCCTGCTGCTTATATTAGCCGCTTTTTGCTGGCGCACCTACCAACTCGACGCCCAATCTCTGCGGGGCGACGAGGCGGCCACAGTCCTCTATTCCGCCTTGCCCATCGGCGAGTTGTGGGAACTCTCCCGAGTCACCGACCCGCATCCCCCTTTCTACTATTTCATGCTCCACCCCTGGCAATGGCTGGCCGGGGAGAGTGCCTGGGCCATGCGTTTTGCCGGAGTCATCGCCAGCACTTTAGCCGTGGCCGCCCTCTACACTCTGGCCCGCCGAACCCTGCGCGCCACCGGCGTCAGCCTGCTGGCTGCTGCCTTGCTCGCCGTCAACCCGCTCCAAATCTGGCTGGCCCAAGATATCCGCTCCTACCCTTTTTTCACCCTGTTAGGACTGTTCTCCGCCTGGGCCTTGTGGGCAGCTCTACATAGAGGTCAGAAGCCAGAAGTCAGGAGCCAGACCGCTATGCCTCACGCGGGACGTTTCACGTTTCACGCCTCGCGCCTCGCGCCCTGGCTCCTCTACATCCTCCTCACCCTGGCTTGTTTTTACATCCACTACTACACCGTCTTTCTGATTGCCTTTCAGGGTTTATTTGTCCTCATAAATATCCGCCGCTTTTGGGTGCAAAGGTGGCTCTGGCTCGTCTCGCAGATTGCCATTGGTTTGTTGATCATCCCCGGCTTGCAACTGGCCTATAATTTTGTGGGCGAAGCGGCCGGCGGCATCGAAACCCTCTCCCCGCCGGTTATCCTGCGATTGGCCTCCACCGCGCTGTTATCCGGCTTCACCCTCGACAATACCTGGGGGCTGTGGGTCAGTATTCTCCTGGCTCCGATCTGGGTAATCGGCCTGATTAGCCTGCTTCGCCGTGACTTTATCTCCGGCAGTTTTTGGATGCTTTTTTTTGCCCTGCCTGTGCTGGGGGTCATCGCTCTGTCCATCGACCGACCCTTTTTCAAAGAACGTTTTCTGATCCAGGCCCAGCCCGCCTTTGAGTTATTGCTGGCCGCCGGTTTTTTGACCCTTGGGCGAAGGGGCGAAGGGCACATAGCGAATATTTCGCCCTACGCCTTACGTTTTATGTCAGCGCTGCTCCTGGCTCTGCTGCTGGGGGTCAATTTTCTGGCCCTGTACAACTATCTGGCCGACCCCGTCTATGCCAAGGCCCCGCCCTGGCGGCTTTTTCACGATTACATCAGTGACCACGCTCGCCCCGGCGATGTGATGCTGACCAATTTCCCCGAGGCGGCGGTCAGTTACTACAGCCCCAATAAGCTACCCTTTTACGTGGTCCCCGTCGAGCGCGACCAACCCGCCAAAGTTCGGCTGGAGCAAACCGAGGATATCGCCGGCGCTTATCAGCGTATCTGGTTTTTACCGCTCTTGAGGCAAGGGTTCGACGAGCAGGGCGATGTCCTCAACTGGCTGGACCGTCACGCCGACCGGGTCCATCAAATTTTTTTCCCCGACTATAATCTCAACCTCTACCTCAGCCCCCCCGCCAGCGACGCTACCCTCATCAGCCAGCCGGCTGCGTTTGCCCACGGCCTCCGGCTGCGTGGTTTCCAAATCTTCGATAAAGAGGGCGACTCCCGCCTGACTCCTGACGCCAATGAAGCGGATTACCGGCTTACCCTTAAACCGGAAGACAAATTTAGCCTGTCCCTCTACTGGCTGAGTCACGGTCGCACCGAAGCCCCCTACACCGTTTTTGTTCACCTCATCGCCGCCGACGGCTTCAACCGGGCCAGCCAGGATAACCAACCCGTTTGGGGCAGCTATCCCACCACCGCCTGGCAGCCCAACGAAAAAATAACCGACAAATACACCCTGACCATTCCCGCCGGCGCCCCTCCCGGCGACCACCACCTCCAGGTCGGCTGGTACAATTCGACCACCCAAGAGCGTGTCCCCGTTCTTGATGACAACGGCCAGCCCGCCGCAGATTTTGTGACCCTGAACGTCACCATCCGAGTAGAGCCGCCCAATGGCGAATGAGCGAATAAGCAAATCGGCAAATCGACGAATAATACACCATGCCCCAGTGCAGAGCCTCCCCTGGGGGCGCTTCACCCTTCACCTGCCTTTCTTGCTCATCCTGCTCCTTCACTTCGCGCTCTCGCTGACCTACGCCGGCCAAGTCCCCCTGGGCGAAGCCCCGGATGAACCGGCCCATCTGAGCTACGCCCAATTCATCGCCCGGAACGCTCGCCTACCGGCCACGTTGGCCGAACGCCGCGAAGCCGGTTATCGTTCAGCCTGGCCGCCGCTCTATCACCTTTTGGTCGCCGGTCCGCTCGCTGCCATTGGTGATGAGCCCCCGACTCGCCTCAAGGCGGTCGGCGACACGCCTCGCCGCCTCATCTCAACCGACGGCCAGACTATCGCCGCCTATATCCACACCGCCGACGAGTCTCGCCCCTGGCGCGGCCTACCCCTGGCCTGGCACCTGAGCCGCTTGCTCTCCGTCGCCCTGACCGCTCTGGCCGTCACCTTGACCTATGCCATCGCCCGGCGACTCACCGGCCAACATCTCCTGGCCGCCAGCGCCGCCGCCTTGCATGCCTTCATGCCCCAGGTGCTCTTCATCGGCACGGCCGTCAACGATGACAACCTGCTCATCTGTCTCTCCGGCCTGATTTTTCTCACCTTGATTACCTATCCTGCCCGCCCCAGCCCAGGCCACGTCTTTGGGTTAGGCGTGCTGCTGGGCCTGGCCACCGTGACTAAGTATAATGCTCTGCCAGTATGGGCCTTGGTCATCATCTGGGCCTGTTGGCGCACGATAAATAAAAGGAGCCGTGAGCTTAACCAATCTCCAATCTCCAATCTTCGAACTTCACCTCGCTCCACCATTCTCCCAATCCTCCGATCTTCCATCTTGCCCTTCTTCCTTGGTGTCTTCCTCACCGCCGGCTGGTGGTTCATTTTCATCTGGCTCAACTTCAATCAGGTCGACGCCCTGGGCCTGCTGCCCGGCTCGCTGGCCGCGCTGACCGCCGGCAGCAGCGATGCCTCCCTCCGCCAACTGGCCTCCCCAGCTATTTCGCTCACCTTCCCCCCCCTTGCCGCCTGGCTGGAATGGTTCAGCACCCTGTTCGAAACCTTCTGGGGCAGTTTCGGCGGCAGCAGCACCATTGACCTGCCCGCCTGGGTTTACGGGCTGTTGAGCCTGCTATGCCTTCTGGCGATCATTTCGGGGAGTGGGGGTCAGAGGTTAAGGGTCAGGGGATGGGGACCCGAAATTAAGAGGCACGCCTCACGCCTCACG
>CAZRYD010000120.1:13848-17478 GCA_964604225.1 uncultured Caldilineaceae bacterium
CTCCCCCTGCTTCGCTTTATCCTATCCGGCAGCATCGTCGAAACCGCCCAGGGCCGCCACCTCTTTCCCGCCCTTCCGGCCATCGCCCTGGGGCTGGTTTGGGGGTTGTCACGTTTAACATTCAACTTTCAACCTTTCACGCCTCACGCCTCACGCCTCACATTTCACGTTTCACGCTTCAGCCTCCCCTTCCTGGCCTTGCTCCTCAGCCTCTACAGCCTCAAGCTTATCCAGACCAGCTACCCTCCACCCATCCCCCTTCGCACCACCGCCGACGCCGCTACCGCAGCCAACCTGTTGCCCGCCAAGCTGGCTGAAGGCGTCAGTCTGGTTGGCTACGACCTGGGGCAAGCCACTCCCGGCATTTTGCCTGTCACCCTGGTCTGGCAAGCCACTGCCGTCCCAGCCGACGATTACCTCATCGAGCTAACCTTGGCCGATCAGACCGGCCAGACTCTCGGCGGCTGGCTTGGTCAGCTCGTGGGCGGACGCTACCCCACCCGCGCCTGGGACAAAGGCGACGTGCTGCGCCACACCATCCCAATCCCCTTGCTGCCCAACCTGCCCGCTACCACCGCCACCCTCAGCCTCCGTCTCCTCGACTCCTTGGGGCAACCCGCCAGCCCGCCGCTCAGCCTAATCTCCAAGCTCGATCTCGCCCCTACCCCCCTGCTCCTCCGCTCTCCCGCTCAACTCCGCACCGACGACCTCCCCCCCGACAGCCCCTTCACCTACCGCAGTACCCTCAGCCTTGTTTTGCCGGACTCTACGCCCCCCGAACTGGTCGCGCCCACCGGCCAGACCTTCCCGCCCGACCGGGTCATTTCCAACACCAGCGGCAGCATCGCCCACTTCGTCGTCGTCGCCAACTGGCCTAGCGGCGAGTATCAATTGTCAATTGTCAACGGCCAATGGTCAATTGTCAACCGTCTCCGCCAGTTTGATCTTCCTCGCATGGAACATACACTCAATGCCAACTTTGCCGACACCCTCACCTTGCTCGGATATGACCTGCCACAGCGCCGGGTGCAGCCAGGTGAAAGCTTTCCCATCACCCTGCATTGGCGGGCTGAGCGCCCTATCGGCCAAAACTTGATTGTCTTCAACCACCTGCTCGACGCCAACGCCAGCCAACACGGCGGCGCCGACCGTGTGCCCCAACTCTACTATACCACCCTGCTCTGGGTGCCCGGCGAAATCGTCTCCGATGCCTATGACGTGCCCGTCGTCGCCGCCGCCCCCCCCGGCGTCTACTGGCTCGACGTCGGCCTCTACCCCTCCGCTCAGCCCACTTTCTCCCTGCCTCTTTTTGAAAACGGCCAACCCCTCGACCGCAACAGCGTCCGCCTCGGCCCGCTCAAAGTCGGCGGCCCCCCGCCCGGCGTTACTGTTGTTGCCTCTCAGTCAGAAGAGTCAATCAATCTCTCGTTTGGTGGACAAATTACTCTGCTTGGTTACAGTCCAGCCGAATTAAGAATTGACAATTGTCAATTGTCAATAACATTGTACTGGCGAGCAGATACCATTCCCCCCGCCGACTACACCGTCTTTATTCATCTGCTCGACCCCCAGGACAACCTCGCTGCTCAATTTGATAGTCCCCCCGCCGCCGGGGCTTACCCCACCAGCCTGTGGGACCCCGGCGAGATCATTGCCGACGCGCACCGCTTGTCAGACCTGCCCCCCGGCCGCTACACCCTGCAAATCGGCCTCTACCGACCCGACACCGGCGAGCGGCTGGCTGTGCCCGATTCGGCGGATGGAGCGGTCAAGCTAACGGAGATTGAGGTGGGAAAGTAAGAAGGGTTGGCACCTTAAAGGTTCGAACGGGAAGAAAACAATCTGAAATCCAAAATCTCGCCAAAGGCACGCAAGCGAAATCTAAAATGCCAAAGTGGTTGCAGACCAAGCCCAAAATGTGGTATCATCATATTAATGTAGATTTGCAAGGTGAGGTAAATAAGATGTCAACAAAGCCATTAACTTTGACTGTGCCAGATTCACTGGCTCAAGAATTGGACTCAGTTAGCCAGGAATTCTTGGTCGAGATATTAGAACGTGGTTTACGCGAGTTAAAAATTGAAAGGGCTTTAGATCATTATGCTCGCGGAGGCATTTCCTTTGGAGCGGCGGCTCATCAAGCGGGTGTATCTTCATCTGACCTAGCCCGTTATGCTTATGCTCAAGGTATAGAACCACCTTTTAGCAGCGAGACATTAGCAGAAGAATTAAGTTGAGTAAAACTCCGATAGTTCTATCCAATGCTGGCCCGCTGATGGCGCTGGGCAAATTGAACCGGCTAGACATTCTAGCTGACTTGTACACAGAGGTGTGGATTCCACGCGCCGTTTATGAAGAGGTTGTAACGCGAGGGCAAGCACGTGGTGCATCCGATGCCTTGACGATACGCTTATTTTGGCAGTATCAAGCTTGGCCCGTTGTAGATATTTCAGAAACGGACCAACAACTCATTTATGAACCGCAGGTAATTCTCCACCCGGGGGAAGTAGAAGTATTGACTCTGGCTCAAACGTTGAATGACCCCTTGATACTGCTGGACGACGAAGTCGCGCGGGCTGAGGCTCGTCGTTTGCGTTTGCGCTTGCGGGGTACTTTAGGCATTTTGGTGCAAGCTCATCGCCAGAACCTGCTTTCCTTCAGCCAAGTTAAATTGCTCATAAACGAAATTGCTGCTCGACCAGATATTTGGATTGGGGCCAAGTTGTGCGAGCAGGTGCTAACATCGCTACGACAGCCCAATGCGTAAATAACTACAACCTTTGAACAGACGAACTAAGAAGTTTAGAGGAGAGTGGATCTATGGACCAACATTACAATATTCGCAATATTCGCACTTTGCTGACCGAAGGCTTCAACGCCGAAGAACTGCGCGAACTGGCCTACGATGAACCCATCTTCCGGCCCGTTTACGATCAGCTCTCCTCCAGCGCCGGCAAAGCCGAGATTGTCCAGCGTCTGATTGAGTATGCCGAACGCCGGGTGCAGGTGGACAAACTCCTCGCCTGGGCCAGCGAACGCAACCCCGCCCGCTATAACCAGTACCAACCCTATTCTGACGCTCCTGGCGGTTTAACTACACCCTCGCCTTCTACCTCTCGCCCTGCCCCACAAACTTCTCCGGCAGCCTCGGGGTCCGCCCCCACTCAATGGGATGTCTTCATCAGCCACGCCAGCGAAGACAAGCCCTATGTCAGCACCTTAGCGCAAGCATTGCAAACAAAAGGGCTGCGCGTCTGGTACGATAAATTTACCCTCACCGTTGGCGATAGTTTACGTGAAAAGATTGACCAGGGTCTGAGTAATTCCCGTTATGGAATTGTGGTGCTCAGCCCTAGCTTTTTCAAGAAAAATTGGGCTAAAGCCGAACTTGACGCCTTGGTTGCTATCCAAAATACTGCCGGTCAGAAAGTTATTCTACCGGTTTGGCACAACATTACCCAAGCCGAAGTTCTCCAACATTCGCCTTTGCTTGCCGGTCGCCTAGCAGTTTTATCAACAGAAGGGCTGGATCACGTAGTGGCGGAGTTACTGGCAGCAATGGATCGCTCATAGAAAATCTAGACTTTAAAGTGCAAAATAGACTCAGACAAAGCTGAGTTGATCGAACTT